>DAOMGE010000039.1:16560-25834 GCA_035430165.1 Pseudomonadales bacterium | reverse complement strand
CCCTTGTAAACCGCTTTCAGGCTGACATTGCGGTACCAGGTGAACGGGCCGACGCCCGAGCGCTCCACCCAGGCGTGCATGGCCTTTTCGATATTGTTGGTCAGGTAACCGACCTGCCGGATGTCGCCAAAACTGGCCATTACGTTCTCCTTTGTGCTCTATGACACAAATATAAAAATCAGTGTCATTGTTCATTGTGACACATTTATGTTTAAATGTGCAATAGCTGATGCCCTACAATCCTTTCAGCGCCTACACAGAGGAATTCCCCATGAAATACTGGATCTCGCTGGTCAATACCGAAGAGGTGGACCAGTTCATCGCCATAGCCCAGAAAGCAGAAGAGCTGGGTTACGAAGGCGTCACCGTACCCGATCACCTGGTGTATCCCACCCGGATCGAAACCCCGTACCCGTACACCCCGGACGGCAAGGTCTGGTGGCCACACACCAATCCGTGGACTGATCCGTGGGTCACCCTGACCGCCATGGGCGTGGCCACCAAAACCCTGCGTCTGGCGACCAATATTTTTCTCGCGGCCTTGCGAGATCCCTTCACCGTGGCCAGGGCCACAGCGGCAGCGGCCATCTTTACGAACAATCGCGTGACGTGTGGTGTATCGGCTGGATGGCTCAAGGAAGAGTTCGCCTTGCTCAACGTCGATTTTGCTTCCCGTGGGCGTCGCCTGGATGAAATCATCACCTGTATGCACCAGCTGCATACAGGCCAACCTGTCTCGCACCAGGGCGAATTTTTCGAGTATCACGAGGTAGTGCAATCACCCGCACCCACGCAAAAAGTGCCTGTGTGGGTCGGCGGTGCCAGCCAGGCGGCCTTCAAGCGGGCAGCAGCAAATGATGGCTGGCTCGGTGTGCCGTCGAAGAACAAACGGTTGGCGGAAATCGTCGGAATCCTGATGGATCTGCGCAAGGCCAATGGCAGGTATGGCCAGCCCTTTGATGTGGTATTGAGCCCGATGGAGTTGCTGACGAGGGAGTTTGTCGATTCACTCGATCCCGCCGCGACCTATCATTCCAGTGTCCTGCCGTGGACGCCATCACCGTGGGGGCGGGCATTCTGGGTGGAAGAGGGTGAAGACCACCGGGAACTGGCGGTAAAATTCCGTGCGATGGAGCGATTCAAGGCCATGATGCAAAAAGCGGGCGCGTGGTGAGCGCGCTTCCTCAACATCCGTACAGGTAAAGCAGATGCCAAAAGAACCATCATCCAGCCTGCGCTGGGGTCAGGGCACACGCCAGCAGGCAACCGGCCCCGGCAGGGAACTGATTCTCTCGGCGGCAGAACGCTGTTACGGGCGACAAGGGCTATCCGCGACAACCATCGAGGACGTTGCGCATGAAGCGCAAGTGGCCCGCCGTACCGTGTATCGCTATTTTCCGTCGCGGCAGGCCATCCTGCAGGCAGTGATTGAGCGACAGGCCAGCGCATTCTTCGATGAAATTGCCGATTCACTGCCTTCACCACTGCCACCATTCCCGGCATTGGTTGAGCACTGCCTGCTCTACGCCATCGAACACGGGCCCAGGGCTGCGGGGTATGATTTGCTGCTCGGCGGCAGCAATGCACACACCACGAGCAGTTACTACATGAATTCAGGCCATGTATCCCGGCAATGGCAGGAAATTCTTGCTGCACCCTTTGCCGACGCACAGGCGCGTGGCGAAATTGCAGCCGATATCGAATTGCCGGCGCTGGTGGCCTTTCTCGGGAGGCTGGTGATGTCATGGGTGCAATACCCGGAACCGATCCCGCAGGTGCGTAAGCAAGTGAAAGTATTGCTGCGCTTTATCCAAAGTACAGTGTGAAATGCCGTCACCCATAAAAAAACCCGCTGCTGCGGGCTTTTTTATGGGTCGCAAATTATTTCAGTTCACGAGTATTCGCAGGAACACTTTCAGGCTGCGGAGTAGCGCGCTGAGATTCCAGAGGCGCAGGATCTTGATGATACGGCGCGGTGAGAAATAGAAACGGATATTGGCCCAGCGCAAGGTATTGGCAAGCGAGTGTCCGTAGGCCTGCTGGTACCAGGACAGGGAGTTGCGGTAGGTGCCGGATTCAATCTGGCTAAGCCGTTGGGTAACCTCTGCATTTTCCTTCAACGCCAGGTCGTACAGCGGCGTGCCGAATTGCGGTACAACCGAAAAGAAAAAGGCCAGCGTCAGATCACTGTCGATGGCAAAATCGATGGTGGCTTTAATTTCTTCCAGTGTTTCAGTGGGAAAGCCCAACATGAAGAAACCGGTAATCTGTATCTTGCGCTTGCCAAACAAGGCGATCGCGCGGCGGGTCTTGTCGATATCCAGATGCTTTTCCACCAACTCCTGCAAGCGTGGTGTGACGGTTTCTACTGCGATACAGACAGCGTAGGTGCCGGCATCGCACATCGCGTTGATAACTTCTTCGTCAAGGATGTCAGCACGCAATCCATTCGGGAACGCAAACTTCAGTTTGCCTGGCCAGCGTTTTTGCACTTCAGACATAATCGCTTTCAGGCGCGGTTTATGCAGGTTGAAAATGTCATCCACAATCTGGAATTCATCCACGCCGTATTGTTCATAAAGTCGCTCGATTTCAGCGATTACATAATCAACACTGTGATAGACAAATTTCTTGGAAAAAATATCGTGGCAATAATTGCACAGATAGGGGCAGCCGCGCGACGTGAACAGCAGGGCGTAACGCTTGCCCTTGAGATTGGCTGCCATGTTGGGCTTGGCGGCATAGGCATCGAGATCCACCAGATCCCAGGCCGGTGGCGGCAGGTTGTCCAGATCATTGATCTGGTCCTGTTTCGTAGAAAGATAAACACTGCCGTCCGGGCGACGGAAAGACATACCCAGAATGCTTTCATCGATGCTGCGATTCTGGATGAGGCGTTGCAAGGCTTGTGGAAACGTGCGATCCGCTGCGCCTTCAAATACCCAATCCATATTGGCATCATCAAGGATAGTCTTGGCATTTTTTAACGCGTAGGGCCCGCCAAAAACTGTGATGATGGACGGATCAAACGCCTTGGCGATTTTTGCGATGGCATGGCCGGCGTAGGCCTCAAAATTGAGGGCAGAAAATCCAACCACGTCCGGTCGGTATTCCTCAAGCACGCGCACAACACTTTCAGGTTCCATATTGTGCAGTTTCATGTCGATCATGCGCACATCAGCAAACTCACCCAGCATCTGGCGCATGTTTGCAACGATATACAGCAGGCCGAGAGGCGGTGCCTGCAGTGGTGCATTGATGGATTGGTAAGGTTTCAGCAGCAATACGCGTATCTTGCGCACATTGGTGTGTGCCGAAGTGTCGTCCTGGGACGTTATGGTGTGCTGCGGGTCGACCAGTCTGATAGCTTGCACGGTCATGATTGTGCCACTGTTCTCGTTATAGTCTTGATCAATTTGATCGTACCGTAAGACTTGTAATTATTACAGTGTTTTTTCAGCGGGTATAACCGCTTTAACCGGGTGGTCTTTTTGTCGGCCAATAAAAAAGCCCGCAGGGAATTGCGGGCTTTTTTGCCAGCAGAGTCGTGTTACGCCTTGATGGCTGCCAACACTTCTTTCGCAGCGACCGGTATCTGTGTGCCCGGACCGAACACGCACTTGACGCCGGCATTGAACAGGAAGTCATAATCCTGTTTCGGTATGACGCCGCCAGCAACAACGATGATGTCATCAGCGCCCAGTTTTTTCAGTTCGGCAATCAATTCCGGCACTAGCGTTTTGTGACCGGCAGCCTGCGATGAACAGCCGACGATGTGCACATCATTTTCCACTGCCTGTTTGGCGACTTCAGCCGGTGTCGAAAACATCGGTGACAAATCGATATCAAAGCCGAGATCCGCAAAGGCAGTGGCGATCACTTTCGCACCACGGTCGTGGCCGTCCTGTCCCATCTTGCACACCAGCATACGCGGGCGACGTCCATGTTTATCTGCAAACGCATTCACGTCAGCAACGATTTGTTGCCAGGCCGCATCGTTCTGGTAAGCGCCACCGTAGACCCCGGAAATTGTACGAGCCTGGGCATTGTATCGACCGAATTCCGCTTCGAGCGCCGAGGAAATTTCACCCACGCTGGCGCGCGCGCGCGTAGCCTGGATTGCGAGGTCAAGGAGGTTGCCGTTGCCAGTTTTAGCAGCCTCTGTCAGTTGTGCGAGAATCGATTGTACTTTCGCATTGTCGCGTTTGGCCCTGATCTCGTTGAGGCGTTTGATCTGGGATTCGCGCACGGCGACGTTATCGATGTCCAGTATGTCGATCTCGTCTTCTTTTGCCAGTTTGTATTTGTTGACGCCGACAATCACGTCTTCGCCACGGTCGATGCGCGCCTGTTTACGGGCAGCCGATTCCTCGATGCGCATTTTCGGCAGGCCTGTATCGATGGCTTTGGCCATGCCGCCCTTGCTTTCCACTTCTTCAATCAGCGACCAGGCTTTATCGGCGATTTCCTGTGTCAGTGTTTCCATCAGGTAGGAGCCACCCCACGGATCGACGACATTGCAGATACCGGTTTCTTCCTGGATCACCAACTGCGTGTTGCGTGCAATACGCGAAGAAAATTCCGTTGGCAGTGCAATCGCTTCGTCGAATGCGTTGGTGTGCAGGGATTGTGTGCCACCAAATACAGCGGCCATTGCTTCAATGGTGGTGCGCACGATGTTGTTGTAAGGATCCTGTTCCGTCAGCGACCAACCAGACGTTTGGCAGTGCGTACGCAGCATTTTTGAACGAGCGTCTTTTGGATTGAATTCGCTGACGATGCGTGACCACAACAAACGTGCAGCGCGCAGTTTGGCAATTTCCATGTAGAAATTCATGCCGATGCCGAAGAAGAAACTCAGGCGTCCGGCAAAATCATCGATATCGAGGCCGGCAGCAATGGCTGTGCGAATGTATTCCTTGCCGTCTGCCAGCGTGTAGGCGAGTTCGAGTGCGGCGTCAGCGCCGGCTTCCTGGATGTGATAACCGGAAATGGAAATGGTGTTGAATTTCGGCAAGTTTTTTGAACAGTAGGCGATGATGTCGCCGATAATTTTCATCGAAGGCGCAGGCGGATAGATGTACGTGTTGCGCACCATGAATTCTTTCAGGATGTCGTTCTGGATGGTGCCGGACAACTGGTCCTGCGTCACACCCTGTTCTTCAGCGGCGACGATGTAACCTGCCAATACTGGCAGTACCGCGCCATTCATGGTCATCGACACTGAAACCTTGTCCAGCGGAATACCATCGAACAGGATTTTCATGTCTTCAACAGAATCAATGGCTACACCGGCTTTACCGACATCGCCTGTTACGCGCGGGTGATCGGAATCATAGCCCCGGTGTGTCGCCAGATCGAAGGCGACAGAAACGCCCTGGCCACCCGCGGCCAGCGCCTTGCGATAGAAAGCGTTGGATTCTTCGGCGGTGGAAAAACCGGCGTATTGGCGGATCGTCCATGGGCGCCCGGCATACATGGTGGCCTGGGGGCCGCGCACAAACGGCTCGAAGCCGGGCAGGGTGTTGGCGTTCGGCAGGCTGGCAGTATCGGCAGCGGTATACAGCGGTTTCAGCGTAATGCCTTCCGGTGTGGCCGTGTTGAGGCTCTCCAGCGGCTTGCCTTTCAGTTGCTTGGTGACAGCGGTTTGCCAGTCGGCGATGGTTTTGTTGGTCATGTTTTGATTCCTGTTTTGTGTTTCGTAGGGGCGCCCCCCCTGTGGGTGCCCGGATTCAAGGGCAGGCACAGGGGCCTGCCCCTACAGTTCAAACCGTGCGGTTATTAATGGTGATCATCAGCAGGCTGGTTAATCTCGATCAGCACGCCATCACAGCATTTCGGGTGGATAAAGATGACCTGGCAGCCATGCGCACCGGGGGTCGGGGCATCGGACAGGAACTGGTAGCCCTTGGCCTGTAGCATCGCGACATCTTCAAGGATGTTGTCCGAGCGGAAGCAGATATGGTGTATGCCGCCTTTGCCATTTTTCTCGAGGTATTTGGCAATCGGGCCTTCGCCATGGAGCGGGTGTACCAGCTCGATCTGTGTGCCCTCAATCGGGAAAAAAGCGGTTGTGGTTTTGGCAGATGCCACATCTTCCGTGCCATTGAAGGTCAGTCCGAAATCTTCCAGAAAACGGGAAATAGCGCGCTGCAAGTCAGGTACGGCAATAGCGATATGGTCGAGATGGGTAATCATCAGAGCCTCGAAAGCAGGGGAAAGGCCAAAAGGAAGCGGCATTTTAGCGGTAGCACGGAGCTAATGCACTCGCTGCCAGCTGTTATCATGCTGCCCATGAATGAAAATACCCAGCAAACCAAGCCATTAACCGCCAGGACACCTGTGCAAATGGTCACGGTGGACGAAAATCACGACGGCCAACGTATCGACAATTTTCTCCTCGGCCAGCTGAAAGGCGTGCCACGCACGCTGGTGTACCGCATCCTGCGCAAGGGTGAAGTGCGTGTGAACAAGGGCCGTGCCAGGCCGGAACAGAAGCTGAATAGCGGCGATGTGGTGCGTATTCCGCCGCTGCACTTGCCTGAACCGGATGCACCCGCAAAAGCCGGCATTAACCTGTTGGCTGAACTGGAAGCGCGCATCCTGTACGAAGACAAGCAACTGATAGTGATCAACAAACCCGCCGGGCTTGCGGTACACGGCGGCAGCGGTATTCGTCTTGGTTTGATTGAAGCGCTACGGCAATTGCGTCCGCAGGAAAAAATGCTGGAGCTTGCGCATCGACTGGATCGTGACACGTCGGGCTGCCTCATCATTGCCAAGAAACGTTCAGCGCTGACTGCATTGCATGATGATTTGCGGGAAGGGCGCATGGACAAACGCTACCTCGCCCTGGTGTTTGGGCGCTGGCCTGCACGTATCAAGGATGTGAAAGTGCCGCTGCTGAAAAATGAAGAAGCCAGCATGGTGCGCGTGAGTGACAACGGCAAACCGTCGCATACGGGTTTTACTATCCGCCAACTGTTTGATGGCTATACCTTGCTGGAAGCCAAACCTTATACAGGCCGCACCCACCAGATTCGTGTACATGCAAAACATGCAGGGCACTCATTGGTCGGCGATGATAAATACAGCGATCCTGAAAAAAATACGCTTGCTGAAAAAAAGGGTTTCAGGAGACTGTGCCTGCATGCCGCGTCGCTGATATTCACACACCCGGCTTCCGGTGAAAAACTTCGTATTGAAGCGCCATTACCGGATGACATTGCTCTGCCGCTGAAAGCCTTATGCCACGCGTAGCCATCATAGGTGCCGGCCCTGCCGGTTTGATGGCAGCCGATGTCTTGTCGCAAGCGGGCGTGGCAGTCGACATCTACGATGCCATGCGTTCCCCCGGCCGGAAATTCCTGCTGGCCGGAATCGGTGGTATGAACATCACCCATGCCGAACCGTTTGAAAAGTTTGTGACGCGATACGGTGATCGCTCTGGATTCATGAAACCTTTTTTACAGCGATTTGGTGCAGATCAGTTGCGTGACTGGATACATGCCCTTGGCGTGGAAACCTTTGTCGGCAGTTCAGGCCGTGTTTTTCCTGTGGAAATGAAAGCAGCGCCACTTTTGCGTAAATGGCTTCATCGTTTGCGTGAGAATGGTGTAAAAATTCATACCCGCCACCGTTGGCTTGGATGGCGCAATGAGCAGTTGGTTTTTGTGTCTGAAGACGGAGAAAAGACTGTAAAAGCCGATGCAGTCGTGTTGGCGCTAGGTGGTGCGAGCTGGCCACAGCTGGGATCGGACGGCAGCTGGTTTCCTGTGCTTGCAGCCCGCCATGTTGCACTGGCAGATTTACAGCCGGCTAACTGCGGTTTTGATATTGCGTGGAGTGAATTCTTTGCGGAAAAATTTGCGGGTTCGCCGTTAAAGTCGATTGCAATAGATGGAAAAAATGGTGAGTGCGTGATCACCGCCAGCGGCATTGAAGGCGGACTGGTCTATGCGCTTTCTTCTCGCTGGCGTGAGATGATCAATGAAAAAGGTTCAGTTATCTTGTCGGTGGATCTGGCGCCAGGGCGCAGTGCAGAAGCGTTGATAACGGCGCTGGCAAAACCACGCGGCAAGCGCTCAATGGGTGAACACTTGCGCAAGAGTTGTGGTATCGCAGGTGCGAAAGCTGCACTGTTGCGTGAATGTTTTCCTGATACGGTGTTTGCAAATGACGAGCAACTGGCTGCAGCGATCAAGTCGGTTCCGCTAAAACTGGTTGCAGCGCGTCCGTTGCCGGAAGCGATCAGCACAGCCGGTGGTGTCTGCTTCGAGTCGCTTGATGAAACCCTGATGTTGCACGATGTGCCCGGTGTATTTTGTGCGGGTGAAATGCTTGATTGGGAAGCGCCAACCGGCGGTTATCTGCTTACCGCCTGTTTTGCCACAGGTCGTGCAGCAGGTGAGGGCGTGTTGCACTTTTTGCGCAATGGTGAGTGAGCATGTTGCTGGTATTTGACTGGGATGGCACGCTGGTCGATTCCACGGCCAAGATTGTGCGTTGCATGCAGCAGGCAGCGGCAGCGTGTCATGTCGAGGTGTTGGCTCCGGAAGACATCTGCCAGATTATCGGACTCGGTTTGCCGGAAGCGATTGTCGCACTGTATCCCTTGCTGGATCACGCGCAGCGCGAAGCAGTGCGTGGGCAATATGTGCATTTTTTTATCCACGTTGACAATACGCCTACACCTTTTTTTCCTTCAGTGGAAGAAACGCTGCATGGTTTGCGCGATGACGGGTATTCACTGGCCGTGGCTACTGGCAAGAGTCGACGGGGACTGGATCGTGTCCTGGAACAGCTTGGCATGCAGGATTTTTTTCATGCCACGCGCTGCGCCGATGAAACGTGTTCCAAGCCGGATCCGCAGATGTTGCAGGAGTTGCTGGCACATTTCCGGTGTGATGCGGCGGCGGCCCTGATGGTCGGCGATACCCATTTTGACATGGCCATGGCACAGGCGATCGGCATGCCGCGCGTGGCCGTGAGCTATGGCGCGCACAGGATCGAGCAATTACTGCCGTACCAGCCCCTGGCATGTCTGCAGCAATTCGATGAATTGCTGCGAATTCCTGCACTGGATGTGTGCAAACAGATCGTCACTGGCGGCTGAAACAGATAGAATTCGCCACTGAAAATTCAACGCGGCCCGGGAGTTTCATTTGGAACAGGCAGTAAAACAACGCTTGGTGGGCGCAGCTGTATTGACAGCGCTGGCCGTGATAACCCTGCCGCTGGTGTTTGATACACGCCGACCGGAAACCGTCAGGGT
>DAOMGE010000039.1:3660-16460 GCA_035430165.1 Pseudomonadales bacterium | reverse complement strand
CGAATCCGGCCAGTACGACCCCTGCAGTTGCACCACCGCCGAAACCGTTGCCACCCGTGCCGGCCGCGCCCGGTGGCAAGCTCAATGCCGCCAACATGCCGGAAGCCTGGGTTGTGCAGGTGGGTGCCGTGAACGACAAGAAAAAAGCCGAGGCCATGATTGCCGAGCTGAAACTGAACGGTCATCCCGCATTTTCCACCGTCACCCATAGCGACAAAGGCGACACGATCCGCGTGTTTGTTGGCCCCAAACTGGATAAGGCCAAAGCCAACCAGCTCCGGCAGCGCATTGACACCGATATGGGTGTGAAATCCATGGTCGTGCCATTTGCACCCAGATAAGCGCTACATTTTTTAACCGTGAACGGGCGTCAGTGACGATGGCAAACTTTATCGAGCAATCAGGCTACAACTGGGCAGACTGGTGCATTGTTTTTGTGGTGGCCTTGTCAGCACTGATCAGTATTGTGCGCGGCTTCGTCAAGGAGGCCTTGTCGCTGCTGGTGTGGGTGCTGGCATTTATGGTGGCGTTTTATTTCAGTGAACGACTGGCTGTCTTGCTCGCCAACGCCGTGGAAACACCGTCATTGCGATACCTGGCTGCTTTCGCAATCCTGTTCGTCTGCACACTGATTGTCGGCAGCCTCGTCAATTACGCCATCAGTAAACTGGTTGCGATCACCGGCTTGTCAGGTATGGATCGGTTGCTCGGCATGATGTTCGGGATTTGTCGTGGTGTCCTGGTTGTCTTGTTGATCCTGATTTTTATTCCGAAAATTGCACCGGTGCAGCAGGATCCCTGGTGGCAGCAATCAAAACTGGTTCCGCGTATTCTCGTGCTGGAAAACTGGTCGCGTGAAACAGCTGCATCCGTTTCGGGTTGGGGCATGCAGCAGTTTGAAAAGGTCAGGCAAGAAAAAGAAAAGCAGGAAAAACAGAGTCAGGAAAAAAACAGGCACGGAATGTAATTACCGGTTTTTAATGCAAGGTGAAATGCTATGTGTGGAATTGTTGGAATGGTGGGTACCAGTGATGTCAGCGTGTCGTTATATGACGCATTGACCATGCTGCAGCACCGCGGACAGGATGCCGCCGGTATTGCTACCTGCCATCGCGGCCGTGTTTACCAGCAAAAAGGTAACGGCATGGTGCGCGATGTATTTGGCGATGAGCATATGCAGCATTTGCTGGGCAATATGGGAATAGGCCATGTGCGCTACCCGACAGCCGGTAGCTCCAGTGCGGCGCTCGCGCAACCTTTTTACGTCAATTCCCCCTACGGTATTTCACTTGGCCATAACGGCAACCTGACCAACACCGAGGAGTTGATGGATGAACTTTTTCGTACCGGTTTGCGCCATATCAATACCGAATCCGATTCCGAAGTCTTGTTGAATGTTTTTGCACTGGAGTTACAGGCGATTGGAAAATTGACACCTGAAGCTGATGATGTTTTTGCTGCAGTGGCAGGTGTACATCGTCGATGCCGTGGTGGCTATGCCGTGACAGCGATGATTGCTGATTACGGCATTGTCGGCTTCCGCGATCCCCGAGGCATACGTCCACTGGTGTTTGGCAGTCGTGAAACGGAAACGGGCACGGAATACATGATTGCCTCGGAAAGTGTGGCGCTGGATGTGCTCGGTTTCAAACTGATCCGCGATGTCGCACCCGGCGAAGCGATTTATATCGAACAGGACGGTACCTTCTATTCACGCCAGTGTGCAGAAAACCCGCAACTGCAGCCGTGCATTTTCGAGTATGTCTATTTTGCGCGGCCAGATTCGATCATGGACGGCATTTCCGTGTACAAGGCCCGACTGCGCATGGGCGAAAAACTCGCCGAGAAAATTATGAGATTACGTCCTGATCATGATATCGACGTGGTGATTCCGGTACCGGATACCAGTCGCGTGGCAGGCCAGATCCTTGCCCACAATCTTGGTGTCAAGTTTCGTGAAGGCCTGATGAAGAATCGTTACATCGGCCGCACGTTTATCATGCCGGGCCAGAAACAGCGCAAGAAATCCGTGCGCCAGAAACTGAATGCAATCGATCTGGAATTTCGTGGCAAGAATGTATTGCTGGTGGATGATTCCATTGTGCGTGGCACAACGTGTGAACAGATTGTGCAGATGGCGCGTGATGCCGGTGCGAACAAAGTGTATTTTGCGTCGGCAGCGCCGGCAGTGAAATATCCCAATGTTTACGGCATCGACATGCCGACGGCGTCGGAACTGATTGCCCATGGGCGTACGGAAGAAGAGATCCGTTTGGCGATCGGTGCAGATTGGCTGGTCTACCAGGATCTGGATGACCTGATCGAAAGCACGGGCGAGTACGCGCATATCGACAATTTCGAATGTTCGGTCTTCACTGGCAATTACATCACCGGTGACGTGAATGCCGAGTATCTGGAGAAACTGGATACGCGTCGCAATGACGCGGCCAAATCCAGTGGTGATGGTGACGTGAATGGCAGTGTGGTCGGTATACACAATGCCAGGTGACGGCGGCTGTCAGCGCATGCGGCGGTTAGTGTGTCACCCGCGCTGAAACGCGGTCTTTTCTATGCGCCGCTGCTGGTGCCGGGCGCTTGTGTTTTTTCTGTTTTCCTTTTTGTCACGATATCGCGAATCGCCTACCCGTATGAACTGGAATGGATGGAAGGCGGTGTCTTGCAGCAGGTGTTACAACTTGTGCATGGCGGGCCGTTGTACGGCGACGCATCCATGTCGTTTGCGCCGGCACTCTACATGCCGTTTTACTATGTCGTGTCGGCACTCTCGGTGAAGGTGTTTGGCGAGGGATTTTTCGCCTTGCGATTCGTGTCATTGCTCGCATCATTGTTTACACATTTACTGGTTTACCTGATTGTTAACAAGGTGACAGCATCGCGCCTGGCGGGATGGCTGGGTGTTTTTTTCTACGCCATGATGTTCCGGTACACCGCGTTCTGGTTTGATGTTGCGCGCGTCGATTGTTTATGGACAGCATTATTAGCTGCAGCCACCTATGTGTTGCTGTGCTATCGCGATAAACCTGCAGACGGAACGTTATTGCTGCTGGCCATGCTGGGTGTCATGGCATTTTTTACCAAGCAGGCAACGCTATTCCTGTTTCCGTTTGTAGCAATAACCCTGTTCTGCTGGTGTGGCTGGCATATCCTGTTGCGATTTTGCTTGCTGGGTTTTCTGCTGTTGTTGCCCGGATTGTTGTTGATGCAATGGAAGGCCGGGCACGACTGGTATTTCTACACCATGCAGATGGCCAGTACCCACGGCATAACCTGGTTCGGTGTTCGCCGGTTTTTTGAAATTTTCCTTGCCGCTGTGCCCGTACTCTTGCTGGGCAGCATCCTGTTCCTGTGCCTGTTGCAGGAGGATCGTAAAGGGCGTCCGGGTTGGGTCAGCCTGTTTGCCGGATTTATTTTCCTGTCGTTGTTGTCGCGGGCCTATGCCGGTGCTTTTTTCAATGTGCTGATGCCTGCCTTTTTCTTCGTCGCGGTGACAGCCGCTTGCGGCTTTGCACGACTGGTCGACAAGGCAGAACATTCGCGCAGGATGACAGGCGTCGCCATTGTGCTGGCCGGTTTGCTGGTCGTGGATGTCTATCGCAGCCAGTACAGCGTGCTATTGCAATTGCCCAGCGAAAACAGTCGCAGCAATACCGCGTGGTTGTTGCAGAAAATTGCTGCCGTACCGGGACCGGTCTGTGTGACTTCACACGGGTATCTGGGCTGGATGGCGGGTAAGGATTTTTGTGCGCACAACACACAGGTGACGGATCTGGTAACCGGCAGCAGCCCGGCGCGTGCGCAACATCTGCAGGCAGATGCACGGCAGAAAATACTCGCCGGTTATTATCAGGTGCTGGTGCTGGATCGTGAAAAAGATCTGTGGGATCTGGGCCTGCATCTGGAAGACATTCCGTATACCGCCACGCCGCTGCAATACCCGCAGGGAGAAATTACATTTGTGGTGAACGGGCGTTCACCGCGAATCTGGTTGCAATACAATGGGGCAGCCAGGATTGATCCATTAACCGATAAGCACACAGGTAATACACCATGAGTGATGACACGCACAACCCTGAATCCGGATGGGGCTTTGCCACGCATGCGATTCGCGGCGGGTTCGAACGTTCTGCCATCGGTGAACACAGCGAGCCGTTGTACCTGACATCCAGTTACGTGTTCGATTCCGCCGAGCAGGCAGCGGCGCGTTTTGCCGGTACCGATGCAGGCAATGTCTATTCGCGTTACACCAACCCGACAGTCGCGATTTTTGAACAGCGGCTGGCAGCGATGGAAGGCGCGGAAATGGCTGTGGCGACAGCCTCTGGCATGTCAGCGATTTTGTCGACGTGTGTGGCCTTACTGAAAAGTGGTGACCATGTCATTTGCTCGCGTAGTGTGTTCGGTACAACCACGGTACTGTTTAGCAAGTATTTGCAGAAATTCGGTGTCGAGGTTTCATTTGTTGCCTTGACGGATCTTGATGCCTGGCAACATGCCATGCAGCCGAATACACGATTGCTGTTTCTGGAAACGCCTTCCAATCCGTTGAACGAAGTGGTGGACATTGCCGCTGTCGCCAGCATCGCCCACGCAGGCAATGCCTTGCTGGTAGTGGATAACTGTTTCTGTACGCCAGCCCTGCAAAAACCGCTGGCATTGGGTGCAGATATCGTCGTGCATTCTGCGACCAAGTATATCGACGGGCAGGGGCGCTGCCTCGGCGGCGCGGTTGCTGGCAAGAAACAGCACATGGATGAGGTGCTGGCATTCCTGCGCACGGCGGGGCCAACCCTGAGCGCCTTCAACGCCTGGGTCATGCTGAAAGGGCTGGAAACACTCTCGTTACGCATGCAGGCGCACTCGAATAATGCACTCGAACTCGCACAGTGGTTGTCAGTACAGCCAGCTATCGAAAACGTTTTTTATTGTGGTTTGCCGACGCATCCACAACATGCACTCGCCAGAAAACAACAATGCCAGTTCGGTGGTGTGCTGTCATTCGCTGTGAAAGGCGACAAGGCAGCGGCATGGCGTTTTATCAATGCCACGACCATGGTGTCATTGACCGCCAATCTCGGCGACACCAAAACCACCATCGTGCATCCCGCCACGACGACACACGGCCGTTTGTCACCGGAAGAACGGATACAGGCGGGTATCACAGATAACCTGATCCGCGTGTCTGTCGGGCTTGAAGACATTGCCGATATCAAGGCAGATATGCAGCGCGGCTTGTCTGCACTGTAAGCATCCATTCTGGGCGGGTACATGACCATGCAGCAAAACATACCGGACAAGATTGTCGATGCCGTCGGGCAGGTGTTGCTAGGGAAAGATGAAAAAATTCGCCTGGCACTGGCATGCATGCTGGCCAATGGCCATTTGCTGATCGAGGATTTGCCCGGCATGGGCAAAACCACGTTTGCCCATGCATTGGCCGCTGTACTGGGTTTCAGTTATCGCCGTGTCCAGTTCACCAGCGATATGCTGCCAGCGGATATTCTCGGCACCAATATTTTTGACGCAGAAAAAAAATCGTTCACGTTGCATCGCGGGCCGGTGTTTACCCAGCTGTTGCTGGCGGATGAAATCAACCGCAGTTCACCGAAAACGCAGAGCGCATTGCTGGAAGCGATGGAAGAACGGCAGGTGTCGGTTGATGGCCAGAGTTTTCCATTGCCTGATCCTTTTTTTGTGATTGCCACACAAAATCCCTTGCACCAGTCGGGCACGTATCCTTTGCCGGAATCCCAGCTCGACCGGTTTCTGGTACAGATTTCGCTCGGATTTCCCGATCGTGCCATTGAGCGGCAATTGTTCGAGGGAAAAAATCCGCGCGCGGCCTTGCAATCGATCAAGCCGGTAACCGACCTGGCGACATGGCATGCCTTGCGCGAATCCATCAAAACCGTGCAGGCCTCCGGCAGCTTGCTGGATTATGTGCAGCGCCTTGTCGATTACACGCGCTATTCCGGTCATTTCCAGTGGGGATTATCGCCGCGTGCCGCGTTGGGGCTGATGCAAGTGGCGCGTGCCTGGGCCTTGATGCAGCAGCGGAAATTTCTGGTGCCGGAAGATATACAGGCGGTATTTGCTGCGGTTGTCACGCATCGTTTGCGCTACCAGATGCGCACAGACAAGGAAGCGGATCCGGCGAAGCTGATACTGGATAACGTGGACGTTATTGGCTGATGCTGCAGTGGGCAGACAAGGTGCCCGCCAGCTGGAAGCAGCGTTATACACGCTGGCTGAATCATCGCATTCCCGTCAAATCCTCGGTTAGCCTCAGCCAGAAAAACCTGTTTATTTTTCTTGGCAAGCAGGGCCTGTATTTCTTGTTACTGATTTTGCTGGTCTGGATCGGTGCCACGAATTTCCAGAGCAATCTGGCGCATGCGCTGGCGTATCTGTTGCTGGCCGTTATTTTCGTGGCGATCCTGCAAACCTTTGCCAATATGAGTGGTTTGCGTATCCGTTTCATCGATGCTGAACCGGTTTTTGCAGGCGAGACGGCCAGCGTCCGGTTCGAGTTTGCTTCTTCCTCGGCGCACCAACAACTGGAGATGTTCTGGCCCGGGCAATCGCACACGATGATCAACCTGGAAAAAACCGTCGGCAGCTATATTTTTTTGCAGCACCAGACTCACCGGCGCGGCGTGTTTGCACCAGGGCGCTTTTGCCTGCAGACGTATTTCCCGCTAGGCATTGTACGTTGCTGGACCTGGCTGGATCTTGCCGCCAATGTCATTGTCTATCCCGAACCACAAGAAGCAGATTTTCACGAGTGTGTAACCGGTGAAGGTGATGAGGGTACAGTTGCTGTGCATGGCAGTGATGAATATTTTTCACTGAAACCCTACACAGAAGGTGAATCCCTGTCGCGTATTGCCTGGAAACAGTATGCGGCAGGTCGCGGCATGTTTGTGCGGGATTACACTGAATTGAAAGGCGGCAGTGTCTGGCTTGATTTCAATGCGATGACCGATGCCAATACCGAGACGAAATTGTCGAAGCTCTGTTATTGCGCCTTGCAACTCCAGCAATTGAATCGTCCGTATGGCTTGAAATTGCCAGCGCAGACGATTGATGTCGCGACGGGTGATGCACATTTGCGCACGGTGTTGCGCGCACTGGCGCTGTACGCATGACAGCCTATAGCCATAACACGAGCAGTATGCCGGACAAGCAGCTGTCGCGTGTGGCTTTGCTGTATTTACTGGCAGGATTTGCCGGCTGCGTGTTGTTGCTGTCGCCCTACTTACCGGTCTGGATTCCCGTCATTGCCGGCATCACCAGTGTCTGGCGACTGCTGATTTTTTCCGGACGCGTGTCTTTCCCGTCGTGGTGGCAGAAATTCATACTGGTCGCGGCCTGCGGTCCCGCCTTGTTCCTGCAATACGGTTTCACCACATCCATCGAAGCGTTTATTGCGCTGTTGCTACTCGGTTTTGCCTTGAAGTTGCTGGAAGTCTGCTTCAAGCGTGATGCCGTTATCCTGCTCTACCTGGCGTTTTTTGTGTTGATGACGTTTTTCATTTTCCAGCAATCCCTGTGGAGTTCGCTGCTGGTTTTTTTACACGTGATTGTTTTGCTGGCGGCGATTATTGCGGTCTATGCAGATGATGCCTGGTTGTCAGCAAGATTCCTGCAGCCATTGAAAAAGGCGTCAGCGATATTTCTCTGGTCGCTGCCAGTCATGCTGTTCATGTTTATGGTCATGCCGCGCTTGCAGCCGTTGTGGATCATGCCGTTTCACAACGAACAGGCGCGTACCGGCATGAGCAATACCATGAGCCCCGGTGACATCAGCAATCTCACCAATTCGGCGGATCTGGTGTTCCGTGCGCATTTTGATCGCGACGTGCCATCGCGTGCCTCGTTGTACTGGTATGGACTGATACTCGACCATTTTGATGGCGTTAACTGGACAGCCTCTTGCCAGAATTGTGATAACGAATGGAAGCACTCCAGTGAGGTGCCAGATTTGCGCCCGCCTGTGGTGGAGGGCAACGGGTATCAGGTCATGCTGGAACCGCAAAATGGCAACTGGCTCTATGTGTTGCCACAGTCACAGCTGCATGATTCGCTGGTGATGCGGCATGTGAATGACGGCATTTATCGTTACGTGCAAACCATCAATGAGCGGATTGCCTATGACGTCACCGGTATCGCTGAACAGTGGGTTGTTGATTTGCCAGAGGCCGATCGCAAACGTTTCCTGCAATTGCCCGGCAAGGGCAATGAACGTTCGCGATCGCTGGCACTGGAATGGCGCATGCAGGCCGGCAAGGATGATGACGCGGTGATCAGGTCGGCACTCGATTTTTATCATGCGCAATTCACCTACACGCAACAACCACCGCTGCTGGGAAAAGAGCGGCAGGATGATTTTCTGTTTAATACCCGCAAAGGATTTTGCGAATATTTTTCCAGCAGTTTTGTCTTCCTGATGCGTGCAGCCGGCATCCCGGCGCGAGCGGTTGTCGGTTATATGGGGGGTGAAGTGCATCCGGTTGAACATTATGTGACCGTGCGGCAATACGACGCCCACGCCTGGGCTGAAGTGTGGTTGCCGGGCAGGGGATGGGTGCTGGTTGACCCGACCGCAGCTGTATCCCCTGAGCGCATTGAGAGCGGATTCGAACAGACATTTGCGGACAGCCCGGTGCTGAACAGGATCACCAGCCTGCAGGGATATCGCCATATAAAAATGTTGAATTACCTGCGCTTGCAGATCGAGAAATCCGAATACCTGTGGGCGCGCTGGGTACTGGGTTATTCCGGTGAAACCCAGTCCAGCGTGTTGTCTTCTTTCGGTTTGTTGTCGCCGTGGCGTGTGATCACCGTGGTCGTCAGCGGTGTGATGGGCGCGTTTGTACTGTTGTTGTTGTTTCTGTTCTTGCGTGATCGCCTGTTTTCCCGTGAACATCCGGCGACCCGGCGTTACCGTTTGTTGGCAGGGCAGTATGCACGTATGGGCGTGGTGCGTGAGGTGGCAGAATCACCGTTGCAGTTTGCAGGGCGGGTTGTTGAACGCGATTTGCCGGGTGCTGCGCGGTTTATGGAAGTCAGCAGGTTGTACTACCAGTGGAGTTACCTGAGTGAAGGCAACCGCGTCAAAAACAGAACCAGTTTGCTCCATTTCATGCACGCCAGTTTCTGGTTGTACTGGACGTTGTTGTGTCGACGTTGTTGTGGAAAATATGTTTTCAACGATTGCGAAAGTAACTGAGCCGGTATTGCTGCAGCATTTTCACTTCCTGCACGGCGCGAGTCTGGTCGGCTCGCGGGTTGATAGCCGGCAACTGGCGTAAATTTTCTGTGTTGCCCGTTGCAATTGCCTGCATGGCTGTGATGCCTTTTTGCTGGCGGTTGTGGATCAGCTGCATGTCTTTCAGGCTATCAATGCCTGAGGCGAGCAAGGCAATCAACAATGCGGCGTTGATGGCGTGCTGCAATACACTTTTGTCCACGAGGCGAATTTGCAGGATCGCAAGCAAGGTCCAGAACGGCAAACCTGCTGTGCCATAGCGGCTGGACAACATCTGCAGCGGATCGCCGATGGCTGTGCGTGACAGGCTGATGAGACATGCATTGCCTGCAGCGAAAATAAAAGCGGCGAGCAAGAGATGGCGCGTGCCGGGCAATTTCCGGTAGTGGTAAAAAAACAGCAAACATCCGGCACCACCGACAAGTGTGGCTGCCAGCATGTTGCTGCGCGCAATCAGGTTGCCGAGACAGGCTGCCGTATTGGCGGCATAAGCCAGTATGACACCCGCTGTCACCGTATCAGGCAAGGTGGAACCCGTGCTGTGTGCCGCCAGCCATTGCACATAGCACGTGCAGAACAACAGCGCCACGACGAGCCAGACAACGGCAAGCACACGATGACGCGCAGCGAGCAACGGCAACGCAGCAAACCAGAACAACAGTCCGGCGCCAAAACTCAGGCTGGCAGCAATGGCGCAAATCGCTGCACACAAAAAGGCGCGCAACAGGTTTTGTATAAAGACGAAACTGCAAAATCCCAGCAGCACAAACAACATGGCCATCGGCACTTGCAATTGCCATCCCCATATCCAGTTCTGTGCCTGTGTCAGGGAAAATGCGAGCAAGGTCAGCGGCAGTTTTTCTTCCCATGTCAGCGTCGAACCCGCCGCGTGGCCAGCGAGTTTCAGTAACAGCACGCCATTGATTGAGGCGAATACAAATCCGGCGATGACTTCGGCAAATGTGTTCCAGTGTGTCAGCCAGGCCAGCAGCAACATCAGCAGTTGTGGCAGAAACAGGATATGGCCGTTGTGCGGCACCAGCAGATCAGAAAGGGCAAGGTGGTGTTGGTAAAACGCATCGAGCAGCGGCAACAGATCCCACTGGTCAAAATACGGTACATCGAGATGGTAGAAGAAAACGACGGCGGCGGTGACGATGGCAGGCAGCCAGTGCCACGGAATATTTTCTGGTATGGCTGCTGAATTTTTTGTCACGCTGCAGGCATCACATCATCGGGATGCCTGCATCTTGCGTGATTGCGTGCGATGGATCAACCGTGACCGAACACCTGCTTCATGGCTTCACGGCAGGTGCCGGTGCCGGGCAGGGCGATATCGAGACTGTCGGCAAGGTCGAGTGCACTGGACAAATCCTTGATCGCCACTGCCTTGAATCCGGTCATGATCTCCGCAAAGGTTTTTTCATCAAAACCTCTTTTGGTATCGAACACCATTTTCATATTCGGGGTCAGCACGCCATTGCCGCTGGTGACTTCTTTCAACACATCCAGGTTCAGTCCGGACGCCTTCGCCAGTTTCATGCCTTCGTGGAGTGCCATCAGTTCGATATAGGTCATCAGGTTATTGCACAATTTCAGTTTCATGCCGCTGCCGAGTTCACCGGCAAAAACCACTTTCTGGCCTGATGTGAGCATGAATTTTTCTGCGTTGCGTACTACCTGCTCATCACCGCCGCACATGTAGTAGAGCTGTTTGCTGGCCGCACCATGCGCACCGCCGGTAATGGGCGCATCAAAAACCGTCACCTGTTTTTCTGCAGCCATGGCGGCGAGTTTGCGAATGGTCTCGATTTTGACGGTGCTGTGTATGGCGACCACGGTGCCGGGTTTTGCGGTAGCGAGTATGCCGTTTTCACCTTGCATGACGGCGAAGGTGTCGGCGTCATCACGCACGCAAATGCCGATATAATCGGCGGCATCTGCCAACTGCGCGGGGTTGCCGGCAACGGTGGCACCGGCGGCAGCGAGTTCTTCACAGGCCTTGGGATTGATGTCGAAAACGGTACACGGGTATTCGCTTTTGGCGAGATGGATGGCCATGGGTTTGCCGATGTTGCCGAGGCCGATGAATCCTGTGCGTGCTGTCATGGGATGCGTTCCGTGATGGGTGGCGATGCAGGAACCATAACGTCAGACAGGTATTTGGTCAAGTTTGCTTTACTATATTGCTGGATGAAAACTACTTACCCGCAGGAAACAGCTCATGCGTGAAACTGAAGATAAACAACTGGACAGCCGCTACAAGCGCAACCTGGGGCGTGATTTCAATTACCTGAGCCGTGAGTTCGCCCGTCGCCTGATGGAAAAAAGCGTAGCCCGTGGCCACAAGGGCCTGAAACTGAACTGGGATACGGTATTCCTCAACCTGAATTTTCGTGACGGTTCGCGTCTGGTCGATCTGGCACAGGTGAATGGCCTGACCAAGCAGGCGATGAGCCAGATCGTTGCAGATATCGAGAAGCAGGGCTACATCACCAAGCAGGATGATCCGAGCGATGGCCGTGCCCGCAAACTGAAACTGACCACCAAGGGAAAAAAACTGGTGCAGGATTCGCTGGAAGCTTACGAAGAACTGGAACAGGAATGTGAAGCACTCGTGGGCCGTGAAAAACTCGATACGCTGAAAGAAATCCTGTCGGAACTGGTGACAGCCCGTCGCAACACGTCGTCCTGATCGCTGATGTTTGTGCAATCCAGCGTGCCAGCCAACGTTGACCGGATCGCTGCGCTGGTTCTGTTGGCACTTTGTTTGTTGTTTGCATCGCAGTGCGTCAATTTTTCCATCCCGCCCTTTGAAGATGCTGCCATCCTGATGCGTTATGCCGTGCATCTGGCGGCAGGGCAAGGCATCGTCTGGAATCCCGGTGACACGCCTGTGGATGGCGCGACGGATTTTCTGTTCATGGTGTTGGCTGCCGGTTTGCAGGCGACCGGTTTGTCCATTGAATACGCTGTGCGCTCTTTATCGATTGCGGCACATGTTGGCACGGTGTTGTTGATATTTTTCGGCATGCGCCGTGTGCAGGGCGCTGGTGTTATTCCTGCATTTTTGACAGCCATGTATTTTGCAGTTGGCCCCGGATTCTTTCTGGCGGCGGCCTATTTCGGTACGCCATTGTTTGTGTTTTTTGTGGCATTGTCCTGGCTGTTAGCGCAGCAACTGTTTATAACTGAAAAATTGTCGAAGGGAAATGATTACCTGTTTGCGCTGGCGTGCCTGCTGGCTGCGCTGGTGCGTCCTGAGGGTGTTTTACTCGGTATCTTCATGCTATGTGGCGTACGCGTCATGGTGCCTGCATCGGGATTTCGAAAATTACTGCAGATTTTCTCCCTGGTATTTGTGTGTCTGGGTGGCGCCTATTTTTTCTGGCACTGGCATTATTTCGGGCATCCATTGCCGAATCCGTATTACAAGAAAGGTGCTTGGCAACTTTATCCCGGATCACTAAAAGATTCTGTTCTGGTTGGCATGCATCTGTTGTATCCGGTC
>DAOMGE010000039.1:0-3560 GCA_035430165.1 Pseudomonadales bacterium | reverse complement strand
TGGCATGTATTGCCGTGGCGGCCACCTACGTTTCCGTCGCATTCACACGTGAAATATCGCATGCGGTGCGCATCACCTACGCCAGGGACAGTCGCTATGAAGTGGCGAAGATATTGCACGATTACGCTGATCGTCATTACACGCTGGCAACAACCGAAGCGGGATTATTGCCCTTGTATTCCGGTTGGCGCAGTCTCGACACCTGGGGATTGAACGATGCATGGATTGCGCACCACGATGGCCTGGTCACGATGGACTATCTGGCCGCTGCAAAACCGGATCTGCTGGTATATCGCAAGGGTGATAGATTCATTGATGAGAAGTCATCTGGAATAAATCCGGCGCGCTGGTCACAACAGATTGCTGTGCTGCAACAATACACACGCGAGCATGATTTTGTGCTGGCAAGGCAGACGGCGGACGGATTATTTTATTTTGTCAGACCTGATACGCCGGACGCGAACGAGATTGTCGGGCGTATCAGGGAAATTACGGCGCACCATCCAGAATCTCTTTGAAGCCTGACGGCGTATGCCGACCGAAACACACGGTTTCTAAAGTACCCACACCCACTTTATCGCCCATGCGTGCTTTCACAACCTGATGCACATGGATGTGTTTGTAATCCATCAGATCAAGTTCAGCCATTTTCCAGGATTCGCCCGCAATCACTTCTTCGCCTTTCCAGAAACCGTGGCCCCATTCGGGATGCTGGTAACCGATAGCCAACATCTGGAACGCGAGTATCGGTGTGAGTTCTATCGTCTGGTCTTCCAGTGAAACGGTAGCACTGTGCGCGCGGCGTGTGCCTTTGGTCCAGTTGATTTTGTGGCCAAATTTTTTCAGATGATTCACGCCACTGTCCTCGCCATCGGGAATTGCACTGCTGTCAGCATAAACCGGCACGATACTCGCGCCTTCCTGCGTCGGTTTGCCATCGCGATCCTGAAACGTGGCGTAGTGTGTGCAGCAATCCTCGAAATGCATCGGCGCCCATACCCAGTACACGCCGGGTTCGCCGTTCAATAATCCCGGTGCGCCGGCTTCCGGTTCACCCAGCGGACGCCAGCCCCAGGATTTGTCGCGCGTGCCATACGTTGTTGCGAGATTTACTTCGGTGCGTTGGCCGTTAATGGTGAAATGGCCTTGCCAGAAACCGAACTGGGTAAAGCGCGTGGTGTTCATGATGGTGCGCACACCTTCACTCATCAGGTTCTTGTCTTCACGTACCGGTGCCGTGCGCGCATGAAAAACCAGATCGCACTCAATGCCGGTTGCATTCGGTGCCAGATGTAAACGGATCTTGCGCATCGGTTCCAGCACTTCCACACGGAACGGGCCGGATTGTGTCTGCGTGCGATCCAGCGGCGCGCGGCGCGAGGTATGGAAAGCATGTTGCACGCCGTCGATCACCACGCTGAAGTGACCATCCATGATGTGACGGTTGGGATAAATCCCGAAACCCGCTTCGAAGATGAATCCGCCATCCCGGTCAAAACCGTTGAACCAGTAGCGATCATAAAAATTGCGATCCGAGGTGAAAGGCTGCGCCAGCGGCTCGGTTGTCTGGTGGATGCAGTAATCATCAAAGCGGGTAAGCATGTGATAGCTCCAGAGAAAAAAGGGGTCAGAGACAGTTGAGAATCATTTCGTTAGAATAAACCAAATTTCCAGGGAGGAAATGTGGAATGCCACGGAAGACGCGTATTTTTATGGCGGGAATGCCATGCCATGTTATCCAGCGCGGCAATAACCGCAGTGCCTGTTTCTACGCCGATGATGATTACCTGTTCTACCTTGATGCGTTGGCAGATGCTTGCCAGCGTTTCCATGTGGCGCTGCATGCCTATGTATTGATGACCAATCACGCGCATTTCCTGATGTCGCCACAGGATGAAACAGGCATTCCGCTGGTGATGCAATCTCTCGGGCGGCGTTATGTGCAATACGTCAACAAAACGTATCGCCGCAGTGGAACATTGTGGGAGGGGCGTTACAAAAGCAGTCTGGTGGATGCCGAGAATTATCTGTTTGCGTGTTATCGCTACATCGAATTGAACCCGGTGGCGGCGGGCATGGTGGCGCATCCGGGCGATTATCGCTGGAGCAGTTATTGCGCTAACGCTGGTGGCAGGGAAGATGCGTTGGTCACGCCGCATGAACGCTATCTCTGGCTTGGAAAGAATAGGGAGGAGAGGGCGGCCAGCTATCGTGAGTTGTTTGCGGTTGCGTTGCCGAAAAACATTGTGCATGACATCAGGATTGCTTCGACGTTTTCTGCGCCTCTGGGCAATTCGCGGTTCAGGGAAGAAATTGAAATGGCGACAGGTATGAAAGTTGTGCGAACCAAGCGTGGCAGGCCAGAAAAAGGGGTCAGAGACAAAAGGGAATAATTCTCAAGTGTCTCTGACCCCTTTTACTACACAGATTGATCAAAAAATAATCCCTCCGGCACCTTTTTGCTCACGGTTGATTTTATTTTGAGGATTGCACGATAAAGCTTTTTAGTAGGACAGTAATCTTTTCTTGATTGGTTTTCCAATCCTCTAAATTCTCGGGATAAAAGCTGAATTTTATATCAGCTTGCATTTCTGGAATGGGGAAAAAATGTTGACAGATATGTCTGGGTGTCGGCCTGGTTTCACAAATAATGATGGTTTTCCATTCCGATTCATCATATAAAAAATCGCTGCTGTGCATGTCGAGTAGTTTTTGGTTGTCACATACCAATCTTTCCACAGACAATCCAAAACGCCTTTCTTCCGTTTTTTGATAGTGACAGCCAGGAGAAGGTCTGTGGAGTCCCCAAGCTTCAATCCAAAGGTGATCCCATTTTTGGCGTGTAAGCTCGGCATTCATAGACGAAACACTCACCTCTAGCCACGGATAAAATGCACTGGTGCGCGTGATTTGTTGCCACTCGGCCAGCAAAGCGGGGGTGTTGGCGGGCTGTAGATCCGGTAGCTTGACGCGAATACCAAAACCTTCAATCGGCGTTTCCAATGTAGCCGGTTCCTTGCGTTTGATACCGGCCCAGACATTTTCACCGACGTAGTTCACGGCAAAAAATTGGTATTCAGCGGGTATGGCCACAGGCACCCCCCTCAAATTGCCTAGTGCGGGAGGACTACTTGGCGTAGCGGCCTTGTCTTGACTTGCATGCTCCGCATGCAATGTGCCTAAACTCACGACTGCGATGCTAGCGCAAAGCGCTAGTGTTCTTATGGTGCTACTAAATGACTTCATCATTGCTTCCCGGATTAACTGAGCACATTGGTAAAATTTTACCGAAAAGGTGCCGTAGGGATTTAAAAATGTACAGATTGATCAAAAAATAATCCCTCCGGCACCTTTTTGTTCTGCGCCTCTGGGTAATTCGCGGTTCAGGGAAGAAATTGAAATGGCGACGGGGATGAAAGTTGTCCGAACTAGGCGTGGCAGGCCAGAAAAAGGGGTCAGAGACAAAAGGGAATAATTCTCAAGTGTCTCTGACCCCTTTTATTCCGGGGTATTTTGAGAATAGATCATGTTATTTTTCCTGTTTGGTTTATTCACTCATA
>DAOMGE010000038.1:0-25851 GCA_035430165.1 Pseudomonadales bacterium | reverse complement strand
TCCCATTCAATTGTTGCTGGTGGCTTGGAGGATATGTCGTAGGTGACACGGGAGATGCCACTGATTTCGTTAATAATGCGGTTGGAAACTTTTTCGAGTAACTCGTAAGGCAAATGTGCCCATCGTGCGGTCATGAAATCTACGGTTTCTACGGCTCTTAGAGATACTACATATTCATAACGCCTTGCATCACCGACCACGCCGACAGACTTTACCGGCAGAAATACGGTAAAAGCCTGACTAACTTTGTTGTACCAGCCGGATTTTTGGAGTTCTTCAATGAATATTGCATCGGCTTCGCGCAGAAGATCAGCATAAGTTTTTTTGATTTCACCAAGGATGCGCACACCCAGGCCTGGCCCGGGAAATGGATGGCGATAGACCATGTCATAAGGCAGGCCAAGCTCAAGCCCGATTTTTCGTACTTCATCCTTGAATAGTTCACGCAGTGGTTCGATCAATTCAAACGCCATGTCGTCTGGAAGGCCGCCAACATTATGGTGGGACTTGATTACATGTGCTTTGCCGTGTTTGCTGGCTGCTGATTCGATAACATCGGGATAAATAGTGCCTTGTGCCAGCCATCTCACATCCTTGAGTTTGGCGGCTTCGGAGTCAAAAATTTCAATGAAGGTGTTACCGATGATTTTGCGTTTCTGTTCGGGGTCATCAATACCCTTCAGCTTGTCCAGGAATATTTTTTCTGCATCCGCGCGTACGACTTTGACGCCCATGTTTTCTGCGAACATAGCCATTACTGTGTCGCCTTCATTCTTGCGCAGCAAGCCATTGTCGACAAAGACACAGGTGAGTTGTTCCCCGATGGCACGGTGAAGCAGGGCTGCTACGACAGATGAATCAACTCCGCCAGAAAGTCCTAACAATACCTTATCCGCACCAACTTTTTTGCGCACGGTGTTGATGGCGTCCTCAACTATATTGGCTGCATTCCAGAGTGGCTCACAGCCACAAATTTCATGGACAAACCGTGAAAAAATGCGCGCTCCTTGCTGTGTGTGTGTGGTTTCCGGATGGAATTGCAGGGCGTAAAGCTTTCTGGCTTCATTACACATGCCGGCAATAGGGCAGCTGGAAGTGGATGCCATCAAGCTGAAACCGGCAGGAAGTTGTGTAACTTTATCGCCGTGGCTCATCCACACATCCAGAAAGCAGCCATCAGCATCTTCATGATCAACAATATTGCGAAGTAGTTCTGAACCACCCTGGGTCTGTACCCGTGCGTATCCGAATTCACGCAGGCTGGAACTTTCAACTTTGCCGCCGAACTGCTCAGCCATGGTTTGCATGCCGTAGCAAATACCCAAGACAGGAACACCCAAGTCAAAAATGGCGGCATCGGCACGTGGGCCGTTGTTTGCTGTAACCGATTCGGGGCCGCCAGACAGGATAATGCCGCGTGGAGCAAAATCACGGATTGCCTGGCTGCCACAATCCCATGCATATATCTCACAATAAACGCTTGCCTCACGCACGCGCCTTGCAATCAGTTGTGTGTACTGTGATCCGAAATCAATGATCAGGATTTTCTGGGCGTGTATATTTTTCATGTTTGATTATTTCGCTGGAATTCCACTCCTACGTGGCAGGGAGTGTATGGGTTGCGGTGTATTGGGATGCAGTGCAACCTGGATCAATATTTATCTGACCGGATAGTTGGGTGCTTCTTTTGTGATTGATACATCATGGACATGCGACTCACTCATGCCGGCGTTTGTTACACGTACAAATTGTGGTTTGGTGCGCATGCTGTCGATGTCTGCGCTACCTGTGTAACCCATCGATGAGCGCAATCCGCCCATCATCTGGTGAATGATGGCTGAAACGGGGCCTTTGTAAGGGACTCGTCCCTCTATCCCCTCAGGAACAAGTTTTTCAGCACCTTGACTGGCATCCTGGAAATAGCGATCTGATGAGCCTTGTGACTGCGACATAGCCCCCAGTGAACCCATGCCGCGATAAGATTTGTATGAGCGCCCCTGATACAGCTCAACTTCGCCGGGTGCTTCTTCTGTGCCGGCAAACATGCCGCCCATCATTACAGCATGTGCCCCGGCGGCAATGGCTTTGGCAATATCGCCAGAAAAACGAATGCCGCCATCGGCAATGAGAGGAACCCCGGTACCCTCGAGTGCAGCAGCAACACTGGCGATAGCAGAAATTTGAGGTACCCCGATGCCAGTGACAATCCGGGTGGTGCAGATAGAGCCGGGGCCAATACCAACCTTGACGCCGTCAGCACCAGCTTCCAGTAGTGCTGTTGCTGCTTCGCCGGTGGCAATATTGCCGCCAATAACCTGTATATCCGGGAAATGCTTTTTGATCCAGCTGACCCGGTTGAGAACATTTTTCGAATGGCCATGGGCGGTGTCAACAACCAGAACATCGACACCCGCGTGGATCAGAGCTTCTACTCGGTGATCGGTATCGCCGCCTACGCCTACAGATGCACCGGTTCGCAATCTTCCCTGTTCATCCTTGCATGCATTGGGGAAAGTTTCAGCCTTGCTGAAGTCTTTCACGGTGATCATGCCACATAAGTCGAAATTGTCATTTACCACCAGGATTTTTTCGATGCGATGCCGGTGCAGTAGCTCTTTAACGACCTCGGCAGAAGCACCTTCCTTGACGGTTACGAGACGTTCTTTCGGTGTCATGATACTGGAGACTGGTGCATCCAGATGCGGCTCAAAGCGCACATCCCGGCTGGTGACTATGCCAACCAGGGCGCCGTTACGCATGACGGGAACGCCAGAGATCCGATTCTCTCGTGTCAATGTGATCAATTCACGAATGCTTGCGCTGTCTTCAATGGTGATGGGGTCTTTGACAACGCCGCTTTCAAATTTCTTGACCTGACGTACTTGTTGGGCCTGTTGTGCTACGGTCATGTTCTTGTGAATGATGCCGATGCCGCCTTGTTGAGCCATGGCAATGGCAAGGCGCGCTTCAGTCACTGTATCCATTGCTGCTGAAACCAGTGGCATGTTGAGGCGAATACTGCGTGTCAGCTGTGTCTGGATATTGACATCCTTTGCCACGACCTCAGAGTAACCGGGCAGTAACAGGATATCGTCGAAAGTCAGGGCTTCGTGGGCGATGCGGAGCATGAGAATCCTGAGGTTAGGTAAATAACATGAGTTTGCATTATATAAGAGCAGCCGGACGATGGTAAGCCAAAGTCTACAACGATAGGCAATTAACAGACAGAGCGACCAGGCGGAGGTGTTTTCAGCGTGGGCAAGCCAAATCCTACAGAGATGCAAGGAGACGCCGAAGATCGACGCTAGGGCGCCTCTTTTTTGTGATCATAGAGAGTATAAAAGATCACTTCTTACATGCCTGCTTACATTCGCGAACATCTGCTTCACAAGCTTGTTTCTGTGTATTGCTTTCAGCAACTTTTTTGCAGTCGGTATAATCCTGATCGCAGGTATTTGCACATTCATCAGAAAAAACGAATGTAGAAAACAGAGTGATAAAAAAAATCAAGATCGTTACTTTAGATTTCATCGGAGTTTCCTCGCTGCTATTGCTGGTTGTACTGGGTGAAAAAACTGTCTGTCCGTCTGGTTTTATATTGGACATATGTCAGTTAACGCGGGTTGCCTGGTGCTGGAATCTGTTCAGTGCCAAACGTCTGTTGTTTGAGTTTGTTAACATCACTGCTTATGCTGCGACGAAAGCTGTCGATACTACGTAAGCTATCGTCGTGATCGGAAATTTTCTTGGCTATAGCGTCCAGTTTGGCCTGCAGTTGCTCGGATTGTTCTTGTGCCATCGTTGACTGCTGAAGTGCTTCGCGAAGTTGTGGATCACCTTGGGCAATCCTTTGTTGCAGTGCGCCAACAGAGTTGCGCATCTCGGCAACGACTTTTGCAGTTTCAGTTGTGGTCTGGCTATTTTCGGAAACGATGCGGTTTACTTCGCCTACGGTCTTTTCCATTTGAGCCGAAGATTTTTTCAGTTCGGTTGTTGAGTTTTGCAATGTGTCCAGCGTTTTTGCCTGCTCCGTCAGTCTGGCTTCATGGCTATCGAGTATTTTTTTGTTTTTATCATTGGTGATGCCCCAGAGCTTTCTTATTTCCTCGTTGGCATTTTTCACGTCTTTTCCAAGGTCTGTGACCTTATTTGTCAGTGATTCTGAAGCATCAGCAGTATTGCCGGAAACGCCTAGTTGGGCCTCGATTACTGCCAGTCGGTTTTGAAGCTCATTATTCAGGACTTTTTGTCGGGCGTTTTCATAGTAAAAAAATGCGCATAACAAAACGAGCGCTAGCAGTGTGCCAACAGTCAGTATCTGGCGAACCAGGCCTGATGAGGGTTCGGTGGAGTTGCTGCTGCGGGGTATGGCTGAAGAAGCCCGGGGTGTGGTTTCCCTGATGTTTCGCCCTTCGCTATCTGGCACTATCGAGGGCACTTCGTACAGCTCATCATCGCGTCTGGACATGAATTAACTCATGAATAATAAAATAGGGTGCTAGTTTACGTCGTCAGGGCCCATCTACCAAAATCCGGGTCACAAAAGACAGACCAATCGCCACGAGAGAGGTTCCCACCATGCAACGATTTACCGAGAGAAATGTACTGATTACCGGCGCTGGAGCGGGAATTGGCCGGGCAACCGCCGTTCGTATCGCGAGTGAAGGGGGACGCGTATTTTGTGTCGATGTGTCCGGAGACGGGTTGGTTGAGACTGTGCGACAAGTGGCTGGGGTTGGTGGCAATGCGGACTGGGCATTGTGTGATGTGGGTAGCCTGGATTCGGTGCGGTCAGCTGTGAAGCAGGCGGTGGCAACAATGGGGTCATTGCATGTGTTGGTCAATGTGGCCGGTGTGATCAAGATGCAGAACTTTGAACGATCGACAGATGAGAACTGGCATCGGATTATCGGGATTAACCTGACCGGAACCTACTGGATGTGTCGTGAAGCGATACCGCATTTGTTGGAAAGCAAGGGCAATATCGTCAACGTATCTTCTACTTCAGCTATACGTGGCCTGCCGTGGGGGGCTGCCTATGCTGCTTCCAAGGGTGGTGTGTCGGCCATGACCAAATCTATTGCAGTCGAGTTCGCCAAGCAGGGTTTGCGTGCGAATACTGTTTGTCCCGGTTCAATTTCAACAGGTATGAACAATAACAGCACATTGCCTGAAAAAATGGACTTCAGCCTGATTCCACGTATTGATGCAATGATGGGTTCAAAAGGGCCGGAGTACGTTGCGTCCGTTATAGCGTTATTGGCATCCGAACAGGATGGCGGACACATTACGGGCAGTGAATACGTGATGGATGGTGGAACAGTAATGTAATGCATCCCTGATGCAATATACATCACCGTATCCTGTTCGATCAGCTATGTAGTTTGTCGACCCATGCGCCTATTGGTGCCGTGGTTTTTTGCAGTAGCCAACCGATACCGATAAAAGCCGCCAACCACAAAATAGTTGCGGCCCATGCTGGCAGGTGGTGAAAAAACAGGTCATAGCGTGACATCAGGGGCCAGTGTAATAGATAAGTTTCATAGGAGTAGATGCCGAAAAGATTGAGGAATTTGTTATCCAGCCGCTTCAGTGAAAAGTATACGATCAATGCCGCCATCGTCAGCAGGCTACTGGCCTGGCCAATAAAAAAGCCATCATCCACTCCTGCGTGTTCAAGTGCAGATGCCAGTTGCGGCCAGTTTGCCGCTGTGTTGTGACAGGCCATATACCCGGCGCCAAGCAAGCCAGTCAGCACCAGTAACATCCTTCCGATGCCGCCGGATTTGTTGCGAAACCACAGCAGGGTTTTGGTTTGCGCCGGATGTGTTTGTAGCCACCATGCGAACACAATACCCAGGGAAAATGCACAAGTATGCAGGCGATGCAACCAGTTAACCTGCAAGTGCAGTGGATCCACTATGGCAAAAACGTTGGCAATTATTGCCAATAACAAAGCTGTCGCCCATGGACGTTTATGCATGAACAGTAATGGGAACAGGGCGTAAAACATCAGCATCCAGCTTATATACCAGAATGGCGAGTTGACATCTTCAAACGCACTGGCTCGGGGGAACCAGCCCAATACCGATTGAAGTATATAAATCGGTGAGTAGTGAATGCCGAGAAACAGGTAATCGCAGCTGAATAATAAAAAAAGCACCACCCAGAACGGGATAAATATCTTAACCAGACGACGATGGTAAAACTCCAGTGCAGGCATCTGTTTTTTCAACATGCCAACCGTGAGGCCGAATCCGGACATAAACAGGAAAAGGTCGACACCTACGCCAGCAGCAATAGAAAGTGGGTAAAGAAAGCTGTTGTCAGTTACCAGCATGTAACTGATGTGTGCAAAAACAATTGCCAGCATCCCCAGACCTTTCAATTCCTGGGTGACGGGTACAGGGAAGAGGTCGATGTGGGCGGTTTTACGGAAAGACAGCAACACCGCCGCCAGAAAAAACGCGGTAACAACCCACGTGGATTGTACGGTGTCAGTAACGGTAATCAACATGCAGGCTCTCGCAATAAGCAACTCAAGCCTGCGATATTACCCCGAATCCTTTCGGCAAAAAATGTTTAGAGAACGAAACTGATGCCTACAGCAACGCCGGTCATGAGGAGGGCAAACACGCCCACCATCAGGAAAACTTTACCCATGGTGGATTTGTCGTCTTGCTGCCAGAAATTTGCTTGTTCTGCCATGTTTATACCCTCCGGTAATTGAAGGGGAGATGCTATGTCAAGAAAGCCAGCTGTATTTTGATTGTGATCAATTTCCAGTCTCGCCCTCTGTGATCAGTATGGCAGAGTCCACGGTACAGCGTAATTCACCTTCGTACAGACGGATGTTCAGGGCCGAGCCGGGACTGGTTTGTGTGGCACGGGTCAGGGTATGGTGACTGGCGTCAGTGGCAATGGCGTAACCGCGTTTTAGTGTATTCAGAGGGCTGACACTGCCCAGTACGCTGGCCAGATGCGTCAGTTTTTGTCGTGATTTGTACAGTTGTTGCCGCATGTTAATGTGCAACAGCCTTTCTCTCTCCTGCAATTGAGTGCCAATGATGGTAAGGCTTGATTGTGGGTTGTATAGCTGCAGTTGGCTGGCGAGTTTATCCGCGTGCAATTTAAGATTGGTTTGGTGCTGTTTTTGAGCGTGATGTAATCGCCATTCCAGATGGTCAAGTCGCTGCTGTTGTTCACGCAGGATGTGGCCGGGATGCCGGAGTCGTTTGGCCAGGTGAAGCAGGCGTATACGACAGGTTGCAATCGTTACTGACATTTGTTTTTGCAGCTGTTCACGGTAGTGTGCTAGCAGTGCAAGATAATCACTTTGTTCGGGGGACAGTAATTCTGCGGCGGCCGAAGGTGTTGGTGCGCGGACATCGGCAACAAAGTCACAGATTGTAAAATCTGTTTCATGGCCAATGGCACTCACCACGGGTATTTCACTTGCAAATACAGCGCGTGCAACAGTTTCTTCATTGAAGGCCCACAAGTCTTCCAGTGAGCCGCCACCGCGTGCAAGAATCAGTGCGTCAATGTCCTGCTGTTTGTTAGCCAGTGACAGTGCCCGGACAATTGCCGGTGCAGCCTCGGCGCCCTGCACTGGTACCGGAAAAATGCTGATTTTGATGGCGGGAAAGCGTCGCTTGAATACGGAAAGTATATCGCGAATTGCTGCTCCGGTTGGTGAGGTAATCACGCCGATATGGCTCGGTAGTGTTGGCAACTCCTGTTTGAATACTTCATCAAAAAGACATTCGTCTTCCAGTTTGGCTTTCAATTGCTCGAATGCGATTTGCAAGTTGCCGGCACCATCTACTTGCAGGTTCTCTGCAATCAGCTGGTAGTCGCCGCGACCCTCGTAAAGGCTGATGCGCCCACGAGCTATAACCTGCATGCCATGTTCAGGGCGAAAACGCAGGAGTGAATTATTGCCACGAAACATTGCGCAACGAATCTGTGCCTTTTCATCTTTCAGGGTGAAATACCAGTGGCCGGAAGATGGCATCGACAGATTGGAAATTTCGCCGCGCACCCACACGGTTGACAGATGCACTTCCAGCAACTGCCTGGCGCGGCGGTTCAGTTCTGTGACGCTGAGAACCTGGTCGGCTACGGTGTGCATATTAAATACTTTCTGCCATCAGGCGTCATGGACAAACATAAATCGCGGCATTTCCTTGCCGTTTATCTCAATTGTTTCTACAAACATCGCTTGTGGTCGTACCCAAAGACTGTAGTCATCGTAAAGGCAGCGATACACGACCAGCGGCTCACGCGTTTCTGAATGATGGGCAGTGCCCATCACCAGATAGTCCTTGCCTTTGTAATGACGGTAGACGCCGGGTTTTATCACGACAGGCATCACATCAGATGACCTGGATGTGTTCGGTACGGATTTTCTGTTCCCAGATTTGCGGGCCAGTGGTATGCACCGATTCACCGTTAACATCCACAGCAACTGTTACCGGCATATCTTTCACTTCAAATTCGTAAATCGCTTCCATGCCCAGTTCCGGGAAGGCAACCGTTCTGGATGCCGTGATGGCTTTTGACACCAGATAGGCTGCGCCGCCCACGGCCATCAGATAAACCGTCTTGTTGTCTTTGATGGCTTCGATGGCAATCGGGCCGCGTTCGGATTTGCCGATCATGCCGATCAGTCCGGTTTTTTCCAGCATGGCACGCGTGAACTTGTCCATACGGGTGGCGGTTGTTGGGCCGGCGGGGCCAACCACTTCATCGCGCACCGGATCAACCGGGCCGACGTAATAGATAAATCGGTTGGTGAGATCCACCGGCAGTTTTTCACCGGCAGCCATCATCTCTGTCATTTTCTTGTGGGCGGCATCACGGCCTGTGAGCATTTTGCCGGACAGTAACAATGTCTCTCCGGTTTTCCACTGTGCGATGTCGGCTTTGGTGATGCCGTCGAGATTAACTTGGCGTGCATTGCCGGCCTGCCAGGTGATGTCTGGCCATTGATCGATGGAGGGCGGTGTCTGCAGCGAAGGGCCCGATCCATCCAGTACGAAATGAGCGTGGCGGGTGGCTGCGCAGTTCGGGATCATGCATACCGGTAATGAGGCGGCGTGCGTCGGGTAGTCCTTGATCTTCACGTCGAGCACGGTGGTCATGCCGCCCAGGCCCTGTGCGCCGATGCCGAGCTGGTTTACTTTCTCGAACAATTCCAGGCGCAGCTCTTCGATGCGATTGCTCGGGCCACGCTCCATCAGGTCGTAAATGTCGATTTCATCCATCAGCACCTCTTTTGCCATCAGTGCGGCTTTTTCAGCCGTGCCGCCGATGCCGATGCCGAGCATGCCTGGTGGGCACCAGCCTGCGCCCATCGTCGGCACAGTTTTCAGTACCCAATCGACAATGGAGTCGGATGGGTTCAGCATCGCCATTTTCGATTTGTTTTCCGAGCCACCGCCCTTTGCGGCCACATCGATCTCCACGGTGTCGCCCGGTATGATCTGGTAATGGATTACAGCGGGTGTGTTGTCTTTGGTGTTGGTACGTTTACCGGCAGGGTCATTGAGGATGGAGGCGCGCAGTACGTTATCAGGATTCAAGTAAGCGCGGCGCACGCCTTCGTTGATCATGTCGTCCAGACTCCTCTTTGTATCCCAGCGCACATCCATGCCAACCCTGACAAAGACAGTGACAATACCGGTGTCCTGACAGATCGGGCGATGCCCCATCGCACACATGCGCGAGTTGATCAGGATCTGTGCCATCGCATCTTTTGCGGCCTGACTTTGTTCCCGGTTGTAGGCTTTGTGCATGGCCTGGATGAAGTCCACGGGATGGTAGTAAGAGATGTATTGCAGGGCATCGGCGACGCTGGCTATAAGGTCTTCCTGGCGGATAACTGTCATGTCTTGGCTCTCACGGGGTCGAAAACAGAAGTGCATTCTAGCAGTTGGGGGTGTCTTTTTGCCGCTATAATGCTGCGGTTTTGTTTATTGACCGATGGGAAAACTTCATGATTATCCAACCCAAAGTTCGTGGTTTTATCTGCACCAATGCGCATCCGAAAGGCTGTGCGGCCAATGTCAAACAGCAGATTGACTATGTCAGGAAGAGCGGCGCTATCGCCAATGGCCCGAAAAATGTGCTGGTAATCGGTGCGTCCACTGGCTATGGGCTGGCTTCACGCATTACAGCTGCATTCGGTTGTGGCGCAAAAACCCTCGGCGTCTTCTTTGAGAAAGAGCCTGACGAAAAGCGCACGGGCACAGCAGGCTGGTACAACTCTGCGGCCTTCCACAGGTTTGCATCGGCAGAGGGGCTGTATGCCAGGCATATTAACGGTGATGCGTTTTCCGACGAGATCAAGCAAAAGGCAATTGAAACTATCAAGGCCGACATGGGCAAGGTGGATCTGGTTATCTATAGTTTGGCTTCACCGCGTCGGCAACATCCCAAAACTGGTATGGTGCATAATTCCGTACTGAAGCCGATTGGCAAGGCTGTGACCCAGCGTGGTGTGAATACCGACAAGCAAACCGTTGATGAAGTGACCATCCAGCAAGCGACGGAAGACGAGATTGCCAACACAGTGGCTGTTATGGGTGGTGAAGACTGGGAAATGTGGATGGATGCACTGCTGGCTGCCGGAGTGCTGGCAGAAGGTTGCCGGACGGCTGCCTACACCTATCTCGGTGAGAAAGTGACCTGGGACATTTATTGGCACGGCACTATCGGGGCGGCAAAAAAAGATCTGGATCGAGCTCGTGCGGCCATCGACAGCAAGTTGGCCGCTATTCATGGCAAAGCTTACGTGTCGGTTCTGAAGGCGTTGGTCACTCAGGCGAGTGCCGCTATCCCCATCATGCCCCTCTATCTTTCGCTGCTTTACAGGATTATGAAGGAAAAGGGCGGTCATGAGGGTTGTATCGAGCAAATAGATCGTCTATTCCGGGAGGGGCTCTGCAATGATGCGCGGCAGCTGGATGCAGAGGGGCGTTTGCGTGTCGATGATAAGGAATTGCGCCCGGAAATACAGGATGCGGTTGAGGCTTTGTGGCCAAAAGTTACAACAGAAAACTTGTATGAATTGACGGATTTTCAGGGCTATAAAGACGAGTTCCTTAGGTTGTTTGGTTTTGGCTTTTCAGGGGTGGATTACGACGAGGATTTGAGTCCGGTCGTTGATTTGCCTTTGGTCTGAGGCGATTCCGTGAGTCTGGCAGGTGCTGGTGAGGTGGTGCGTCTTTCACCATTGGTGGTACGTGTCGTTGCAAATAATCCTGGGCCGATGACTGCTGCGGGTACCAATACCTATTTGATTGGTCGGGAAGAATTGGCAGTACTGGATCCTGGTCCTGCAGATCCGGCACACCTGGAGGCAATTTTTTCCGCTGCCGGGCATCGAAAGATACGCTGGGTGGTCGTAACTCATACCCATCCGGATCATTCGCCTGCTGCGGCGGTACTTGCAGACAAGGCTGGCGCCGCGTTAATTGGCTGCATGTTGGCTGATGACGGACATCAGGATCGTAGTTTTCGTGTCGATACAAGTGTGCAGCATGGCGACTTGATAATGGGCAATGGTTTTACACTTGAGGCCATTGCAACGCCTGGCCATGTCGCAAACCACTTCTGTTACCTTTTGCGTGAAGAGGGCTTGGTTTTTACGGGTGACCACATTATGGGGGGGTCGACGGTTGTCATTATTCCCCCTAGTGGCGATATGGCGGACTACCTGCACTCGTTGGCTTTGCTCAAGCAGTATCCGATTCGTCAATTACTACCTGGACATGGAGATGTTCTGGCAAATCCGATAGGCATTATTGATGGCCTGATTGCGCACCGACTTCGTCGAGAGGAGAAAGTGGTTCGCGTTTTGCGCGGTAGTGGCGAAATGAGTTTACAAGAGTTGACGCCGTTGGTTTATGACGACGTCGATGCGAGTTTACACCTGGTGGCACAGGTGTCACTGTGGGCGCATTTGCTCAAGCTGGAGAAAGATGGGACTGCCAGTAAAAGGGTAGAGCAGCATTGGTTATTTGGCCAGGAGCGTTGGAGTCTGTTACTGGCAGCCGATGGGGTTTAATCATCCTCTATACGTAGATTGGTGGATTTAATGCTTGAAAAGCGTCTGGCCGGTCATTACAATTCGCCCTCCCTAAATCCAGCTATCGACCGAGCGGTAAAGAAATGAGAACGATCAGCGCCAATGCGCAAACAGCGCAGCACGATTGGTATGTCGTAGATGCGGAGAACAAGGTTCTTGGCCGTTTAGCCACGGAGCTTGCCAGTCGTCTGCGAGGTAAACATAAGCCTGAGTACACGCCGCACTGTGATACAGGAGATTTCATCGTCGTGGTCAACGCTGACAAAGTTCGCGTTACGGGCAACAAGGCGAAGGACAAGGTTTACTACAGCCATAGCAATTTCCCTGGTGGGCTGAAAGAAATTACTTTTGAAAAGCTGATTGATCGCGCCCCTGAGCGTGCTCTTGAGCTGGCTGTGAAAGGCATGTTGCCACGCGGACCGTTGGGTCGTGCCATGTTCAAGAAACTGAAAGTCTACGCAGGCAATGAGCATCCACACAGTGCTCAGCAGCCGCAAACACTGGCATTGTAAGAGGCGGATATGGCTGTTCAACAAGCGGTTCAACAAAATTACGGTACGGGTCGCCGCAAGACCTCGACTGCACGTGTGTTCCTGAAGTCCGGCACAGGCAAGATCACGATCAATGACCGCACGCTGGAGAACTACTTCGGTCGTGAAGTGGCTCGAATGATCGTGCGCCAGCCATTGGTGTTGACTGGTCTGGATCAGAAGCTGGATCTGAATATTACGGTTGCTGGTGGTGGAAGCTTTGGTCAGGCTGGTGCTATCCGTCATGGAATTGCCCGTGCGCTGATGCAGTACGATGAAACTTTGCGTAGTGAGCTGCGTAAGGCCGGTTATGTAACCCGTGACTCGCGTGAAGTTGAGCGTAAGAAAGTTGGTCTGCGCAAAGCGCGCAAGCGTCCTCAGTACTCAAAGCGTTAATTTTCTATTTGGAAATACTCCGAAACGCCTGGATTTACATATCTGGGCGTTTTTGTGTTGAGACGGGTGGATTTATTGTCTTACATTGCGCAAGGTTTTCTTGTCAGCGCAATCTGATTTGACTACCATTCGGCGGCTTTTTTGCTTTAACCAGCATCTGATGATGCGCCTAGCAGTGATGGGAGATGAACGTCATGACTAATGACGGTATAAACCACGCGCGGCGCCGTTTCCTGACCGTTGCCACTACAGGTGTGGGCGTCGCAGGAGCCGGATTTGTCGCAACCCCGTTTGTGGGTTCCTGGAACCCTAGTGCCAAAGCGAAAGCTGCTGGCGCGCCGGTCAAGATCAATATCAGTAAGCTTGAATCTGGCCAGATGGTCACTGAAGAGTGGCAAGGTAAGCCTGTCTACGTCATACGCCGCACGCCGGACATGATCGCAAGTCTTGCCAAGATGACAGATCGCCTCAAGGATCCGTCGTCATTGAAATCCGAGCAGCCCGCTTATTGTAAAAATGAACACCGCTCAATCAAGTCAGAGATTCTGGTGCTCGTAGGGCTCTGCACCCATTTGGGATGTGCGCCTAAAAAGCGTTTTGATGTTGCGCCGGAAGATCTGGGTAAAGACTGGGTTGGCGGCTTTTTTTGCCCTTGTCACGGTTCCAAGTTTGATTTGGCAGGCCGTGTCCTCCAGAACGTTCCTGCCCCTTCAAACCTGACTGTTCCGCCTTATCGTTTTGACAGCGACTCGATCATTGTGATTGGCGAAGACCAGAAGGGGGCAGTATGACATCTTGGCTAATTGGATTGCGCGATTGGGTTGATGCACGACTTCCGATCATGCGTGCGTGGAATACCCACATGGGTCAGTACTATGCGCCCAAAAATTTCAATTTCTGGTATTTCTTTGGTGTCTTGTCTTTGTTGGTGCTGGTAAACCAGCTGTTGACTGGTATTTGGCTGACTATGTCTTACACGCCAACTGCAGAGGGTGCATTTGCTTCTGTTGAATACATCATGCGTGATGTCGATTACGGCTGGATAATTCGCTATATGCATTCCACTGGTGCATCTGCGTTTTTCACGGTTGTTTACCTACACATGTTTCGTGGCTTGCTGTATGGCTCATACAAAAAGCCACGTGAGCTGGTCTGGCTGTTCGGGATGCTCATATATCTTTGCTTGATGGCGGAAGGTTTTATGGGGTATGTATTGCCTTGGGGGCAGATGTCTTACTGGGGTGCACAGGTAATTGTTTCATTGTTTGGTGCCATTCCGGTTATCGGTGGTGATATTGTGCAGTGGGTTCGTGGTGACTTCCTGATTTCAGGTATCACATTGAATCGTTTCTTTGCCTTGCATGTTGTGGCTATTCCGCTGATTCTCGTGATGCTGGTGGTAATGCACTTGTTGGCGCTACACGAAGTTGGTTCCAACAATCCTGATGGTATTGAAATCAAGAAAAAGAAAGGCTCAGACGGCAAGCCGCTGGATGGCATTCCCTTCCATCCGTATTACACGGTACATGATCTTGTTGGTATTGCGGTCTTCCTGTTTGTTTTCTGCTTTATCCTGTTCTTTATGCCGGAGATGGGTGGATATTTCCTTGAGCATGCCAATTTTGAGGAAGCGAACAACCTCAAGACGCCGGCTCATATTGCACCGGTCTGGTATTACACGCCTTTCTACGCGATGTTGCGCGCAACGACATTGGAATGGTTCGGTTTGTCATCAAAGTTCTGGGGTTTTGTCGTAATGGCTGCAGCTATTGCAATTATGTTTGTGTTGCCTTGGCTGGACCGCAGCAAGGTTAAATCATGGCGTTATAAAGGTATGGGAACCCAGGTTGCTATTTACAGCTTTGCGATTAGTTTTTTGATACTGGGTTATCTGGGTTCTATTCCTGCCGGAGGCCACTTTCTGGATCATATATTTCATTACAATCCGGAAAACCAGTGGACCAACGAATATCTGTCTAACCAGTATGTCACTCAAAAATTGACGGTTGTTTATTTCTTGTTCTTCATCCTGATGCCGATTTATACAACGGTTGAGAAGACCAAGCCTGAACCTGACCGTGTGACAATGAAGTGAGGAGTGGGGCGATGAACAAGATATTTTGTGGTTTGGTTTTGTTGTTGCTTCCGTTTGTTGTGATTGCTAACGAAGCGGAAAAAGAGTGTGGCAGTGTCGACTGTGATAAGTTCGAACCAGAGTTGCACGATACCGAGTCATTACAGCGAGGAGCAAAGACATTCGTAAACTACTGCATGGGCTGCCACTCATTGGCCTATATGCGATATGAACGTCTGTCGGATGATCTGGATATCCCACATGAAATCACGCAGCAAAATCTTAATTTTGCTGGCGGCAATATTGGTGGTCTGATGACTGTTGCAGCTCCTGCCAAAATGCAGAAAAAGTGGTTTGGCGCTACACCTCCGGATCTCACTCTGGTGGCTCGTGCTAGAGGCCCGGAGTGGCTTTACACCTATCTTAGAAATTTCTACAAGGATGAAAAAAGGCCATACGGCGTCAATAATCGCGTATTCAAAGATGTAGGCATGCCTCATGTAATGCTGGAGCTTCAGGGTATGCCAGAATGTAAGCCAGGTCCGATTGTTACAGAAAACGGGGGGATAAAACGCGATCCCCTGACACGAGAAGAGGTAATCTATGATGAGCACGGCAAGCTTGCCAATCCATGTGGTCGTCTGAAAGTGGAAAAACCAGGAAAGATTAACGGCGAGCAGTTCGATAAAACTGTTGCCGACCTGGTTAATTTTCTGGCCTATGTGGGTGAGCCTGTTGCGCTCAAGCGCCAGCGCATGGGTGTATATGCTTTATTCTTTGTGTCGCTTTTCTTTGTTGTGGCGTGGTTGCTGAACCGCGAATACTGGAAAGACGTGCATTGATAAAATTGATGGTGTAGTGCCATATGTGCAGGGTAGCGTAAAACTACCCTGTTCTTGTTTTTAGCGTACCGAAAATTTCAGGGGTTTTTTATGGCAATAGTGACTCGCCGTTCTACGATGGCTCTTTTTTCTGATGGGGCCAGCCACCTCAGTCATTGTGTGCGAATTGTTCTGGCAGAAAAAGACATCACTGTCGAAATCATTGACGCTGCACCTGATAATATTCCTGACGAGGTTTCAGAATACAACCCATACAACAGTCTCCCCACATTGGTTGATCGGGATCTGGCTTTGTACGATTCCTGGGTAATGATGGAATATCTTGACGAGCGCTTCCCTCATCCACCTTTATTGCCTGTTTATCCGGTTACGCGAGCGCAGACCAGGTTGTTGCACAAGCGTATGGATCGTGATTGGGGGGCGTTGATTGAACTTATTGAGAAAGGCGACAAGGCCGCCGCAACAAGAGCTGCGAAAGAGCTTAAGGAAACCTTGATGGGGGTTGCACCGGTTTTTAATGAAAAGCCATATTTTATGAGCGATGAGCTGACATTGGTTGATTGCTGTCTTGTGCCGATTTTGTGGCGCCTGCCTGCCCTGGGTATCGAGTTACCAAACAACAAGCAAACCAAGCCATTGCATGATTATATGGATCGAATGTTCAAGCGCCGTGCTTTCCGCGCCAGCTTGAGCGAACAGGAGAAGGAGATGCGTCCTGATCGAGTGGATGCCAAATAATTTCCTCGCGGCTACTCCATGCTGTCTAGAAAGTCCTATCTTGCGCGTGCTATCCATGAGTGGATCCTGGATAGCGGCTGTACGCCACATATAATCGTCAATGCGTTGATGCCGGATGTCTGTGTACCGCAGCAGCATGTAAAAAACGGCCAGATCGTGCTGAATATAGCTCACTCTGCAGTTGTCGGGTTGGTCATCGATAGAAATGCAATCTGTTTCTCAGCCCGTTTTGGTGGTGTGCCGATGGATATTTATATTCCCATGTATGCGCTGATGGGTATCTATGCAAGGGAGAGCGGTGATGGGATCATGTTCGAGCATGAAGATTCTCCTGAGCCTGAGAAGACGCCGCCCACGCCATCAGGTGGATCAAAAGTTGCTGTCACAGGCAGACCAAGCTTGCGGGTAGTCAAGTAAGTTCCTGAATCGCGTTGTTATGAATCCATTCCCTTGTAATGTCCAGATTGGTCTCAATTATGGGTATCGTTGGGTTGCGGCCTGCTGATTTTAGGTTGTAATGATTGCTGAACTTTTATGGTCATGAAGTAGTCCAAGGCATTTCAATTAGGGAAGGCGGGTAATGACAGAAACTTTGGCTCGCGATTCTGACGAGCAGCTGGTTGAAAAAGTCCAGCGCGGTGATAAGCGCAGCTTTGACTTGCTTGTACTGAAGTATCAGCACAAGGTTCTGGCATTGGTACGCCGTTTTGTCAAAGACCAGTCTGAAGCAGAGGATGTTGCGCAGGAAGCATTCATCAAGGCTTTTCGAGCTATTAACAGTTTTCGTGGTGAAAGTGCTTTTTATACCTGGCTCTATCGCATCGCCGTAAATTCAGCAAAAAACGCGCTTGATGTGCGTAAGCGCAGGCCGGCCTCGGATCTCGATATAGACGAGGTAGAAGAGTACGGATTCAGTGAAAACCTCAAGACGGGAGAAAACCCCGAGAGTCTGCTGGCCACACAGGATCTGCAGCGTATTATCACTTTGACATTGGACGGATTGCCAGAAGAGTTAAGGCGAGCACTTATGTTGCGTGAGTTTGATGGATTGGCTTACGAGGATATCGCCCAGATCATGGAATGCCCCATTGGAACCGTGCGATCGAGGATCTTCCGTGCCCGTGAGGCGATTGATCACGCCATTCGCCCACTGCTGGAAACCTGAGTAAAAGCAGGTGTGAACCAATCCGGATATTGCTGGTCACAACGGTGAGGAAGGGTTTTTATATGCCCAAGAACAGCGCGAGAGGTGAGATATGGCAGAGCAGCGTTTAAACATGAATGAACAGCTCTCATCATTGATGGACGGTGAAGCCTCCGAGCTGGAGTTGATGCGATTACTGAAATCTACTGATATGGATGAGGAATTACGCAACACCTGGACACGCTACCAGTTGGTTTCCGCGCTGCTTCACAAGCAGGAAGTCCAGCCAGTGGTGAATCTGGGACTGGCTAACCGGGTGGCAGCCTCCCTTGATGAAATGCCCGTGCAGGGGCAAAAGACATCAGGATCTGGTCGATCCCTACTCCGTTTCGCGGTTGCAGCATCGGTTGCCTTGACAGTAATAAGCACCGTGCAATGGCAGCAATCGCGACATGAATCGCAACCATCTATGGCGGTTGCTGCTTCTGCCGCGCAAATTGCCAAGCCTGATCAGTCGCTGTTCAGTTCCCAACAAATCGCGAAAAGCACGGCGCCAACTTCGGTTCTTGCTAGTCGGACGCTCTCCGCTGACCAGATGAAGGCTCGCCAGAGTGAGCAGTTCGAACGCTACATGCAGTATCACCTTGAGCGTGCCTCAATGGATGCGCCGCGTGGCATGGTACCTCTGGCACCGTTGGCTGTACGTGAAGGCAAGTAATTGCAGCGGATAGCGCCGATGTACATGCATTGTGCCAGACGACAGGTAGTTAACGCGCGCTCTTGCTCCATTTTGTTTTTTTTGCTGTTTCTTCATCTGCATATTGTTGTCGCGGACACTGTTTCTGACGGGGCGGTTATTGAAAGGCAGGCTTCCCCTGCGGTCGTTTCCATCCGACCCCAGGATCGCCTTGTCGGTATCGGAACTGCTTTGCGGCAACGCGATTACAAGGGTGTTTTCAGTTATGAGCAGCAGGGCCGTGTCTCTACGTTGCAATGGGTACATGCTGTCCGGGATGGCATAGAACACGAACGACTTCTTGGTCTGGATGGCGTGCATCGCGAAGTGTTGCGCGAGCGACCACTCGGTTGCATGCGTCGTGAAGAGAGGGCAATTCATACGCGATTGATGGATGCCCTGACCGGTGATATTTCTTCGATATCGTCCTTATACGAGCTGACTTTTGACAAGCCTGAACGAGTTGCTGGTCGTGAAAGTGATGTGATAATGGTTAAGCCCAGAGACGGGTTTCGCTGGGGTTACCGGCTGTTCGTGGATCATGATACGGGGATTTTACTGGGCGCAGATATGTTGGGCGCAACGGAAAAGCCTGTCCAGCAATTTCGTTTTTTGAGTATCCAGATTGGTGCTGTAACGGATGCAGATATGCAAGCGATCACGCAGGATCCTGTCCGCATGGATATGAGTCATTGCCAACAGGAAGTTGCTGAAGGGCAGGCTGATGAAAAAAATATTTCGCCCTGGATATTTGACGTGCCTCCCGGCTATACATTGTGTTCCCACGAATCACAGCGCGAGGGAAGCAGTAGATTGCAAGAGGATGTGCAGACGTTTTCAGATGGGTTGAGTCATTTCACAGTGTTTATTCATGAAGATAGTTCTGCAGCCAAGGCTGAAAATCCTGCCCATATGCAGCTTGGTAATACAGTGCTGACAAACCGGATAGTTGAGGTTGAGGGAGGCAAGTATTCTGTAACTATTGTTGGTGAAGTACCTGATGAAATAGCGAAAATGGTTATGACAAGCCTCCGTCGTAAATAACGTAGTAATTCTTGGATATCTCGGGAGTTATCATGAAAAAAAACATTGTGTATATATTCGTTTTTGTTTTCTTGTGGGCGCTGGATGCTACTTCCTTGCATGCGCGTGAGCTGCCTGATTTTACCCAGCTGGTCGAGAAATATTCTCCTGCAGTTGTCAAAATTCAAGTCGAGACACATGTGCAGGGTCCGCAGGTGTATGGTTTGCAGCCTGGTGAAGAAATGCCCGAGCCGTTTCGCCGGTTTTTCCAGATGCCCCCCGGACAGCAAGCCCCCGGAGGTGGTGTGCAACGAGGTTTGGGTTCTGGCTTTATCGTTGATGCGGATGGCTATGTTCTTACCAATCACCATGTAATCAAGGATGCCGACAGTATTACGGTGAGGCTGAGTGATCGCCGCGAATTTGATGCAAGAGTTGTAGGAAGTGATGAGCGTTCTGATCTTGCGTTATTAAAAGTGGATGGACATGATTTGCCAGTCTTGCATCTTGCCGCAGATGACAATCTGAAGGTCGGAGAATGGGTGCTAGCGATAGGTTCTCCCTTTGCGCTCGATTACTCGGTATCCCATGGGATCGTGAGTGCGATTGGTCGTAGCTTGCCTAATGAGCGCAACGAGAATTATGTGCCGTTTATCCAGACGGATGTCCAGATCAATCCGGGAAATTCCGGTGGGCCATTATTCAACATGGATGGAGATGTAGTAGGTATCAACTCCCAGATTTACACGCGCTCGGGTGGTTCAATGGGGTTGTCATTTGCCATTCCGGCGGGAGTGGCGCGAAATGTCGTGTCACAACTCAAATCCAGTGGTCATGTCAGCCGTGGCTGGCTGGGTGTGTCCATTCAGGAAGTTGACAAGGAATTGGCAAAGTCTTTTGGTTTGAGTAAGCCGGAAGGAGCGCTGGTTGCCCAGTTAATTCCCGGTGGTCCCGCCGAAGACAGTGGCATTCAGGTCGGAGATATAATCATATCGTTTAATGGCAAGCCGATCCTTTATTCCAGTGATTTACCGCATCAGGTTGGCCAGGTTGCACCGGGCGCCAAGGCCAGGCTTGAGCTGATGCGAAATGGCGGTCTGAAACAACTGACAGTGTTGGTAGGGGAGCTACCCGATAACTCGCCGCAGCTTACAAGAAATGTTCGCAGCAAACAGGCCGGTAAAACACGGGATATAACAGGCCCGTTGGGCGTTGTTGTCGATGCGCTGACGCCACAGCAGGCACGTCAGTTACAGATAACTGGTGGGGTTGTGTTGCGTGACATCAAACCGGGCGGGGCTGCAGACAAGGCGGGTCTGGAAGTGGGTGACGTGATTACACAGCTGGGTTTTACACCAGTACGCAATGCGGATGAATTCGTAAAAATTGCTGCCAGTCTTCCCAAGGGCAGTATGCAGCCAATACGTTTCATCAGGGATGATCGCCCGGTTTTCCGCTCAGTCGTTATTGAGTAGGCGGTAGTGAGAGGCAGTCGCGACGCAAGCTGTACCCGAAATAGGGTAAACTTGCGTCCGTTTTTTGCCTGCTGGTAGTGTTTTGTGTCCGATTTGAGTCATATCCGTAATTTTTCGATCATTGCCCATATTGATCACGGGAAGTCCACGTTGGCGGACCGTTTCATCCAGGTGTGTGGCGGTTTATCTGCGCGTGAAATGGAAGCACAAGTTCTCGATTCGATGGATATCGAGCGTGAACGCGGCATTACTATCAAAGCGCAGAGTGTGACACTCGATTACAAGGCGAAAGACGGCAAGACTTACCAGCTGAATTTTATCGATACGCCAGGTCATGTGGATTTCAGCTATGAGGTCTCGCGGTCACTCGCTGCCTGTGAAGGTGCACTGCTGGTTGTTGATGCGGCGCAAGGCGTTGAGGCGCAGTCAGTTGCCAATTGCTATACGGCGATTGAGCAGGGTCTTGAGGTCCTGCCAATTCTTAACAAGATGGATTTGCCCCAAGTCGAACCCGAGCGCGTTCAAAAGGAAATAGAAGAAATTATCGGCATTGATGCAACAGATGCTTGTCGCTGCAGCGCAAAGTCGGGCATGGGTATCGAAGAAGTACTCGAACAGCTGGTAGCCAAAATTCCACCTCCGGAAGGTGATCTTGATGCGCCTTTGCAGGCATTAATTATCGATTCATGGTTCGATAATTATCTTGGTGTTGTGTCATTGGTGCGTGTCAAACATGGCACTTTACGCAAGAAGGACAAGATTGTTGCCAAATCTATAGGCAAGGCGCATCCAGTCGACGTGGTGGGCGTTTTTACGCCGAAACGCAAGGAAACGGGTGAACTCAAGGCTGGAGAAGTCGGATTTATTGTGGCGGGCATCAAGGACATTCATGGTGCGCCGGTAGGTGATACGATTATCAGCGCCTCTCATCCGGATACGCCCGCGCTGCCAGGTTTCCAGAAAGTGAAGCCACAAGTTTACGCCGGTGTTTTTCCGGTCAATGCAGATGATTATGAAGATTTTCGCGAAGCACTGGCCAAATTGACCTTGAATGATGCCGCGTTGTTTTATGAGCCAGAAACGTCCGATGCATTGGGCTTTGGTTTTCGTTGCGGATTTCTTGGTATGTTGCACATGGAAATTGTGCAAGAGCGACTTGAGCGTGAGTATGATCTTGATCTGATTACCACTGCCCCTACTGTAATCTATGAGGTGGTACTTAATAACGGTGAAGTCATCCAGGTTGACAACCCTTCCAGGTTGCCTGATCCGGGCAAGATACAGGAAATGCGCGAGCCGATTGTAGAAGCCAGTATTCTGGTGCCACAGGAATACCTTGGTAATGTGATCAATCTGTGTGTAGAAAAACGCGGTGTGCAGAAAGATATGTTGTTTATAGGCAACCAGGTTTCCCTGCGCTATGAATTGCCGATGAGCGAAGTGGTAATGGATTTTTTTGATCGCCTCAAATCGGTTAGTCGTGGTTTTGCATCGCTTGATTATTCTTTCTTGCGATTCGATCCTGCCCGTCTGGCCAGGCTTGATGTTTTGATCAATGGTGACAAGGTGGATGCGCTAGCTGTGATTGTCCACCGGGATAATGCCGCATCGCGTGGACGCGTGCTCTGTGAAAAGATGCAGGAGCTTATACCCCGGCAGATGTATGACGTTGCGATTCAGGCTGCATTGGGTGGACAGATTATCGCACGCACTACGGTAAAGGCGCTGCGTAAAAATGTTCTGGCCAAGTGTTATGGTGGTGATGCCACGCGCAAGAAAAAATTGCTTGAAAAACAGAAGGCTGGCAAAAAGCGTATGAAGCAGATCGGGCATGTGGAAATCCCACAAGAAGCATTCTTGGCTGTATTGAAAGCGGATTGAGTTGATTCTCGAGGTTGATGGTTCCCATGGTTAATACGCTGCTGCTTGCCGCAATTCTGATAACGCTGACAGTGTGGTTGCTGCAGGAGCTGGTTGGACGCCGGTATCGTATTGACCAACTTCGCGAACATATGCAGAAGGCGCTTGATTTGGGTGCAGATGCCGGATTTCCGTTGTGGTTGCGTGTGCTGTCAGGGATGCTGATATTGAGCTGGCTGGCGTTGGCTGTTGGTGTCTACCTCAAGCGTGATGGGGATTTTGCGTTGATCCTTGTCGCGCTCGTCCTGTTTTCAGGTGCAGTATGTTTACTGGATTATTTCCTGTTCCGCCAGCGCAGGGTACAACTGATGGGTGCGGCATCTGTCCAGCAGGTTTTGTCGCGTATCAAAGTGGACAAGGAAAAGCAGGATCTGGTTGATTGGGCAGAAACCGATTTCCTGACAGCAGAGTATGCAAAATCCTTTTTTCCGGTTTTGTTGGTTGTGCTGATCCTGCGCTCATTCCTGCTGGAGCCGTTCAAGATACCATCCGCATCCATGGTGCCAACCTTGCAGGTGCATGATTTTATTCTGGTAAACAAATTTGCTTACGGGTTGCGTTTGCCTGTGCTTGGCACCAAGATCATGCCGGTCGGTATGCCCAAGCGCGGTGATGTGATGGTCTTTTTTCCGCCCAATGACAATCGCTACTTCATCAAGCGCGTAATAGGGTTGCCGGGTGATGAAATCAATCTGGTTGACAATGTTCTCTATATCAATGGCGTGCGTATGGAACAGCAGGTCTTGCGCGTAGATGCCAGTGGCATTATCAATATTCGTGAAAACCTGCAGCCCCTACAACATCTGATCCAGCTTTTTCCCGTGCCGACAGGTCACAGCAACTATCATACCGTGGTACCACAGGGAGAGTATTTCATGATGGGTGATAACCGGGATAACAGCAGTGATAGCCGTTTTTGGGGTACAGTACCTGAGCGGAATATTGTCGGTCAGGCGGTCTATGTCTGGATGCACTGGGAATCTTTCCTGGGCTTGCCGTTGTTTTCCCGCAATGGTGTAATCCAGTAACAATGAATCATCAAAGCCGGAAAGGCAGGAGTGTTACATGCAATCGCCAAGATCAAGACAGTCGGGCTTTACGATGTGGGAAGGCGCATTGTTGTTTGGTGTGTTCGGACTTCTTTTCACATTTCTCATGAAGCTTGGTCCTCACTATATTGACGACCACAGTATTGGTAGCACGTTTGAAGAATTGCATAAGCAGATGCAAGGCAAGGACATGTATGACGTGAGTAATGAAACGATCAAAAAAAGTCTGGGCAAGTTTTTTGAAGTCGATATGATCTCCGGTGATATCCAGCAGCAAGTCGAAATCCAGCGTGGTGATGGGAAAGTGTTTCTGATCCTGGATTATGAGGTTCGCCATCCGCTGATCGGAAATATTGATGCGGTGATGAAGTTTTCGCATAAGGTTGATCTGGCGGCGCCGTTGGAAAAGTGAATGCGTCACTTGATAAACTCCAGCAACTGCTGGGATATGTTTTTTCTGATAAAGGATTGCTGCTGCAAGCGCTGACGCATCGCAGTTTTGGTAGCAGTAATAATGAGCGTCTCGAATTTCTCGGCGATGCTGTGCTGGATATGCTGGTCGGGGAATGGCTATATCAGCGTTTTCCCCTGGCGACGGAAGGCGAACTATCTCATATGCGGTCGCAAGCCGTGTGCGGCAGCAATCTCGCTGTAGTAGGTGCGTCCCTGATGCTTGGAGACTGTCTGCGCATAGGGGCTGGTGAGATTCAGTCTGGTGGCCGCCAAAGAGAATCCACACTTGCCAATGCTGTAGAGGCGATCATTGCTGCGGTTTATCTTGATGGAGGTCTCCCGGCCTGTCACCGAGTAGTCACGGCCCTGTTTGCGCCGGTCGTGGAACGGCTGGATCCCTCAACACGCAAAGATGCAAAAACCCGATTGCAGGAATGCTTGCAGGCTCGGCAGTTGTCGCTTCCACAATACCGTCTTCTCAAACGTGCTGGCCAGGATCATGCAGCAACTTTTTATGTGGAATGTGAAGTGGCAGGTCTGGATTTGCGAGCTGACGCCGTTGCATCCAGTCGTAAAAAGGCCGAGCAGCTGGCTGCGGAAAAAATCCTGTCGCAACTGGAGCGCACATGAAAAAAAATGATGGGATGTCGACAACCGATCACAAATCGCGTTGCGGCATGGTGGCAATTGTGGGTCGTCCCAATGTGGGTAAATCGACTCTGCTGAATCACATGGTAGGCCAGAAATTATGCATTACGTCGCGTAAACCACAGACAACGCGTCACCTTATACTCGGTGTAAAAACGGTGCCTGGAGCACAAATGATATTCGTGGATACGCCGGGTATACATCAGGGTGGCAGGCACGTAATGAATCGCCGTATGAATCGTGCAGCGGCGTCTGTTTTACACGATGTTGATGTGGTGATGTGGGTGGTTGATCGCTCGATCTGGACCGAGGAAGACCGGCACGTTTTGGACCGACTGCAGGAAACAGCATTGCCCGTCATTCTGGTTATCAACAAGATTGATGAAATAAAGGACAAGGAGAAGTTGCTGCCGCTGATTGAGGATTATGCGCAAAAAAGACCTTTTGCTGCGATAGTGCCGTTGTCTGCCCTGCAAGGAACCGGTCTGGATATGCTTGATGAAGTTTTGCTCAAGCTATTACCTGCCGGGGACTTTGTTTATCCTGAAGACCAGATCACCGACAAGAGTGAGCGATTTTTCGCGGCGGAAATTATTCGTGAAAAAATTATTCGCCAGTTGGGTGAAGAGCTGCCGTACCAGACTGCGGTCGAAATTGAACAGTTTGCTGATGAAGGGAATTTGCTGCGTATTTCTGGTCTGATTCTGGTTGAGAAAGAAGGACAAAAAA
>DAOMGE010000037.1:0-28586 GCA_035430165.1 Pseudomonadales bacterium | reverse complement strand
TGAAAAGTTAGTGGCTATTTACTGCAGGATGCTTGGAAAGATGGTGGGTCGTGATGGATTCGAACCATCGACCAATTGGTTAAAAGCCAACTGCTCTACCGACTGAGCTAACGACCCCCGAAGGAGGCGCCCATGGTAATGTCTCGCCGCAAAAAGACAAGCCTTTTTTGAGGGTAATGGGCGGTTTTTCTCTGTTTCCACCGCCTCAGGAATAACGGGTGGGATCTGCAACAACTGCCTGTGCAAAGCCTTCCCGGCGCAGGCGGCAACTGTCGCAGACGCCACAGGCTCGCCCGTCGGCGTCGGCCTGGTAGCAGGACACCGTCTGGCTGTAGTCGACGCCCAGTTGCAGGCCCTGCTGGATGATTTCCGCCTTGCTGAGCGCGATCAGCGGGGTGTGAATGCTGATTGTGCGCCCCTCGACACCGGCTCTGGTGGCGAGGTTAGCCATGGCCTGGAAAGCTTCGATGTAATCCGGGCGGCAGTCCGGGTAACCCGAGTAATCTACTGCGTTGACGCCGATAAAGATGTGGCTTGCCCCGAGCACTTCTGCCCAACCCAGCGCAATCGACAGGAAAACCGTATTTCGTGCCGGCACATACGTGACCGGAATGCCGTCACTCGCCTCGGTGGGTACGTCAATGCTGTTATCCGTCAGCGCCGAACCGCCGATGGTGGAGAGATCCAGCTTCACCACCTTGTGCTGTTGCGCGCCGCCGGCCAGCGACACACGTTCTGCAGCCGCCAGTTCGGAACGATGGCGCTGGCCGTAGTCAAACGCCAGCGTATGGCAGCTATACCCTCGGGCGCGTGCCATGGCCAGCACCGTGGCGGAATCGAGTCCGCCTGAAACCAGGATGACCGCTTTTTCCTTACCACCGGCATCAACGCCCACGCTCTTCACCCCAGATCAGTTTGTGCAACTGCAATTGCATCCGCACCGGCACATTGTCCTCGAGAATCCAGCTCGCCAGATCACGCGCCGGCAACTGGCCGAATGATGGCGAAAACAACAATTCGCCGACTTTATCGGCAAGGCCATGTTGGTCAATCTGCATGCGCGCCCATTCGTAATCTTCACGACTGCACAAAACAAACTTGACCTGGTCCTTGCGATCGAGAAACGCAAGATTGTCATAACGGTTGCGCGACATTTCACCGGATGCCGGTGTTTTCAGGTCGAGCACCTTGACCACACGCGGATCCACATGATCCACCGGCAATGCACCACCCGTTTCCAGCGAAACTTCGTAACCCGCATCGCACAGCGCCTTCATCAGTGGCAGCACATTCGGCTGCGCCATCGGTTCACCACCTGTCACACAAACATACGCCGGCTTGTAGCGTGCCACTTCGGCAAGAATCGTATCCAGTGACCATAATGTGCCGCCTTCAAATGCATAATCAGTGTCGCAATAGGTACAGCGCAACGGGCAACCTGTCAGGCGCACAAAAACAGTGGGGAGACCCGCCGTGCGCGTCTCCCCCTGCAGTGAAAAAAATATCTCTGTGAGGCGCAGTGTGGCCTCGTTTCTGGGTGCCGGATTATCCATCTCAACCTTTCACAAAATGCGCTTTCTGGTCAGCCCCCAATGTCACCACGATGGTGTCGCCCGGCGCAAAATGTCCGGCGAGCAATTCGTTGGCGAGCGGGTTTTCAATCCGTTGCTGGATTGATCGCTTCAATGGTCGCGCACCGTATACGGGATCGAAACCGGTTTCAACCAGATGCGCCATCATCTCGTCGCTCAGGGTGATCGCCATCTCGCGCTCGGCGAGGCGTTTCCGCAAGATACCGAGCTGGATATCGGCAATGTTGCGGATCTGCTCACGACCCAGCGGATGGAACACCACCACTTCATCGATACGGTTGATAAATTCCGGACGGAAATGATCACCGACCACCTCCATCACCGCGTCCTTCATCGCCTGATAGCGGTTTTCATTGCGGATGGAATCATCCTGCAGCGGCAAACCATCAAAGCTGACTGTATCAAACGAATGGTCATGCGCGAGATCCTGGATGCGGTCTGAACCCAGATTGGAAGTCATCACCACAACGGTGTTGCGAAAATCGACCGTGCGGCCCTGGCTATCGGTGAGACGGCCATCGTCCAGCACTTGCAACAGGATGTTGAACACATCGGGATGCGCTTTTTCAATTTCGTCGAGCAACAATACGGAATACGGTTTACGACGCACTGCTTCCGTCAGGTAACCGCCCTCTTCATGACCGACATAACCCGGCGGTGCGCCGATCAAACGCGCCACGGAATGTTTCTCCATAAATTCGGACATATCGAGACGCACCATCGCATCTTCGGTATCGAACAGGAACGTTGCCAAAGCCTTGCACAACTCGGTCTTGCCCACACCGGTAGGACCGAGGAACAGGAAAGACCCGTTCGGTCGATTCGGATCAGACAAACCGGCACGTGAACGGCGCACCGCATTGGAAACGGCAACCACAGCTTCGCGCTGGCCGACAACACGCCGATGCAATTCATCTTCCATACGCAACAATTTTTCGCGCTCGCCTTCCAGCATCTTCGATACCGGAATACCAGTCCATTTGGAAACGACTTCAGCAATTTCCTCATCGGTTACACGATTGCGCAACAATTGTGTCTCAGCGTGCGGCGCCTGGTCTGCACTCGCCAACTGTTTTTCCAGCTCGGGAATCACACCGTACTGCAATTCTGACATCCGCGTCAGATCACCGGCACGGCGTGCTGCCTCAAAATCAATGCGGGCTTTTTCCAGATCGCTCTTGATCTGCTGCGAACCCATCAACACCGCTTTTTCTGCTTTCCAGATTTCCTCGAGGTTGGCATATTCGCGCTCGGCCTTGCTGATCTGTTCGTTCAGCAATAACAACTGCTTCTTCGCAAATTCATCTTCGTCTTTCTTGACGGCTTCCCGTTCGATTTTCAACTGGATCAGGCGGCGTTCGAGCTTGTCCATTTCCTCCGGCTTGGAATCGATTTCCATGCGGATGCGCGAGGCCGCCTCATCGATCAGATCGATTGCCTTGTCAGGCAACTGACGATCCGTGATGTAGCGTTGTGACAGTTTTGCTGCCGCGATAATGGCGCTGTCGGTGATATCGACACCGTGATGCACTTCGTAACGTTCTTTCAAACCGCGCAAGATGGCGATGGTGTCTTCTTCTGAGGGTTCATCCACCATCACTTTCTGGAAGCGTCGTTCCAGCGCCGCATCTTTCTCGATAAATTTGCGGTACTCGTCCAGTGTGGTCGCGCCGACACAGTGCAATTCACCGCGCGCCAAGGCCGGTTTCAGCATATTGCCGGCATCCATCGCACCCTCGGCTTTACCGGCACCAACCATCGTATGCAATTCGTCGATAAACAATATAACGCGGCCTTCCTGTTTACCCAGTTCATTCAGTACCGCTTTCAAACGCTCTTCAAAATCACCACGGAATTTTGCACCGGCCAGCAATGCACCGAGATCCAGTGACAACAGGCGTTTGTCTTTCAAACCTTCCGGCACTTCGCCGTTGACAATGCGTTGTGCCAGTCCCTCGACAATAGCGGTTTTACCCACACCGGGTTCGCCAATCAGGACAGGATTGTTTTTGGTGCGGCGCTGCAACACCTGGATCGTGCGACGGATTTCATCGTCCCGACCGATTACCGGATCAAGCTTGCCGCTCTCGGCCCGTTCGGTCATGTCGATGGTGTATTTATCGAGTGCCTGGCGAGAGGACTCGGCATTCGGGTCATCAACCGATTGTCCGGCGCGCATTTCATCCACGGATTGTTGCAATGCACTGGCCTGGCCAAATTTTTTCAGCAACGGGCCAAGTTGCCCGCCATCCTGTATGGCAGCCAACAACACGGCTTCGCTGGCAATATACTGGTCGCCCTGTTGCTGCGCTTTTTTATCCGCCAGATTGAGCAAGCGCACCAGATCCTGCGACATCGCCACATCACCTGTCGGATTGGCAACCGTTGCCAGCTTGTCCAGCGCCTCATCCAGTGCCTTGCGCAAACCGGCCACATCAAATCGCGCCTTGCGTAGCAGGGGTTTCACTGAGCCGCCCTGTTGGTCGAGCAGTGCAGCCATGACATGCACCGGTTCGATCTGTGTGTGGTCACGCCCGACAGCCATTGACTGGGCATCAGACAATGCGGTTTGCAACTGACTGGTCAACATATCCATTCGCATGGGAAAAACCTCGGGAAAACGATTACATTGCGGAGATGATGGGGACGGGCGATCGCCAGTTCAAGGGAGCTGGATCAAGACAAACGGAATCAGTGGGGAAGCGCAAACGGCAGCAACACCTCGAAGCGACTGCCAATACCGGTTGTACTTTGCACGTCGATGACGCCACCCATCCTGTCAACCAGTTGCTTGCAGATGGCCAGGCCCAGCCCGAAACCCGGACGATAATCACTGCGCGCCTCTTCCCGCGAATAGGAATTGAAGGCCTGATTGATAAATGCTGCTGACATGCCTATGCCCGTGTCCTGCACAATAAACCGGAGTTGTACGTTGTCCGCCTGTTTGTCAGCAAGTTCGACACGCAAATCCACTCGACCTTCGTCAGTAAATTTGAACGCATTGTTCAGCAAGTTCGTCAGCACCTGAAAAACACGCAACCTGTCCCCTATCAGAATCGACGGCAACCTGTCGTCCAGTGACAAGGTAAACATGATCGGCTTGCTGGTATGACTGGCACGGAAAGCTGATTCAATTTCATCCAGCAGCACCTGCAAGTCAAACGCATCATTGCGCAATACCAGTTCACCTTGCCCGATACGGGAATGGTTCAGGATGTCATCGACAATATTCACCACATTGCCGCAGGCCGAGCGAATGATGTCGAGATAACGTTCACGATCTGCAGGGCTGCCTGCATTGCGTAATAACTGTTCGGCGCCCATCACTGCAGTCAGCGGTGACTTGATATCGTGTGTCACACGATCAACAAATTCACTGCGCGCCTGTATATCGGCATTGAGTTTGATCACCTGTGTTTCCATCGCCAGCTTTTCGCGTCCGGCAGAAAAAATCGTTGACGCGACCGCCAGTGCCAGGAAATCGACCTGTATGGTCAGGCCCAGTTCATAACCGTAACGTGTGAATAGCGTGACTGGCACCAGGCCGAACGAGGCAGCCGCAGAAAACAGTGCCACAACATTGAAGATAATCAGGCCGGCACTGAACAAATACGTGCCGGATTTTTTTTGCAGCAGGGAAATAACACCCAGCAGCAAGGAGGCAAGCATGGCCAGTCCATTGACAGTCAGCACCATCCCGATCAGATCATGTGGCGGCATAACCAGCATCAAGACCAGCATCAAGGCATCAGACACCATCAGTAACAGGAACAACTTGTCAAAAAGCGGATAATTACCGCGCGCATGGTAAAAGCGCCTGACCAGTGCCAAGAAAAAAATACCCTGCAAGCCGTGAATAAGCAGATAGGCCATATCGCGCAGTAATAACCACTGGTCAGGAATGAACCGCTGCACTGCACCGTTGATATACAACACCGAAAAGAAACACGTTACCGAAAAAGCCAGCATCGTGTGTGCAAGCCCGAACTTGCGCATTCGCAACACATAAACGGACAGGAACAGGCACATTGAAAACAGCATGCCGATCACCGAACCGGCAATGCGACTGGCGCGCATCACTTTGCTGATAAACGCATCACCTTCTGTCAGTTGTGGTGCAAGCAATGCGGCATACGGTGTATAGATCGCAAAATTGACGACCAGTGTCTCACCCGGCGGAATATCCAGGTGAAATGCAAAAAAGCTGTAATTGATGTCGCGCGTCGCGTAGGGATAATCCTGCCCGGTCAGGATGTAGCGGGCTGTTGTCGCGCTGCGTGCATCCCATTCCAGCCGGCTATAGAGAGCCTGGTCAAAATCCAGTACCAGCGAACGGGCACGGGAACCCTTGTTGCGAATAGCAAAGCGGAACCAGTTGGTCTCTTTTTGTCGAATGGAAGACGCGGTCCCCAACGGCACATAGCCCGTGACAATTTGTCGTGCATCCTGCATGTGCCGCAACGGTGTACTGCCAGCATAACGGTCAATATACGGTATCAACTGCAAATTCGTGACCGGGCTGTCGTCCCCCAGCACCAGCTCGCCGGACATAGCCGGACGCCACACCGAAAGCAATACCAGACAACACAGCATCGTCCTGCAACGTAGACTGATCCTGCAAAACAAACCGCCCATAAGAATCCCTGTCTGCACGGAAACATCCTCTTGCAAGTATGTGCTTGCAACCATTCCCTGTAAAACCGGTATCAGGCCGTTCGCCACACAAGCGATACCATTCGTCCGGTGTCGCCGTCACGGCGGAATGAATAAAAACGCTGCCAGTCTGCGCAGGTGTCCTCGCCACCTCCGTAGATCATACCGATGCCTTCTGCGTTCAACTGCAAGCGCGCCAATGCGTACAGATCGCACAACCAGTGCTGTTCGCCAGCAGCCGCAAAACAGTCGGCAACCTGCTGGCTCCCGTACGCCTGCCACTGCGAAACAAACCGATCACGCACATCACTCCCGACTTCAAAACTGTGCGGGCCGATGGCAGGGCCGAGCCAGGCCATTATCCCGCTGCGATCACCGGCAAATTCACGCAGCGTTGCCGGCAGCACACCGTCAACCAGCCCGCGCCAGCCTGCATGCGCTGCTGCCACTTCGCTGCCATCCCGACTGCAAAACAGTACCGGCAAACAATCTGCGGTCAGTACCGCACAGACCGTATCCGGCTGGTTGCTGTAACACGCGTCGAATTCACGGGGAAATGTCGTTTCGGCACGGCCATCACGCCGCATGACGCGAACACCGTGTACCTGTGTCAACCACAGTGGCTGTTCCGGCAAGGACAAAACTTCCTGCAAAATCTCGCGATTGGTCGCAACAGCACTGGCGCTGTCACCGACATGGCCACCCAGATTGAAACTCGCATATTCCAGATGTGAAACACCGCCGAGACGTGTACTGGTCGCCGCACGAATATTGGCGGGTGCCGGCCAGTCCGGATTGATAAATACGGGATGCGGGAGGCCCTGGTGACTCACGGATATGCCCTTTGCTGTATGATCAACGTTTCAAGTATATCGCCAAATGCATGCGCTTTATCCGACAGGCACAACCGGCTTTCACAGGAGAATCGGGTGAATTGGGAAACACTGAAAAAAAAATTCTCGCATGTTGATGATACGCCCGTGATATGGGGCAACAACGACAAGACAGGAAAAAACAGGACTGACTACACGACACGCCGAAACCAGTGGAAATCCCATGCCGCGAGCCACGGCCTGCATCCTGTCGAATTCCTGTTGCCGCGCATTCTCTGTCACTGCCCGCCTGACGAACCGGATTTTATCGCACGGGGTGCGGAGCCGGATCACATCACGCGCGATGAAGCCAGGGCAACCCTTGATCGACTGCAACCGTGGGGTTTCTATTTCCGCTTCTGGGATATGACCACCGAATCACCCAATGCACTCCATTCAAAAAACAAGTCACCGCTGTTTGCACGCAATCGCACACTCTGCCGATCACACCTGATCACATCCAGTGTGCAACGCCTACTCGGCGACAACATCCATGACGCCACTTTTCTGGACATGGGCTGTAATTGCGGCTTTTTTTCGCTCGACATTGCTTCCCGGGGCGCAAGGTCCGTACACGGCATTGATTTTCGTCACGACAACATCGAACGCGCCAATTTCCTGAAACATTTCTATCGCATGGACAATGTCGATTTCAGTATCGGCGACGTGATGGATTTACCCGACGACAAACAGTACAGCGTGGTCTACAACCTCGGCTTGCTCTACCACGTGATCGATCCGTTTGCGCTGATGCAGAAAACCTACGATCTCTGTACCGATTTTTCCGTGGTCGATACTGTCTGCCATCGGGAACCGGTTTCTGCCTTTATCGCTTCCTACGGCAAGGACAACGAGCATTTCGGTGAAGGAAAATTTACCGCCGAACTGCAACCGACCTATCGTGCGCTGATTGATATCATGCACCATGTCGGCTTCAGGTTTGTGATTGAACTGGTGGCAGACACCGGCAGGGTTTCAGGTTTTTACCGCGATCATGTACGTCGCTGTGTCATCGGCTTCAAATAATTTCGCCGCGCCCGTTACGCATCAGCCGTGATTGTTCAGGGCCAGCAACAAATCCTGCATATCCTGCGGCAAGGGCGCTTGCCACTGCATGTATTCACCGCTTGCCGGATGCAGCAATCCCAACTGTGCCGCATGCAAAGCCTGGCGCGGAAATTCACGCAAGGCCAGCGTCAGCACCTCATCGGCATGTTTCGGCAAGCGCACGCGCGCACCGTAAATTGAATCGCCCAGCAGGGGATGACCGATATGCGCCATGTGCACACGGATCTGGTGTGTGCGCCCGGTTTCCAGCTGCACACGCACATGGGTGTAGGTTTCAAAACGCTCGATGACACGGAAATGTGTCACTGCCGGTTTGCCGCTGCTCACCACCGCCATCCTGATACGGTCACGCGGGTGTCGGCCAATCGGCGCATCCACTTTGCCACCGCCTGTCAGCACACCGCACACCACCGCTTCATACTCACGCTTGACCGTGCGTGCCTGCAACTGGCGAATCAGTTCTGCGTGCGCCTGCAAGGTACGGGCAACCACCAGCAGGCCGGTCGTGTCCTTGTCGAGGCGATGCACAATGCCGGCACGGGGAATCGCCGCCAATTGCGCATCGTGGTGCAGCAATGCGTTCAGCAGTGTGCCATCCGGTGATCCCGCTCCCGGATGCACCACCAGGCCGGCCGGTTTGTCGATCACCAGCAGCGTCGCATCCTCGTATACGATATCGAGCGCCATGTCCTGTGCCAGCCAGTGATCATGCGTGGCAAGCTCGGCATCCAGCTGCAATATGTCACCTGCATTGACCTTGTCGCGCGGACGCGCCACGGCACCACCCCGTTTCAGCAGGCCGTCCCTGATCCACTGTTGCAACTGCGCGCGCGAGAAATCCGCAAACAATTCTGCTGCTGCCTGATCGAGCCTGTATCCTGCCTGTGCTGGTTGCACGATCACGTGCTGCTGGATGCGCTGGTTCATGTAAGATGCTTTAATACACGCTGGGTTTACAGTGTAACAGTCGGGCGGCCTTCTGCATCCCCCGGCACAACAACAAGATACGCATGAAAAAAATTCTCGACAGCAAAACCTTACGCATCACGCTCTATGCATTGCTTGGTGCATTTTCCGTTGCGTTGTTCCTGAAAAACGCCTGGCTTGCTGAAGATTCTTTTATTCTGTTACGCAGCGTCAACCAGTTCCTGCATGGCAACGGATTTCGCTGGAACCCGCACGATCGCACACAGGTTTACACCAGCCCGCTGTGGTTCCTGCTGGTAATTGTCGCCACCACGTTTTGTAAAACGCTTTACCTGAACCTGATCGGACTTTCACTGGCACTGCATATGGCATTGCTCACGGCAATGGGCGTGTTACTTAAAAATATCTGGCGCTGGTCTGCCGCGGTATTGCTACTTACCTTGTCGCAAGGTTTTTTTGACTTCACATCATCCGGCCTGGAATACCCGTTGGTTTTTTTACTGCTCGGGAGTTTTGTACTGCTGTATTTGCGTGGCCAGCACACGCAGGATCGTTTCTGGCTGGCGACGTGCGCAGGACTGGCACTGATCACACGTCACGACCTGCTGTTTATCATGTCGCCCATGCTGGCTCACCTGGCCTGGAATCTTTATAAAAACCATTCGCCCAGATCGTTATTTGCGACATTTGCGATTTTTGTTGCGCCCCTCGCCTGCTGGACGCTGTTCTCACTGATTTATTACGGCGTCCCTTTTCCGAATACCGCCTATGCCAAGCTTTCAATACAGGGCCTGCCGGAATCGGACCGTTTTTTTCGCGGCTGGATTTATGCATGGGTCAGCCTGAAAATTGACCCGATAACGCCAGCCTGTATGGCGTTTGCCTTGATACAAGGACTCTTCTCCAGAAATATCCACTACCGCGTTCTTGGTGTCAGCATCGCAGTGGCGCTGGCGTACGTCACGTTTATCGGTGCGGATTACATGATGGGACGTTTTTATTCACCCATCTACCTGGCATCAATTCTCGGGCTGGTTAGCAATGACCAGTACCGCTTTTATCTGCCGACATTTCTCGCCAAACCACTCGGACAACAAGCGAGTAACTGGCAACATCCTGTCCTCACACCCATTGCACCCATGCTGATGGCCGGCTTGCTGGCGCGCCTCTTGTGTGTGTATGGCATGGTGCACCTGGAAACCACCGTACAAATTATCGATTTCCTGCAAGTGCCCAACGATGATGATCGCGGCGACAACGCCACCATGCTGATCATTATTGCCTCCATTGTTTTCAGTATTCCCGCTACTTTTTTCAAGGCTGTGCGCACAATTTTCCTGACGGTGACGTTGTACCTGTTGTTACTGACGACACAATTGCACGACAGCCCCTGGCGAACAGGTTATGCCGACTGGGGCAAAAACATGGATTACGATATTTATGTCGCCATCGATACCGTTTCCCGGGAGCGTTACTGGATTTATCGCTGGACCTCGCTATACGCGTGGTTTCATCGTAATCCTGACATCATTTTTCCTGATCACGACTGGTGCCATGCCGGTGAGCAATCCGCACCGGTATCGATCATGTGGGGCGTTGGTATGCAGGGCTATTGCATGCCACTGGATCACATCGGTTTTGATTTCAACGGACTGGTCGATCCACTGATGTCGCGCATGCCGAAACATCCAGACACCGTATGGGTTACGGGCGGCGCCATCCGCATCATCCCTGCCGGTTACGAAAAATCCCTGCGGGAGCACAAAAATCTGCTGGAGGATCCGGATCTGGCGCATTACTACGACAAGCTGGCAATACTTACCCAGTCGGAAAAACTTTTTACCGTTGAACGCATCAAGACCATCATCGCTTTCAATCTGGGGGCTTATGACCATTGGCTGCAAGCCTATGTCACGCGCATCCTGAAAAATCCGCCTCCACCGCCCGGTGGCGTGTGATAACAGACCGCCAATGAAGCAACCACAAGACAACAGGCTATGGCATTTTTTCATCTATGCGTTGCTGGGTGCGTGCTCGATTCTTCTTTTTCTTAAAAATGCATGGGTTGCTGAAGACGCTTTCATTATTTTGCGCAGCGTAGACCAGTTCCTGCATGGCCATGGTTTTCGCTGGAACCCACAAGATCGCACACAGGTCTACACCAGCCCACTCTGGTTCCTGCTGGTTATTGCTTCCACGCTTTTTTGCAAAACACTCTATCTCAACCTGATAGGGCTGTCGCTGGTACTGCATGTGGCATTGCTCACACTCATGGCACGCCTGATTAAAAATATCTGGCACTGGTCTGCTGCTGTGTTGCTGCTGACCCTTTCACAATCTTTCTTTGATTTCACTGCTTCCGGCCTGGAATACCCGCTGGTATTTTTACTGCTCGGCAGCTTCGTGCTGTTCTATTTGCGCAACCAGCACCTGCAAGACCGGTTCTGGTTAGCCGCCAGTGCGGGTCTGGCGCTGGTGACACGCCATGACCTGCTCTTCATACTTTCGCCCATGTTGCTGCATCTCGGCTGGCGTTTTTACCGAGAACTGCCGCGCCAGTCGTTTGTTGCCATGCTCGGTATTTTTTTGTTGCCCATTACTGGCTGGACACTGTTTTCCCTGCTTTATTACGGCGTACCTTTTCCCAATACCGCTTATGCCAAACTCGCAATTCCCGGCGTTTCCGAAGCTGATCGCCTGCGCAGGGGCTATATCTATCTCTCGGTCAGTTTGCAGATGGATCCGCTTACGCCCATCCTTCTCGCCATCGCGTCACTGCATCTGTTATGCGACCGTCAAACCAGCCGGAAAATGCTGGGCGCGGGGATACTGGTCAATTTTCTTTTTGTCTGCTGGATCGGCGGCGATTACATGATCGGCAGGTTTTATGCACCCATTTACCTGGCAGCGGTGCTCGGCCTGACTGCGCACAACACGACATTGCCTCTGGCGGGGCGCATGGCGCGCTGCTTGCTGGTTATACCACTCGGGCAACTGGTGTACTGGTTGATCGCAGGCAATCTCACCAGTTTTTTACTTCTGCTACAGCGCGCGGGATTACCGCAGCCTGCGTCAGCCACGCCGGTTCTACTGCTCATTGCCCTGGCGGGATTTGCACTGGCCATCGCCAGCTGGCGCTCGACCCGCTGCTCGGTTGCGACAACAGCATTGTTTGCCTGCCTGCTGTTCTATAGCACACAGCAAAATGACAGCCCCTGGCAAACACCCTACCGGAATTGGGGCAAGACAGCCGACCAAGCCTTGTGGTGGATGGTGAACGAGGTCACGAGAGAACGTTACTGGACCTTTCGCTGGACATCGCTCAACGCCTGGACGGAGCGCGATCCAGCCAAACCATTCCCCGACCATCCCTGGTGTAACGAAGGCAGGGAGTTACCCGGAGTCGCCAAGGTGCGTTTCTCCGGCATGATGTGCTACTGCATGGGCACCGACAGGATTGCCATTGATGTCACCGGCCTGACGGATCCACTTATCGCCAGGATGCCAAAGCATCCCGATGCTGTCTGGTCGTCAGGTGGCGCTGTCCGCATTGTTCCGGACGGCTATGAAGAGACACTCAGCGTCGGCAAAAACCGTATTGCTGATCCGGATCTGGCGCTTTACTACGACAAACTGGCCCTGATAACCCAATCAGACCAGCTGTTTTCACTGGAACGCCTCACGACCATTATCGCCTTCAATCTGGGTCATTATGATCACTGGCTGGACAGCTACAAACAGCGTGCACTGCAAAACATACCACCACGGCAGGGTTAATGGTGTGTTAGCACGGGGGCTGTGGTTAAATACGGCCTCTGACCAATCATCCTGAAAAACCTCATGCACAAGATTATCTACACCCTACTGATTGCTCTCGCCCTCACCGCCTGTTCCGGCGGCAAGAAAGACGAAATTGACCCGAACCTGAGCGAAGCACAGCTGTACCAGAAAGCCCAGGAAAACGTGGCCAAGGGACGTTATGACCGCGCCATCGAGCATTTTCAGGCACTGGAATCCCGTTATCCTTTCGGCACTTACTCTGACCAGGCACAGCTCGAAATTATTTATGCCTACTATGCACACTATGAGCACGAAGCTGCCGGCGCTGCCGCAGAACGATTCATTCGCCTGCATCCACAGCACCCACAAGTGGATTACGCCTACTACATGAAAGGACTGTCGTCATACACTGAAAGCCAGGGTGTGCTTGAACGTTTTATGCCCACCGATATGAGCAAGCGCGATCCTGGTGCGGCACGTAAATCCTTCGCTGAATTTTCAGACTTGCTGACACGCTTCCCGGAAAGCCAGTACGCACCGGATGCCCGCAAACGCATGGTGTATCTGCGCAACCTGCTGGCGCGCTACGAAATCCATGCCGCCAACTACCTGTTCAAACGCGGGGCTTATCTTGCCGCTGCCAACCGTGGACGCTATGTGGTGGAAAATTTCCAGGAAACCCCGGCAATTCCGGATGCGCTGGCCGTTATGGTACAGGCGTACCACCTGTTGGGACTGGAGGACTTGTCACAGCAATCCCTGGTTGTTTTGAAAACCAACTACCCCAACTACCCTGCACTGGATGCGAAAGGCAACTTCACATTTCAGGAAGACCTCCAAAGCGAAAAACGCTCATGGCTTAACACCGCAACAGCAGGCTTGCTGGGCCACAGCGAGCCGGCGGGCTTTGACAGCCGCGCCATCTACAGCAAGGAAAACCAGCACTGATTCCTTGACACCTTTCTACTGGAGATCCGGTTAAACACCGGGTTTCCATCCATTGGTGATCGGATAACGACGGTCGCGCCCGAAGCCGCGTTGACTGATGCGCACACCGATAGCCGCCTGCCGACGCTTGTACTCGTTCAGATCTACAAGCCTGATAACCCGACGCACCACATCCGCATCAAAGCCAGCCGCAATAATCTGTTCTGCACTCTCGTCTTCTTCGATGTATCGACGCAAGATTTCGTCGAGCACATCATAGGGTGGCAAGCTGTCCTGGTCTTTCTGGTCAGGTGCCAGCTCAGCGGAGGGCGGCCGATCAATGACACGTTGCGGTATGACGGGCGAGATTCCATTTCGATAGTCTGACAAGCGGTACACCAGTGTTTTCGGCACATCTTTCAGCACATCAAAACCACCCGCCATGTCGCCGTACAGCGTGCAATAGCCAACTGCCACCTCGCTTTTGTTGCCGGTCGTCAACACCAGATAGCCTTTCTTGTTCGACAAGGCCATCAACACCACACCACGACATCGCGCCTGCAGGTTTTCTTCCGTGGTATCACGAACCGTATCAGCAAAACTGCCTTCCAGCATTTCCATGAAAGCAGCAAAAGCCGTTTCAATCTCGATGACAGAATATTTCACACCCAACGCTGTAGCTTCTGCTTCCGCATCATCCAGGCTCATTTGCGCGGTATAGCGATAAGGCATCATCACCGCCTCCACACGTTCAGCACCCAGTGCGTCGACAGCCACCGCCAGTGTCAATGCAGAATCAATACCGCCTGACAAACCAAGCACTACACCCCGAAATCCGTTTTTATTTACATAGTCGCGCACACCAACCACCAATGACTGGTATACCGTTGCCACATCCTGCTGCACGCTAGCCATGGAACCCGTAGCAGCGAATTGCAGTTGCGATGTTGTCACCACGACATCAACCAGCAATAACTGCTCAACAAAACTTTCTGCACGGGCACGCACAGAACCGTCGACATCCACCACACAAGAACCCCCATCAAATACGAGTTCATCCTGACCACCCACCATGTTGCAGTAAACAACCGGCATCTGGCCTGCTTGTGCCCGGGCCGCCAGCAATTGCTCTCGCTCGACCTGTTTTCCTACGTGAAAAGGCGATGCATTGATATTGAGCATAAGTTTTGCACCCGCTGCACGCGCCTGTACTATCGGCTGCATTTGCCAGATATCTTCACAAACCGACAGGGCAACAGGGATTCCGTCTATTTCAAACACACAAGGCGTATTGCCTTCAGAAAAATAACGCTTTTCGTCAAACACCTGGTAATTTGGCAAACATTGTTTGTGGTACTCGGCAATCTTGCGCCCCCCCGAAAAAACGCCTGCCGCATTGAACAGTTTGTTATCAACACGCGAGGGATAACCAAGCACCACATAAATATCGGTTGCAGCACAGATAATGTCAGACAACGCATGCTGCACACGCTGCTGCAAACTCGGGCGCAACAGCAAATCTTCCGGAGGATATCCTGTCAAAACCAACTCGGGAAACAACACAACGCGCGCGCCCTGCGCCCTGGCTTTTTCAATATAGTCGAGCACCTGTCGGGCATTGCCCGGGATATCACCTACCAGCGGGTTGATTTGTGCGAGAGCAATTTTCAGTTGCGTTGACATGGATATTCCTGTTGTAGAAAAAAGCCGGCGACAAAAGCCGCTGAATTGTAATGGAAAGCCAATGCCATCCCAACGCAAGCCGACAACAGCCTGCCAGAACGGCGTGGCATTGGCAGGCTTTCCGGCAGCCCGTAGAATGGCGTCCCTCGCGGAGACCCTTGCTATGCCGGACCAGCGCCAGAATCGTGTTGAATTCAACAAGCTACAAAAAAGGCTGCGACGGCTGGTAGGCCAGGCTATCGCCGATTACAACATGATCGAGGAAGGTGACAAGATCATGGTATGCCTGTCGGGCGGCAAGGACTCCTACACCCTGCTCGACATTCTCATGAACCTGCAAAAAACTGCACCGGTGAATTTCGAACTCGTGGCGGTCAACCTGGACCAGAAACAGCCAGGCTTTCCTGAAGATGTGCTACCCACTTATCTCGCCTCCATCGGCGTTCCCTTCCATATACTTGAAAAAGACACTTACAGTATCGTCACCGACATCGTGCCTGAAGGCAAAACCTATTGCGGATTATGCTCGCGCTTGCGTCGTGGCAGTCTCTACGGTTTTGCAGAAGAGATAGGCGCAACCAAGATTGCACTCGGCCATCACCGCGATGACATTATCGAAACCCTTTTCCTGAACATGTTTTACGGTGGCAAGCTCAAGGCCATGCCACCCAAACTGCTGGCAGACGACAAACGCAACATCATCATCCGTCCGCTGGCTTACTGCAGTGAAAACGACATCGCCGAGTTTGCCGAGTTAAAGAAGTTTCCGATCATTCCCTGCAACCTTTGCGGATCACAGGAGAACCTGCAACGGCAGGCTATCAAGGAAATGTTGCAGGGCTGGCACAAAAAACATCCCGGGCGAATCGAATCAATTTTCACAGCCCTATGCAATGTTGCGCCATCACAACTGGGAGACCTGCAATTATTCGACTTCCTTGACCTGAAAATTGATCGCAGTGCGACACGCCCACAGCTGGTTGATGCTGTCGATATCACATAGCACTGCGTTTTTTCAATTCAGCAACCAGATCTGCCAAAGGCAGCATTTCATTATCGGTCGCACGGCGATGGCGATATTCCACCTGCCCTTCCTGCAAACCGCGATCCCCCACCACGATACGATGCGGAATCCCGATCAGCTCAACATCCGCCAGCATCACACCGAGACGCGCCTTGTCTTCATCCATGTACAGCACATCAAAACCGGCAGCTTGTAATTCGCCGTAAAGTTTTTCACAAACATCATTCACTTCAGGCGATTTATGTTTATTGATCGGCACCAGCGCCACCTGGAATGGTGCAATCGCTTCCGGCCAGACAATACCATTCGCGTCATGATTCTGTTCAATCGCCGAAGCAACAACGCGAGACACACCGATACCGTAGCAACCCATCATCATGACTTCTTCCTTGCCCTGGTCATTCAGGAACGTCGCTTTCAGGGCTTCCGAATATTTTGTTCCCAGCTGGAAAATATGCCCGACCTCGATACCCCGCTTGATCACCAGCGTGCCCTTTCCATCCGGGCTGGCATCACCTGCAACCACATTGCGAATATCATCGACACGCGGCAATGGCACATCACGCTCCCAGTTCACACCCGTCAGATGGAAACCATCCTTGTTGGCACCCGCCACAAAATCAGCAAGATGCGCAGCGCTGTGATCGACAATCATTTCAATCGCGAGCCCGACCGGCCCGATAGAACCCGGCTTGCAACCAATAGCCGACTGGATCTGCGCATCTGTCGCCATCGTTAATGGCGATCTGATACCGGCAAGTTTTTCGGCCTTGATTTCATTCAGCGTGTGATCGCCGCGCAACACCAACGCCACCAGTTTTTCTGGCTGCCCATCTGCGGTATCCGCGAGAACCACCAGTGTTTTTACAGTGTGTTCAGGCTTTACATTCAGGAATGCACACACCTCAGCAATACTGTGCTGTGATGGCGTCTCCACTTCCCGTTTCTGCTGCGTCGCAGCATGGCGCTGGCCAGCCGGTGGCAGTGCCTCTGCCTTTTCAATATTGGCGGCATAATCACTGCCATCACTGAAAGCAATTGCGTCCTCACCGGATTCTGCCAGCACATGAAATTCGTGCGAGCTATTGCCTCCAATTGAACCGGTATCTGCCAGCACAGGACGGAAGTCCAGACCAAGACGGGTAAAAATAGCGGAATAGGTACGATGCATGATGTCGTAGGTTTCCTGCAGCGATTCCTGGCTTGCATGAAAGGAGTACGCATCCTTCATGATAAATTCGCGTGCGCGCATCAGACCGAAACGTGGACGAATCTCATCGCGGAATTTGGTCTGGATCTGGTAAAAATTGGCGGGCAACTGCTTATAGCTGCTGATTTCATTCCGGATCAGGTCAGTGATAACTTCTTCATGGGTCGGCCCCAGGCAAAATGCATTGGCATGGCGGTCCTTGATACGCAGCAACTCCGGACCGTACTGCTCCCAACGCTTCGACTCTTGCCACAATTCCGCAGGCTGTACCACTGGCATCAAGACCTCCTGCGCACCACTGCGATCCATTTCCTCGCGCACAATACGCTCGACTTTGCGCAACACGCGCAAACCCAGCGGCAACCAGCTATACAAACCGGAGGCAAGCTTGCGAATCATGCCGGCGCGCAACAGTAGCTGATGACTGACAACGACTGCATCACTTGGCGTTTCTTTCAGGGTGGGAAGAAGGTACTGACTTGCGCGCATGGACATTCCTGATGGCATTAAAAAAGCCCGGGTAGCTTAACCACCCGGGCTCTCTTTTTAAAGCTTACTACTGGTGTGCCAGCCTTATTTGGCAGCCATTTCTTTCAGTTTTTTCAGCGGACGAACTTTTACCGCTGTTGAAGCTGGCTTGGCTTTGAAAGTCACTTCTTCGCCAGTGAAAGGATTGATGCCTTTGCGTGCTTTTTTGGCAGGCTTTTTCACCGCGTTGATTTTCAGGATGCCAGGCAATACAAACTCACCCGGGCCTTTTGGGGAAATATGGCGCGCAATGATGTCTTCCAGATGCTCAAGCACCTTGCCAACTTCCTTGCGAGCCAGTGTGGTCAGGTCAGAAATTTCCTGGACGATCTGGTTTTTGCTGTAACGTGCTTTCACAGGGCCAGCTGGTTTGGCAGCAGGAGCTGCTTTCTTGGCAACTGGCTTCGCAGCTTTGGGAGCGGCAGCTTTTTTGGCTGGTGCTTTTTTGGCGGCTGGTTTAGCTGCTTTAGGGGCAGCGGCTTTTTTGGCTGGTGCTTTTTTGGCGGCTGGTTTGGCTGCTTTAGGGGCAGCGGCTTTCTTGGCAGGAGCTTTTTTGGTGGCCATGGTCATATCCCGTGTCAGGTTAATGTTTCACTCATTGCTTTAGTTATCCCGCATTTGATTACCTTGTACCTTCAAACGGAACCGGTAATTAACGGGTTTCACACGCATCAATAAAACAAGTTGCATTGCGAACGGAGCCATATATATAGGATTGAAAGGACACCCGCAAGTATTTACCCGGCTTTTTTTGCTGAAAACGCTATAAAAACCGCTGTTTTTTGTTTTAGCACGCAAAAAACCGCTGTTTTTCAGCAGTTTTGGTCGACTGGAAACAGAACCTGCCTTGCTTGATCACGGGAACTGCACTGGCGATATAAGCTGATATGGGCTGATGGTGCAGCTATTTCTTGAGTATAATTGCCGGCCTGCCGAAGGAGGTTTATCACCATGCCCATTTATGAATACCAGTGTGCAGCCTGCGGTCACCAACTGGAGGCAATACAGAAATTCAGCGCCGCACCGCTGACCGATTGCCCGGCCTGCAATAAAGCTGAACTGAAAAAACAGATCTCCGCACCAGCGTTCCGATTGAATGGCGCCGGCTGGTACGAAACCGACTTCAAAACCGGCAAAAAGAAAAACCTTGCCGGCGATAGCGTTTCAACAGCAAACGATAATACCAACACCACCAAGGCTGACAGCAGCACACCCGCCACACCCTCAGTCGCCTGAAGACCACGATACAGAACCGGAGACATTTGACATGCGTAGCCACTATTGCGGCGAAATCAATAAAAACCATGTAGGACAGACGATCACCTTGTGTGGCTGGGCTGATCGGCGGCGCGACCATGGCGGTGTCATTTTTGTTGATCTCCGCGACCGCGCGGGCATCGTACAAATCGTGTTTGATCCGGATGCGGGTGAATACTTCCATCTGGCAGACAAGGTGCGCGGCGAATTTGTACTGAAAGTCACGGGCAATGTGCGGGAACGCTCAGCCAATACTGTGAACAGCAACATGCCGACGGGTGAAGTGGAAATCTACGCCACCGCACTGGAAATCCTCAACAGCGCCGAAACACCTCCATTCCAGCTGGATGCCCACTCACAAGTTGGCGAAGACGTGCGTTTACGCTATCGCTATATGGATCTGCGTCGCCCGGAAATGGCACGCAATCTGCAATTCCGCTCCAGGGTCTCTTCCATTGTGCGCCGCAGCCTTGAGCAACAGGGCTTTCTGGATATTGAAACGCCGATCCTGACCCGCGCCACACCTGAAGGTGCCCGCGACTATCTGGTTCCCAGCCGCACACATGAAGGCAAGTTCTTCGCCCTGCCGCAATCACCGCAATTGTTCAAACAATTGCTCATGGTGGCCGGCATGGATCGCTACTACCAGATCGCCAAGTGCTTCCGCGATGAAGACTTGCGTGCTGACCGCCAACCCGAATTCACCCAGATTGATATCGAAGCCTCGTTTATTGATGAAAACGACATCATGCGCATTGCGGAAACAACCATCTGTGACCTTTTCCGTGAAGTCCTGCTGGTCGAGCTCGGGGAATTCCCGACCATGCCGTATAGCGAAGCCATGCACAAATACGGCAGTGACAAACCGGACATGCGCATCCCGCTGGAAATCGTCGAAGTTGCCGATTTGATGGCCGATGTGGAATTCAAGGTGTTTTCCGGCCCGGCCATCGACCCGAATAGCCGTGTTGCTGCATTGAAGGTTCCCGGCGGCGGCGAAAAACTGACCCGCAAGCAAATTGATGACTACGGTAACTTCGTCGGCATTTACGGCGCGAAAGGCCTGGCCTGGATCAAGGTCAACGACAAAGCAGATCTTGAAAACGGCCTGCAATCGCCAATCGTTAAATTCCTGCCAAACACTGTTCGACAAGCCTTGCTCGACCGCCTGCAAGCAGAAAACGGTGACGTGATTTTCTTTGGCGCCGATAAAACCAAAATTGTCTGTGATGCACTCGGTGCACTGCGCTGCAAACTTGGCGCAGACCTCAACCTCTACACCTGTGACTGGGCACCCCTCTGGGTTGTAGACTTCCCGATGTTTGAAAAAGACGAAAACAGATGGGCCGCACTGCACCATCCGTTTACCCAACCATCGTGCAGTACAGAACAGATGCTGGCCGATCCGGGACAGGCGCTTTCACGCGCTTACGACATGGTGCTGAACGGCACAGAGCTGGGCGGCGGCTCGATCCGTATTCACGACCAATCCATGCAGCAGTCTGTGTTCCAGATTCTCGGCATCGGCGAGGAAGAACAGCGTGAAAAATTCGGCTTCCTGCTTGACGCACTGAAATACGGCTGCCCTCCGCATGGCGGACTGGCGTTTGGCCTCGACCGCCTCATCATGCTCATGCTGGGTGCCCAATCAATTCGCGAAGTCATTGCCTTCCCGAAAACACAATCTGCCGCCTGTATCATGACCGATGCCCCCGGCGCGGTAGAAAATGCACAACTGCGGGATCTGCATATCCGGCTGCGTGAAAAACCCAAAGCAGAAGAAAAGAGCTGAGGAACTGGTAAAGCGATCACACAAATGACGCTCATTCTTGGTATTGACCCCGGATCACGCCGCACAGGTTTTGGTGTGATCCATCACAGCGGCTCAAAATCGGAATACGTAAGCAGTGGCGTGATACGTATACCAGACACGGATTTGCCTGAACGACTCAAAGTTATTTTTGATTCAATCAACCAGATTATTCAAAAGCACTGCCCGCAAGAAGTCGCCATTGAAAATGTGTTCATGGCGAAAAGTGCAGGCTCCGCACTGAAACTTGGACAAGCACGCGGCGCAGCCATTGTTGCCGCCGTCAGCAATAATCTTCCGGTACACGAATACGAAGCACGCAAAGTGAAACAATCGGTTGTCGGCACCGGCAGCGCCACAAAAATACAGGTGCAACACATGGTAAAAACCTTACTGCACCTGGCGGGTGATCCACAGGAAGATGCAGCCGATGCACTTGCCGTTGCACTCTGCCATGCCCACACACAAAAATCGCTGATCAGCATGACCACTGCCGGAAAATTCCGGCGTGGACGATTGCGGTAGAGGGAAAATATCATGATCGGATTTGTAAGCGGCATTCTGCTGGAAAAACAACCTCCATTTCTGCTGGTGAACGTCAACGGTATTGGCTACGAAGTACAAGTGCCGATGACAACTTTTTATCAGTTACCCGCAACTGGAATCGAGATCGCATTACACACTCACTTTGTCGTGCGCGAAGACGCACAGCTGCTCTACGGCTTCGTTGACCTGCAAACCCGCGAACTGTTTCGTGAACTGATCAAGGTGAATGGTGTCGGCCCCAAAATGGCACTCGCTGTTTTATCGGCACTGGAAGTTGAAGAGCTGATCCATTGCATCCAATGCAACAATCTCAACACACTGGTGCGTGTACCCGGTATAGGACGCAAGACCGCCGAACGGCTGTTGATTGAAATGCGTGACCTTGCTGGAAGATGGGCCGACAAATCATCGCCCGAAACCCTGTCCACACTCCGGGCCACCGCACAACCCAATTCCGCACCTTCGATTCAGGAAGATGCAGAGAGCGCATTGGTGGCACTGGGATACAAAGCCCAGGAAGCAGCAAAAATTATTAGTAATATCCTGAAGACTCATGATGTGGGTCGTAGTGAAGACTTGATCAGACTAGCGCTTAAAAGCATGGTGCATCGCTAGGCCACCCCCGCACTTTAACTTTTGCAAGGCTCAGCGTATTATCGATGCACATGGATAAAACCAACCCTGTTCAAGAGGCAGTTACACGATGAGAAAAATAGCCTTTATCCTCGGCATAGCCACCGCCGCAGTAATCAGTAGCACCGCCTGCGCTGACTATTTTCGCTGGACTGATGAAGCGGGCACGCATTACGCTGAAACACCACCTAACGGCGTTAAAGCCGAAAAAGTAAAATCAAACGGCAGTATTTCCGGCGATTATGATCCCAGCAAGGAAGTAGAAAAAACGATAGAAGGTCAGGCTGAAAAGAAAAAGCAGGATGACCATGCAAAAGAAGTTGCAGACCAGGAAAAGAAAAAAGCTGACGAACTGGCAAACAATTGTAAAAAAGCCACGACCCAACGCCAGACACTGAGCGAAAAACATCGTATCCGTGTAATGAACCCGGATGGATCGGATGGATGGCTGTCGGAAGATCAACGTCAGGCGAAACTGCAGGAAACAGAATCGTTTATCAGTGCAAACTGCCAGGGCAAGTAGCACTTCACCACTGCAAAAAACGCACTTCCAATAAAAAAGGCTGGTTATCCAGCCTTTTTTATTGGAAGTCAAACGCTCACTTTATACGTCGGCGCAGATAGTGAAGGTTTTTTTCCTCAAGCAGCTTCTCAAGAAACTTGCAGTTTTTTTCAAGCCCTATCATGTACAGATTGTCCCCGCCAAAAAACTGTTCGGCATAGCGGTAGACAGATCCGAATAACTTGTCGAGTCGACTTTCCACCGTCATGCGCATGAAACCCGGCGTCTGGTTCAGTAACTCTGACGGCGACTCAAAAGGCTGGCCTGATGCACTTTTCGGGGCGGGCACATTGCCAATCTTGAATTCCATATACAGGCTGTCACGACACCGTTCCAGATAGGACCGATCCGACATCTGCGCAATCAGGTCGCCTGTACCCAACAAACAACCCAGCATATGATCATGTTCATTTTTCATGCGCACCACCTTTTCATACCCAGTGTAGTGGAGCAGGACTCGCATGCGCGGCACCCAATGCGCCTTACCCAGACCGGGCAGATAATCCGCCAGAAAACGGGTTCCCCGGGCCACATGGGTTTTGGTGTATTCAGCACCGTGCTTGTGGCGCGTATCCTTCACATGGCGCAGATAGCCAACATCATGGTAAATCGCCGCCACTATCCCCATTTGTACGCGTTCAACGCCCAGGGCATCAGCCGTACCCGCATGGACACGCTCATACCCAACAAGTAAACGGGTTACTGCCAGCGTGACATCCAGGATATGGCGCAGGTCGTGATAATCCGTGTCACAAGCCCGATAGTTGGGATGATCACCACGGTACAGGCAAGCAACATCCCCGAATGCCCGTTCCAGCACGACATACTCTGATTCGGGGAAAATGGTGGTAAATGCGGCTTTTACTGCGTTGGAGACGTCAACAGGATCACCAATACGCACCGTGGCGCTGACGTCATAGTCAACGACCTGGCCTGCCTTATTGCCAGACTCCACCACTTTGCTATCCATCCGTTCCTTGCCAGATTCGTCATCTCGTGCCCGATTATAGCCAAACAACGTCTTTTCAAAAGCTGATTCGTAGCGGTTTGCCAAATACTTGGCAAAATCCGCCTTGCCCTGCCTGGCAAATTCCCCATCGAATAGCAGGGAATTTACCGGGCAGACAGAAGGATAAGAGCCTCAATCAACGATTAACTGGTTGGTTGCCAGCAGGTGCGTGAGAACATCCAGATTGGTCACACCGGGAGTACCTGCAGCAACGCCATCCAAAGCCTGTATGGTTACGCCCTGCAAGACAATGGTTTGCGTATTCTGGAAAGCCCCGCCATTCACATCAACCGTCAGCGTTGTATCTGCATTGCCTACGCCACTGGCTGCAAAATGCAGAAATGTGGCCAGGTTAGCAACATTGCTTTTGTCTTCTCCCACCAGCAGACTCGACAGGTCCAGTTTATCCAGCTCCGCCATGTTGAAGTCAGTCACTGTATCTAACGCCGGAGCACCGATTACACCCTGATCATTCAGCTTCCATACAAAGGTGTCTGAGCCGGTTCCGCCAGTTAGCGTGTCGTTACCCGCGCCGCCCGACAAAATATCATCATTGGCGTCGCCAAAAAGAATATCATTGCCATTGTCGCCACTCAGTGAATCATTGCCTGCATCGCCGTGTAGTGTGTCGTTACCGTCACTACCCCGCAAAGTATCGCTGCCGATTCCACCAGACAAACTGTCATCACCCGCGCCACCATCGAGCAAGTCATCTCCCGTTCCGCCAGTTAATGTGTCATTACCCAAGTCGCCTGCCAGAATATCACTGCCGGCACCACCATCAATTGTGTCGTTACCGGCCAGACCGTTCATGTAGTCGTTGCCGCTGGTAGATGCCATGGTCACGGTCGTATCGTCTGCAGAGGTTCCTGTAATGCTGTTCGCGACCACATTCAACGCCAGCGTAGCACTGGACGAATCATGCGTTGGCGTGGTGTCATCAGTAAGCGTATAGGTAACATGATCTGGCGCTACTGCAGTGCCTGAGCTGTTGGTATTTACCGGCGTAAAGCTTATGTTTGTGATAGCGGCAACTGTGGCAGCACCGGTATTGTCTGCATTGGCCGAAATAGCTATCGATCCGATGTTGCTGAGATTCCTTGTCCCACTAGCCAAGCCCTCTGTATTCAGGTTGATTGCCCCTTCGTTAGCGCTACTGAACTGTGCCAGCTGATGCCCGTCGGTGGCATAAATTGTGTAAATCAACGACTTGGCATCACCAGCCGATGCAAGCAAATTACTGTTTGCTGCGTTAACGGTGACAATGACATCCTGCACACCATTTGCATAATTGGCATGATCAAAGTTGATATGCAAAGTCTCCAGGCTGTCCAGCAACGCGTTGGCCGACGAACCTCCCGTAACATTGACTCCGTTAGCGTTATAAGCAACCGTGGATACAGTATGGGCGTCATAAAAACTGACGGAATTGATCATAGCCACTGCCGTAGCACTGCCAGTGATGTGCACAGAAGCAACACCGGAATATGGCAACATGGTGACTCCACCCTCGATGCCACTGGTCAACGTCCCCAGCAGGTTTCCGGTAGAACCATACAGGGTATAAGTCAGAGAGGGTGTTCCCCCTGTTGTATTGGATAAATTGCTGCTCGCTGCCGTATTGGTAATGCTGATGTCAGCAACCCCGTTCGGATGGCTTGCAGCAGAAAAATCCAGTATCAGGGTTTCAGCGCCATTAATCGCCGCCTGGTTCACTGCCGATTCGGCCGTCGTATTTACGCCAACACCATTGGCATTGTAAACAGGGGCCAGTGCTGCACTTCCAGCAGCCGTCAAACCAGAAACAGTGAGGTGGTTGCCAAGTGCTGCGTTGGCCGCGCTCGTAAGAGACACCGTGGTGGGATTACCCCAACTTTCTGCAGTAAGCGTCAAATGACCTGCAGTGACATTTGCCGCACTAGTCAGGGCAACAGGCACATTAGCACCGAGTGAAACTGTCGGTACTGCCGCCGTCGGAGGTGTGTACTTGTAGTACCCGCCATCATCAAATACCAGTTTCAAACCACCCGTGCTTGCTGTCCAGGTTACTGTTCCATTGGTAACCGTATACGAATAGCCCACACCTGTATTATCAGTACCCGTGGTTGCACCAGTATTCGCTGCCGTGTAGACCGAACCGGTCCAGCTTCCAAGCACAACGTGCACCCCATGAAAATCAATGGAGGTAATTTTGGCGTTATCCACTATGGTGTCTACACCAGAGCCTTGTACAGCAAATGAAGCAATCTGACTGGCTGATCCACCGTCTGTGCCGAGACTGGTTATAACGTTACCGTCCATAAATGTATTGTTAGCGAACAACGTATCACTGTCATCGCGCGCCACTGGCTTTCCATTCACAGCAACAATGGTTTGCACAGCAGAAGCCGTATCACCATCATTGTCTATCGCCGTAAAGCCCATATCGAATTGTGTGCCAGCCAGTGCAACTCCCTTGGTGAAGTACTTGTAATCACCTGTTAAAAAGTCCACGCGAAGCTCACCGTAGACAAAGCCACTTGCTGCATTAACAGTTAACAAATGTCCTGAAACCGGAAAACCTGCCAACCCGCCATCGTTGGTAATCTGATCCGTTGCCTTGTTATAAGTGAACGTAACCTTGGTTTCAGGAATATTGTCTGCACCCACACGATCGAGCATCAGATTAATGGTCTTGATATAACCACCATCTGCTCCGTAGGTAACACTTTGCGTATTTGCTGCTGTGGACAATACATTGCCACCAAACGCATTAGGGATAGTTGATAACAATGTCGAACTCAACTGACTCAGTTCCGGCACTACAATGGCCCCATCTTTTGTGCCATCACCGAGAGAATCAACATTGTTTATCGGATCAAGATTTGTCAAATCCGCAATCCCAGTGCCAATCGCCACCGCATAAGAACTAACTGAAGGGTTCGCTGTAAGATACGTATTGTAGTTTGCCAATCCTGTTGCTGTTGTACCTGTAGTTGGCTGCCCGTCTGAAAGGAAATAAACCACATTCTGGCGTGTATTGTCGGGTGTTACACCAAGCCCGGATGCAGTACGCACCATATCAAGGGCACTTTGATAATTCGTGCTTCCCCCCGCAACAACACCTGGCGACGTTAACGCAGCCACAGCACTGGATTCTGTGGTGTAACTTCCTATAGCAGTAGCATTTGTACTGAAGGTGATAAATTTGACGATAACATCCGATGCCTGCTCGTAATAAGCACTGACCAATGAAGCCAGTGCCACCTTGGCCATATCCAGACGCGTTGTTATACCTCCCGCATCCACGCGGGCAACCATGCTGCCAGACACATCCAGCACAACGCAGATTGTGTATTTAGCCGGATTACTCAGCGGAACATTGACTATCTGGTTACTCGCCGTAGGGGCATCATCGAGAATCCTGACATTCAACGCCGCTGCGGAGTTGTTGCCCTGATAGCTGTACACATCAGTAATACTCGTATCAGTTGCTGAAGCAGGCAGGCCATTAGTAGCCACCTTCGAAAGCGTATACGTATAAGCGCCTGTCGCTACAACAACTTCTAACGTACCGTGCGCACCCGAAACAGAATCAGGCACGGTAATTTTTCCACCCACAACAGTGTTATATGTGACTCCATTAAAGGTGACACTAGTCAGACTGGTGTTGTTTATATCGTTAGTAAACAACAAACCAGTCGCAACAGTTACACCGCCGCCGTTACCGTTTGGCAGGGCAGATTCATTGACAGTCGCAACATCATCCTTGCTATTGAAAATCTGGATACTGGTCGTGGCTGTACTGGTATCCCCGTTGTCATCCTTGAGTGTGTAGGTAAACGTGGTTGAACCTACTGAACCCGGTGTGTATTGATAGGTTCCATTACCCAAATCAACCAATGCACCATTTGCCGGATTGGTAAAAGAAACGATAGTTGCGTGATCAGGCAACGTATCGTTACTCATCAACGACGCCTTACTGATAATAATTGGCGTACCTAGCAACGCTGTATAAGCATCATTTCTCGCCACAGGCAAGCCATCATCTACCGCCAAAACATCTATCGTCGCTGCCGCAGGCGTTGAAACAAAACCCTGGTTATCCGTCGCTGTGTAGCTGAATGTCGGCAACACAGGCGATGCTGTTGGCAAACCGGTCAGTGGATCGATAATGTGACTATTCCAATCTGCATTCGGCATGAAATACAAGGTCAGACTATTGGCCGTTGCAGTAATAGAGGTGCCAGTTGTAGCAAGCAATGTCATTGCCGAGTCGAGGTAAAGCGTTCCATTTGTCGGCAAACTTGATAATTTAAAACTGACAACCGTTCCGTCATCAGTGCCGGTAATCGTGACGGGTATCAATGTATCTTCGTTACCGCTGACGCTCACAGCATTAGCAATCGGCGCTATATCGTTATCTGTAATGTTTGCAGTAGCCGATGGTGTGGCGATCGTCACCGCTGCATTGCTGCTGTTGCTGATCGTCGCCGTCACCGTCTCGGTGCCTTCAACCAGCGCAT
>DAOMGE010000036.1:0-31025 GCA_035430165.1 Pseudomonadales bacterium | reverse complement strand
TACCCGCCCATCGTGCCGCAGGATGGCCAGATACTGGAGGTAATCGGTGTGGTGCGATGGATCATTCATCAATGCTGACGACAAGCCAAAAACCTGTATTTGCATTGATAGATGGCAATAGTTTTTACGCCAGTTGCGAAAAAGCTTTCCGGCCAGACCTTCGCAACTCGCCAGTGGTAGTGCTATCGAATAACGATGGTTGTGTGGTAGCGCGCTCGGCAGAAGCCAAGCAACTCGGCATTCAGATGGGGGTGCCGTTTTTTCAAATTCAGAAAGCTGTTCGCCAACATGGCATTGTAGTTTTCAGCTCAAATTACGAACTGTATGCAGATATGTCGGCACGCATGATGGCGGCGATTGCTTCCCTCACTCCTCGCGTCGAGGTGTACAGCATAGACGAATGTTTTGCGGATCTCACAGGCATTGCCGATAGGCAAGCCCTGGGCTGTTTGATTCGCAGACGGGTATACAAGTGGGCGCGCATTCCCACCTGCGTTGGCATCGGCTATAGCAAGGTGCAGGCAAAACTCGCTAATCACATTGCCAAGAAACAATTGCAGTGGAACGGCGTGTGCAATTTGGTGGATATGCCGGATGAACAGCGTGACGCTTTGCTGACCGATATTCCTGCGGGCAGCATCTGGGGGATCGGCAGAAAGCTCTCTGCGCATTTGCAGAAGATGGGCATATACACCGCCCAGCAATTACGTGATGCAGACCAGGGCACAATTCGCAAACGCTTTGGTGTGGTGGTGGAGCGCATCTGCCGCGAACTGGCTGGGAACAGTTGCCTGGAGTTATCGGAAGTTAACGAGCCGAACCAGCAGATCATTCGCTCACGTTCTTTCGGGCAATTAGTAACGGATAAAATCGCGCTGCAAGCCGTCATCACTACACATGTATGTAGTGCCGTAGCCGCATTACGCGAGCAAGGCACGCTTGCCAATGTGATCAACGTGTTTATCGACACCAACCGCTTTCGTGAACAGGATGTGCAATACCACGGTAGCAAATCCATAGCCCTCGCCCTCCCATCCTCTGACACGCTGCAATTCAACCAGTTGGCTATGCAATTATTGGATGGCATTTACAAGCCGGGTTATCTCTACAAAAAAGCAGGCGTGATGCTGTCAGGGATTGAGACGGGCGCACGGCTACAGGAAGATCTGTTTGCACAGAAATCTTCGCCAGAAAATGCAAAGCTGATGCAAACAATGGATATGCTGAATGCCAGATATGGCAGAGGCACAGTGCAACTGGCAACAGCAATACAGAACGATGACTGGCGTATGAGTCGGCAGAATTTGTCGCCGTGTTATACAACAAGACAAGCGTCACTCGTAGTCGCACAGTGATCGCCGCGCAAACTTCATGCATTTCCCGATCAATACGATAGTGTCCGCGTCTTTTTTGGTAAGGCCAATTTTATGGTCTGTAATATACGCTGGCGATCCTTTTGGATAATGAATGCGCTTGTCGTCAATGGCAATCCAGGGAATATGCAGCCAACCATGGGCTTTGAGAAAGTTGATGACTTCATGAAACCGGGGATTTTCTTTTTTGAGATCCAAATCATGAACAGGCGTAGTGTCGATGATTCTATTATTGAACCAGGCGTTAAATTTATCTGTGGAATAGTCCATCCTCCACGCTGTAGACAAGACAATGCTTGCATCCAGCTGATCCAGGATTCGATTCACAGACTGAATGGCGTCTGGCCTGAATTTCTCATGTTTATTTGCGTCTGCTGGATGCAATACGCCATCAAAATCCAAGAAGATGATAAATTCTGGAGCGATATTGTTGGGAATATTCATGAATCACTCCTTGTTACTGCTGTGGCGACAGTGCAGATTAGCACTTGATTAGCTCACCAGAAGAGCTAACAAAAAGAGTGGCACAACATGCGCACAAAACTGCGAATCGTAGGACAGAACTATCTATCAAACCATGGCAAGTCCCATCAGCCCAAGCCACGGCGACAAATTTTAATCCTGTCATCAGCGCAGCCAAGATTCTGCAACCACTGTACTGCCATCAATTCATCGTCGAATGCTTTCTCAATCCCAGACCCGCGAATCCACACTCCATTCGAGAGTTCTCTATGGAAACGCGCATAAATAGCATAGGTATTACATCCTGGACTATTCAATGAGTGAACATAGCCGACTGCAATACCTGACATATCGTTATGTGTCATACGCATCGCCAATCACATGAGAACCATACCGCCAATCGGCGGCAAAAGGCTGGAACCAACGCTACCGACGGATGCGCTCAGTGATGTTACAGCGACATGCCCGGTAGTCGATATGACACCGAATACCATCACATGAATTAAGGCTGATCTCGCCGTAGCGATAAGTGACTTTTTATTTTCAGGCTTTGATTTGGCTTTATGCTTTTTCATGGCTATATCTCCAATGCAGGTGAAAAGCCAGATTAAATGACAATTGATACAGTGAAGATTTCAAGGAAATAGCAAGCACCACAGCAATGAAAAGCGGCATTTCCTCGTTATTACACGCATCTTTGGCATATAGCATCCTCGGGGTAACTGAACCACCGGGATAATTCGTCATGGGAATCATTTTTGATTTACAGATATATAGAGGCAGCAAGGATGCCAAGAAATCGATCATCCAGATCCACAGACCTGAACTAAATCGAAAACCAAAAACTCTGGATCTTGAACACTTTTGCATGCATTCGAGAAAGATTGTTTGTTATCGCAACGGAATAAAAGAGTGGAAAGTTATATCGGCCTACATGCTGGCAGAGGCGATTAAAGACACTTTATACCACATAACGCAGCCAGCACAGTATCGAACACGCATTACTGTAGTTGAAGAAAAAATATGGTTTTTTGATATCTATTTCTCAAGAGGAATTTCAAGCTCAAAAGCATGGGGGGAACGAATGCAAAAGGTTGTTCACGAAGCAATAAGAAACAAATGCGGCATAAGTAGAGATTTGTATATGAAGTACTATCCCATCAGAAATAATCAGACTATACCACCGCCACCCGTATCGAAATCCGCATACAAAAAACCTTACTGGGATGACGAATAGGCTATAAAATAAACACTAAATTGATAGTGAAATAATAGTCCACAGCATTCAATAATAACAATTGTCTTCGGCATAGCCGAAACATAATAGCAGATGCATTTAACATAGTTTCAATTATACGGCGCATGGCGCGAACAGCCAGAATGGCTGCGAATAATGCGAAATTATGTTGAATGTGGATGCGGTGCAGCCCCAAAGAGTGGGGCGTTCGGCGCCGCGCAGCTTGGAGCGCGCAGAGCCGAAGGGGTTGATTAAAAATAGTGCTTTATTGAACCATCAAAAGATGGTTCATCCGAAAATCATACGCTGAGATAGCAGCAGTATGCAGCCGATCATCAAATAGTAATTTTTAAACTCAAAGCATCTCACTCAAAGCTTGCAGCAACTTAGCCTTGTCTGATTTCTTGAGCCGATGAAATCCCAGCAACAATTCAGCAGCCTGATCATCCGCGGTGTAGAAGTACGGCGCAGGCAGTTTCAGGGCTTTAGCTATTCGCTCCACCATAGAAAAATCTGGCTCATGTTTTCCCTTCTCATACTGGTTCATTCTCGGGCTGGCCGTCATCTCGTCGATGCCAGCCAATACGCCCAGGCCCTCCTGCGTGAGCCCTGCCCTCAGCCTTGCTTCCCGTAGTCTTTTGGAAAATACCGACACTCTTAGCCCCAAATTGATGGATAGCTAAGATCTTCTTAGTTTGGCAGTTGCTTTTTACTAAGGTTTCCTTAGTATTTAGCCAGGCTGACACCATTAGACAATCAGACACCGGCAACCAGAACAGCCAAATACAATTCCTTGATATTTTGGCAAATCCACAAAAGCCGATAATCACTACATATTCATAACAGCACGAATAGTTAAAAAAACGGGGAGCAACATGAACAAAACCGACATCATGCGCGCAGGTCGCCGCAAAGAAAAATATAACATTGACTTCAGAAAAACCGCTCTACTCGTTATCGACATGGTGAAAGGCCAGTATGACGGCGACTCTATGCTCATGAATCACTACCGTAACCTGGATAAAGAATTACCAGACTGGTTTCTGAATAGGGTTCAGACAACTATTATTCCTACCATTCAGAAAACCCTGAAATTATTCAGAGAAAAACAGGCGCTCGTTATTCATAGTAAATACTGCACTCTCATGCAGAACTATAGCGACCTACCTGTCATGTGCCAACTTGGCAACATGATCTATGAAAAGCCAATTATTGCATCACCAGAGTCGCAAGATTCGGACTTTGAGCCAACATTAATGCCTCTGGATAATGAGCCGGTGATCATCAAATCAGCATGTAGCAGCTTCGAAGGCACAGCACTGGAAAAGATTTTGCGGCGCAACGGTATAGAAACCCTCGTTATAACTGGGATATTTACGAATATGTGCGTAACTGGTACAGCTCGATCCGCATTCGATAAAGGGTTTGATTCACTGGTAATCAGTGATGCCTGCGGAGATATAACACAAGAACTACATGAATCAGCGCTGGCAGGTCTTGAAGTTTTATTTTCAGATATCTGCGAATTTAAACAAATTACGGTTTAATCTGAAACAGAAATCCCTACTGAAATAAATGTATTACTCAATTTCCATCATTCACTAATGATCGACTCTATTTGAAAAAACCTATGCGTGGTTCTGCGCTCTGCCCGGTCGATCTCTGCCACGAAGTTGCCGTTGGCGTCGCAAACGTACTGTGTCACCACCGTTTGCGGCGCGCCGTTCACGGTGAGCGTTCTGGTTTCGCGCGTGACAGCGTTGTTGGCGTCATAGGCAAACGTGGTGACGTGGCCCAGCGCATCGGTCTCGCGGGTCTTGGCGCCCTTGCTGTTGTAATCGAACGCGGTGCTGTGGCCATTGCCGTCGGTGGTCACTTCCTGCCGGTCGGCAATATTGTGTGCAAAGTTGACGCGGTGGCCGCTGGCAATGCCAACCAGCATGCAGATAGGAAATCCCAAACAGGGTAACGCCCAAAGCCGGCACATGTGGCTAAGGATGCTCCCACACTCCGCATGAATCGCCAGATAGCTGCACAATCTTGATATCAATGTAACCATTTGATTTGCAAATACCTTGTGTACAAGCACCAAAGCTCACAGGGCTTAATATCACAATTGCGCGTCTAAAGTTGTTTATTTTATTGACAACATCCTGGCCTCATGTTTGCCTTATGCAAAGGCAGTCAACTTTTGGCTGACGCACCCAGACCGATGAATTCGGTTGCATGCAAAAGGAACATCGTGGTGATTGGCTTATCGAATTTAAACAAACGACATAGATTCCTGATTGCTGGAACTGCCCATTCAGGGCTTTCAGTTGTCACCAAGGATGGTGACCCAGCTGTACTTGCAGTCCTTGATGCTGAAGGAAATATAATCGAAGCTGGAGAACATGTGGCAGATACCGCGTGGGAAGCAATGGTTGCCATTTACAAGAATTTTTTGCAAGGTAATGGGCATTTGTTAGTTAAAAAGGCACCCCCTGATCTTGGCATAAAAGATGATAATGTCATAGAGACACCATCTATAAAGATGACAAAGAAAATGCGGCCAAACAAGCATGCCTGCAGCCAAAAAACTGCAATTAATTTGGCTTTCGGTGATTTTAAAAGTCATATCCAGCGCTTTATCACTGGTGATGATGTTAATACCCTTGGCAAGACTCTAAAATATAACGATCCTTCATCAAAAGATTACTTTGGATTTTCACACTCATTCATTAAAAATGACCAATTCATATTTACCAGCTGTTGTTACGCCGATATGGCTTATGACACCAATTCCAGGTTTTCATAATCTTCCCCCGCAATCCAACCACCACCACGACGATCAACCCTCAACAATCTTGACCCTCCCTTTTTAGAAATCAGTAAAATATCAATGAAATTATTTGAGTTGTTTGGCTGAACCCCTCTGTGATAAACCACAATTTTTTCAAACGTGTCCGCCATTAGCTGCCTAACCTTCATCCTTGAATCATAATCTAGATTTTGCACGCCACTGGCCAGTTGAGACCACTCATCAGCCAACGTAGGACGCAGCGCAGATGTCAGACCCGCCAATTCTCTTTCCGCCTGCTCAAGGTGATATTTCTGTCTACCTATTTCTTCTTCTAATTCTCTGGCTTTTTTTACAAAAATAATTGGTGGTGACCCAGTATCATCTGAAAGCAAGGCTTCTGTAATTTTATCTTGTTGTGTTTGCAGCTCTATCAATCGTCTTTTCGCATTGGCAGCTTTAGCATGCACTGCAGTTGATCTACTATCGGAGGAAAGTAGCGCAACCAAATTCATTTTATCTGAGCAATATTCCATTAAGGCTCTTTCTATCGGCACAACACTACAACTGCCTCCAACACTGCAGCCTGAATTGTGACTGTATCCCATACAGATAACGCGGCGGTGCCCATCTTGAGGATTTCCGTTTGGCTTACGAGCCCTGCTCATCAAATTTTGGCCTAACAGTATTTTCCCGCAATAGCCGCAATAGGTAATACCTAAACCAGTGACAATATTTGGTATTTCGCCCTTCCCCTTCCTACGACCACGCTCGTTGGCTAACCTCTGAAGATCTTCAAATTCATCAGCCTGCATGATTGGCGGGTAATATCCCTCTAATCTATATTCTTCCCCATCAACTTCGAGCGTTTTCTCGCCGATCAGCGCCCTGAGTCGAATTGTCCGATAGACCTGCTGGGTTTCTACACCCTTATCCGTAAGTTTCATGTTGCGCGAAGCCATTTCTCTGACGATGCGCACAGAACCATACCCCCTCCGGAACAAGTCGATAAGATAGAGTACCGCCTCAACCCGCTCTGGAATTAGAGCCCAATTCTTGCCAGTCCATGTCAGCCACGCAGGATCCTTTCCGTTTCGTATCAAGTCTCGATTAGTGCCTGCAATCCACTTTTCGCACTGCCGGCGGATACTTGCCTTCACGCGCTTTGACTTGGTATCACTTTCCTCGTGCGCCCTAATCATGACCAAGAGGCTGTACACCAAATCCATGGGTGTCGCCTTCAAGCTCTCTCGGTTGTATTCCTTACCATCGCTTGCAGTGACAACAGTAATACCCGCATTGATGATTTGAGCTAGCTGCGCCTGAGCCAAAATCGGCTCAGCACGGCTCAGTCGATCCAGACCTTCAACTATCAAGACAGACCCAACCGGAATCCGCCCCTCGTCAACTGCCTGCAGGAACACCCCAAGGGCCCCTTTCTTCACATGTTTTTGGTGGTACGCCGACAAACCTTCATCCCGAAGCGACAAAGATTCATCCAGCACCAACCCTCGATCACCAGCCCATGTCGCCGCATAGGCCAGTTGCCGCTCAGCACTGTGCCCAGCCGCCTGTTTAGGGTCTGAGAATCTTAAATAACTGTATACTTTCGCATTATTTTCCATATAGATGACCATGATATGTCTAAACAGAACCCTAGTATAGGTTGGGTATCGCTTGGGTGCCCGAAAGCCCTCGTCGATTCCGAGCGCATCCTCACCCAATTACGCATGGAAGGTTATGAGGTGGTGCCTACCTACCAGGACGCCGACGTCGTGGTCGTCAACACCTGCGGTTTTATCGACAGCGCCAAGCAGGAATCGCTGGATGCCATCGGCGAGGCACTCGCGGAAAACGGCAAGGTGATCGTGACCGGATGCATGGGTAACGGCGCTGATGCAGAGAGGATTCGCGCTGAACACCCGCAAATCCTGTCCATCAGTGGCGCTGCGCAATATGAACCCGTGATGGCAGCGGTACACGAATACGTTCCACCTTCACAAGATCACAATCCGTTGATTGATCTGGTGCCACCGCAAGGCATCAAATTAACACCGCGTCATTATGCTTACCTGAAAATTTCCGAAGGCTGCAACCATCGCTGCAGTTTTTGCATTATTCCGTCAATGCGCGGCGATCTGGTCAGCCGGCCGATTGGCGATGTGCTGGATGAAGCCGAACGACTCGTCAAAGCCGGCGTAAAAGAATTGCTGGTGATTTCGCAAGACACTTCTGCTTACGGTGTCGACGTCAAATACCGCACCGGTTTCTGGCAGGGCCAACCGGTAAAAACGCGCATGCTGGAATTGTGTGAGGCGCTTGCTTCGCTCGGTGTGTGGACGCGCCTGCATTATGTGTACCCGTATCCGCATGTGGACGATGTGATTCCCTTGATGGCTGCTGGAAAAATCCTGCCGTATCTCGACATCCCGTTCCAGCACGCCTCGCCGAAAATACTGAAAGCAATGAAACGTCCTGCACACCAGGAAAAAACGCTGGATCGCATTCATGCCTGGCGAAAAATCTGTCCGGATCTTACTTTGCGTTCGACATTCATTGTCGGCTTTCCCGGCGAAACCGAGGAAGATTTCCAGATGCTGCTCGACTGGCTGGAAGAAGCACAACTGGATCGCGTCGGCTGTTTTCAGTATTCACCGGTGGAAGGTGCCGCTGCAAATGCACTGGCAGACCCGGTGCCGGACGATGTGAAACAGGATCGCTGGGATCGCTTCATGGCGGCCGCACAACGCATTTCCGCAGCAAAAATGCAGCAGAAAATCGGCAAGGAAATTGATGTGCTGATCGACGAAGTGGATGAAGACGGCGCCATAGGCCGGAGCAAGGCCGATGCACCGGATATAGACGGCGCTGTTTACCTGGATGGCGCAACCTATCTGCAGCCCGGACACATTGTGCGCGCCATCGTCGATGACGCTGATGAATATGATTTGTGGGCCACGCCTGTCTAGCACACCGACATTAACAACACTTACCGGAATTTTTATGGCCAACCTGAACAATATCCAGCTACGCATCCTGGCAGAATTTCTCGATGCACCTTCACGCCCTGAAGGCACCATGAGCATCCATGAATTGCGTGGTTTTTTGTGGGGCATCGCCAGCGCGCCAGCTGAAATCGATTCGGCAGACTGGCTGCCGTTTGTATTTGATGGCGAAGATCCCGTATTCACCAGCACAGCAGAAGAGGAATCGATAACGGAGTTGCTGTTGAAACTTTGCGACGACACCTTTGATCGCATCGAAAAAGAGGAATCGCCTTTTGCCACCGCGGAATACGGCTGGCATGACGCCGCCGATGCACGCTGGCCGCTGACAGACTGGTGTACCGGCCTGCTGAAAGCGCATTACTGGCAGGAAGAAGCCTGGGATACACTGCTGCAAGACATGGAGCCGATCGAGACCGATGATGGCGATTTCGATATCGTCGATGAAATTGAAACCACGCTCGACATCGCCTCGTTATTTTCTGAAACCGATGCCGCACTGGAAGAGGCTGACGACGCTGACGATTTGCTCGCCTCGCTGCCGGATATTGCCGAGCAATTGCCGTGGATACTGATGAACTATGCCGAATGCGGTCGCCTGCTGTTCGAGATGCTGGAAGAAACCAACCCGGAACCCTTTCGTCGCGACGCGCCCAAGATCGGCCGCAACGACCCGTGCTTTTGCGGCAGCGGGAAAAAATTCAAGCATTGCTGCCTGAATGCGGCCAATGACGAATAATTTTTCGCTCGGGGATTTTGATTTACTGCTGTTCGATCTCGACGGCACACTGGTCGACAGCGCACCCGATATCGCTGCCGCCGTTGATGCAACACTGGTAAACAGCGGCTGGCCGGCCGCAGGTGTCGAGCGTGTGCGCAGCTGGGTGGGTAATGGCTCGCGCACACTGGTCGAACGCGCGCTGCGCTTTGCCGTCGGCAAATTTGATACTGCGCTGCACGAATCCGTCCATAACCATTTCCTGCTGGAATACGCGAAACACAACGGCCCGGACACGCGCGTTTTTCCCGGCGTGTATGAATGCCTTGCGCAGTGCCAGGCGCAGAATAAAAAAATGGCCTGCGTCACCAACAAGCCGGAACATCTGGCCAGACAACTGGTTGCACATCTTGGCATGGAGAAATACTTCGCACTGACAATTGGCGGCGATACATTTCCGCAGCGCAAACCCGATCCCACAGCACTGCGTTTCTGTTGCGAAAAACTGGATGTGCCCGTATCACGCACACTGATGGTCGGCGATTCACATATCGACGTGGACAGCGCACGCGCCGCCGGCATGAAAGTCTTGTGCGTGAGTTACGGCTACAACCACGGCGGCCCGGTTGCGGCTGCAAATCCGGACTGGCTGGTGGATGATTTGCGGGAGCTAATCGGAAAGTGACCCCTCCGCCGCTGCGCGGCACCTCCCCTACTCTGCAGGAGAGGGTCTCCCCCCTATGCAATAGGGGGAGTGGCCCATCGGGCCGAGGGGGTCCTTTTTACTTTTGCTTGATCTGCGATGCCGATTCAGCAATCGTTTCCGGATCCAGGCCCTTGTGGCCCCAGATATCACCCTCACAGAACTGGCGCGGCAACCAGTCGTCGCCAACAATCTGGCCATCCCAGCCGATTTCCACTTCAAAACCGAACGGGCTGCTCATGTAGAACGACAACACATTGTCATTGATGTGGCGGCCCAGTGTGGACTTGATGGTGATGCCGGCAGCCAGCGCGCGCTCGTAGGCCTGCAGCACGTTATCAATCGTGTTGCACTCCAGCATCATGTGGTGGATACCGTTGATCGGGCCAACGCGGGTGATACCAAACGTGTGGTGGCGGCCGTTGCAGTAGTAGAAGTTGGCTGACATATCCGGCCCGAAACCGATGTAGTCAGACAGCTTGAATCCCATCACGCGTGAATAGAAATCCTTGTTGGCCTGCAAGTCGGCAACGAACAGGTTCAGGTGACCCATACCGAGGTTGCCGGTCTTGAAGCTCATGCCCTGCGGCGACTTGAAATTGAAGTCATCGGTAGCACCGTAGAACAGTTCGATCGGGTTACCGGCCGGATCCTTGGTATGGGCGATGCCGGTTACCGAACGGGCATGAGCCTGTTCTGGCGTGCCCATGCTCGCTTCAATGCCGGCCGCCTTGAGTTCGGCTACCGCTGCTTCGAGGTCCAGCTGCGAAGCCACCTCCAGGCCAAGGTACATGATGCCGGCGTTATCCTGGCTCGGGTGGATGGCGATACGCCACTGGCGGTCATCAATCTTGAGGTAGATAGAACCGTCCGGGCCGACACCCGAGCCCTTGCTGGCCGGACCAGAGGTCGGATCCATCGGCATGCCCCAGGCTTCGCCCGGCAGTGCGCGCGCCGGCATTGCACCAATGATTTCCGTGCCGTATTTCAACCACTGCGATGGATCCGGTGCACCAAAACCCACATATCCCAAACCTCTGATCTTCATAGTCCCACTCCTGCTGATAAAGCATGCTGTGCATAAGGTGGGGCGAGACTAAAGCGACAACACGGCAGTGTCAAACCAGCAAAATGACGCGCATCAACATGACAGCAAAGACATTGCGTAGAATGGGGATTCATCAAGAGGAAGCTGAAAATGACCACTGATCACACCGGAAAATTGCGCCAACTGGAGCAGGAATACCGCCAGCGGATTACCGCTATCGAACGCGACCTGAGCCAGAAAGTCGAAGCGGATTCTGCCGAGCAAGTTACCCAGCGCGAAAACGAGGATGTGTTGCGCAGCCTGAAGCTGGAGGCAGAGATCGAGCACCGCCGCGTGCAGGCAGCGCTGGATCGCAGCAGCAAGGGAAATTACGGCGAGTGCACGCGCTGCGGTGAAGCGGTTGAGGCCGCACGACTGGATGCGATGCCACAGGCGGAAAACTGTGTGCGCTGCGCCAATGCAGGCTGAGGCACAGACGCCGCAAATTGCAGGCTTATCGGTACGCAACTCGCTATACTACCCGCCCACACAAACAGCCATTCTGGATCGGAAATTGCGATGGGCGATATCAACCAACTGAAATATCTGGAGAAGTATGTACCGTCCACTCGCGGGGCTGTACTGGAGGTCGGCAGCAAGGATTATGGCAGCACTTCCAGCTTCCGGAATGTCTACCACAGCAATGAATACATCGGCGTTGATATGGCTGACGGCAAAGGTGTCGATGCCGTTGTCGATCTTGTAGAAGGCACGGGATCACTTCCGCTGGGGCATTTTGACCTGATAATTTGCTGCTCTGTCATGGAACACGTGCATAAACCCTGGGTGTTCGCCGAAAACCTCGGCAAGCTGACCAGGACGGGTGGGCAGATTTATATTTCCGTCCCCTGGGTCTGGCGCTATCACGCCTATCCGGATGATTATTTCCGTTATTCCCATCGCGGCGTCATGACACTGTTTCCGGGTTTTGAATGGAAATCGATTGAATACTCCACCAATGTGCCCGGCGAATTTATTCCGGTGACTGCAGACGGAAAATCCAGTGACGACTCCATGGCCGTCCGCCGCAAGCTGGGACTGTTCAACAAACAAAAGCGCAAGTATTTGCCTTACCTGATGATCAATATGCTGGGCACCAAGCGCGACAGCCAGTAACACTTTGATAGCGGATTGATACCAGCATGACAACGCCCACACCACACCCTGCAAACCGGATGCTGCAAGACATGGAAGACCTGAAAGCGAGCTGGGAAAATTCGCCCTACCCGACTGTCAAGGTGACTTCATACTTCCCCGCCTACGCCGAACTCTTCGGACACCTCAGGAACACCGCTTGCACATTCATTGAAACAGGCGTGCTGGATGGCGGTTCGCTGTTCATGTGGAGAAGCTGGCTGGGCGACAAGGCGCGCATCATCGGTATCGACCTGAATCCGGCAGCAAAAAAATGGAGCGAACACGGATTCGAGATATTCATTGGCGATCAGGGCGACCCGCTGTTCTGGCAGGACACTCTCGCAAAAATCGGGCAGTTTGATGCGCTACTGGACGACGGCGGCCACCAATCCTTCCAGCAAATCGTCACCAGTGTCGAGGCAATACGCCATGCAAACCAGAAATGCGTGATTGCAGTGGAAGATACCACGACCAGTTTCATGAATGATTTTTCCAGACACGGCGCCAATACCTTCCTGGAGTTTTCAAAAGATGCCACTGATGTGCTGATTGGCAGTTCATACGACATGTTTGCGGGACGATTCCCTCCTACGCCAAACCAGAAAGCCATCGATCTGTTCAAATATGTTTACAACATACAGTTTTTCAACGGGATTGTAGCGTTCAGGCTTGATCCTGCGCTCTCAGCCAAACCGGAACTGGTGAGAAACCGGCCATCGAATTCGGCATCCGATTTCCGCTATAAAGGCAAGAATGCAGCACAGGTCGAGTGGCCCCATCCATTTGAAGCGCGAACAGTACTGGTGAAAGGCGGCACCATCAACCGGTCGCGCCTGCGACGCTTCAAGGCATCCATCGGAAAAATTTTTGGCAGGTCTGCCTCCTGATCCACTGACCAGGCAGTCATTTACTGACGTACATGCCCGTCGCCCAATACCACGTATTTCTGTGATGTCAGGCCATCCAGCCCGACCGGGCCACGCGCATGGAATTTGTCAGTAGAGATGCCGATTTCTGCGCCGAGTCCGTACTCAAAACCGTCGGCAAAACGCGTCGACGCATTCACCATCACACTGCTGGAATCCACTTCGTTGATAAAACGGCGTGCCCTGGTGAAATTTTCCGTAACGATACTGTCGGTATGGTGTGATCCGTAATCATTGATATGCGTCATCGCTTCATCAAGATCGCCAACCACCTTCACTGCAAGAACTGGCGCCAGATACTCGGTTGACCAGTCTTCCATTGTCGCCGGCGTAACACCTGCGAGAATCGCGCGCGTTTTTTCACAGCCGCGCAACTCCACTTGTTTCTCGTCGTAACGTTTTTTTACAGCTGGCAGGAATTGTGCTGCAATTTTTTCATGCACCAGCAAGGTTTCCATCGCATTGCACACACCGTAGCGGTGACATTTTGCGTTGAAGGCAATGTCGAGTGCTTTTTGCAAATCCGCTTCTGCGTCAACATAGACGTGACAGATGCCATCCAGATGCTTGATAACAGGCACACGCGCTTCTGCTGAAATTCGCTCGATCAGACCCTTGCCTCCGCGAGGCACAATCACATCGACAAACTCGGGCATGGCAACCAGCATCCCGACTGCTGCGCGGTCCGTGGTATCGATCACTTGTACTGCATCTTCAGGCAAGCCGGCTTTTTTCAGGCCAGCCCGCACACACGCAGCTATCGCACGATTGGAATGGATGGATTCGGAACCACCGCGCAGGATGCAGGCATTGCCACTTTTCAGGCACAGGCTGCCCGCCTCCACGGTCACATTCGGACGCGACTCATAAATGATGCCGACCACACCGAGCGGCACACGCATCTTGCCCACCTGGATACCGGACGGACGGTAATTCATGTCGGTAATCGCGCCAATCGGATCAGGCAATGCGGCAACTTGTTGCAATCCCTCGATCATCCCGGCGAAAGTCTTGTCGCCAATTGTCAGGCGATCCAGCAAGGCTGCATCCAGGCCACTTGCGCGCCCTGCTTCCACATCCTGCGCATTGGCAGCCAGCACCGCATCACGGCTGGCAAGCAGCGCATCGGCAATCGCCAGCAACGCTGCATTTTTTTCACCGGTCGAGGCACGCGCCATCAAACGCGAAGCGGCGCGCGCGCGTTGGCCAACATCATGCATATATTTTTTTATATCAGTATGGATATCCACGTCACACCATCAGACAAACACATCACGCGGGTATTGTAACGGAAAGCGCCTGGCTGTTATTGCCCCGGGGAAGCCGGCGGTGTGCCGTCGCTAACGCGGTTGAATACCACCTGCAGGAACACACGGAATGTCACCAGCAAGGCTCTGGGGCTCCAGTGTTTCAACACTTGCAGCGCCCGGCGCGGGGTGAAATAGAAACGCAGGTTGGCCCAACGGATGGCCCGTCCCAGCGGATACCCGTACACACGCTCATACCATGAGCTGTAGGCCCGGTAGCTGCCACTGTCGACTTTCGCTGTGTCGAGTGTAATGGCCTCATTGGCCTGCAAAGCCAGCTCGAATAATGGTGTGTTGGGTTGCGGAATCACCGTGAAGAAATAAGCGAGCGTCATCGGTGTCGTCAAAGCAAAATTGATCGTTGCCTGCAATTCCTCTTCGGTTTCTGTCGGAAAACCCAGCATGAAAAAGCAGGTAACCTGTATGCCGCGATCATTGAAATATTCCAGCGCGCGCTTGGCTTTTTCGATATCGAGATGTTTGTCGATCAGTTTTTGCAAACGCGGTGTGACCGTTTCGATCGCAATACAGACAGCATAGGTACCGCCATCACACATGGCATTGACCGTTTCACGATCCAGTATGTCGGCTCGCAAACCATTCGGGAATGCGAACTTCATCTTGCCGGGCCAACGGCGCTGCACTTCCTGCATCAGGGCGCGCACACGCGGTTTATGCAAATTGAAAATATCATCTTCGATATGGAATTCATCAACACCGTAATTTTCATACAGGTGTTCAATTTCGGCGATCACACGCTCAACGCTGTGGTAAGTAAATTTCTTGCTGAAAATATCATGGCAGTAATTGCAGAGATAAGGACAACCACGCGAAGTAAACAGGGGTGCGTATCGCTTGCCTTTGAGGTTGGCTGCATGATTCGGTTTCTTCGCATACAGGTCGAAATCCACCAGATCCCACGCCGGCATCGGCAACGCATCAATGTCAGCAATAAAATCCTGGCTTTTTGACAAGTGCAGGGCACCATCGGGTAAACGACGTGAAAATCCGGGTATGTCCGTACCGATTTCCCGATTACACGCCAGACGAAACAGGGCTTCAGGAAACGTTTTATCCGCCGGGCCTTCAAACACCCAGTCAATCGACGGCTCTTCCAGCACGAACGCAGAATTGTTCAACGCAAACGGGCCACCCATTACCGTAATCACAGCAGGATTCAGCGTCTTTGCCGTGCGTGCAATCATGTAACTGGATTGCGCCTCGAAATTCAGCGCTGAAAAACCGATCACATCCGGCTGGAAAGTGCGTAACACCAGCAGCAAATCCTGATCCGACATTTCCGCCACTTTCAGATCCATCACTCTGATATCAATAGCGTTGTTGAATTTTTCGCGTATGGACGATGTCAGGTACAACAAACCGAGCGGCGGCGACTGGATAGACGCCACCACTTTCTGGTAAGGCTTTAGCAATAAAATTTTCAGGCGGCGAACTGGCGCAGAAAATTCCTGCACTATCTCGCGTGCAGGAATTCGGTTGGATGCAGGAACATGGTCAGCGGGTATATGCATGATTTTATAGTGGTTTTTATAATGCCAATGAGAAGCTTGACGAGCCTCACTATGCCAGACCCATCACGCGCGATCAAGGTTGCGATAACTGAGTGCTTCGCGCAGGTGACTGGTTGCAATATTTTCACTGCCGGCCAGATCGGCAATCGTACGTGACACTTTCAGTACACGATGATAGGCGCGCGCGGATAGCCCCAGTTTTTCCATGGCTTGCCCCATCAGTTGTCGCTGCTCATGGGTGAGCATGCAAAGTGCCTCGACCTCGCGTGTGCCCAGTGCTGCATTGCTTTTGCCCATGCGTTGCCATTGCCGTTCGCGCGCCTGGCAAACACGCTCGCGTATGGCTTGTGAATTTTCTCCGGGTGCCGGCGGTGCCATGACATCACCTTGCGGCAGGGCAGGCACAGCAACATGCATATCGATACGATCCAGCAAGGGGCCGGACAAGCGGTCACGATAACGGCGGATCTGCTCAGGTTTGCAACGGCACGGCTGGCGCGTATCGCCGGCGTGACCACAAGGGCAGGGATTCATCGCCGCCACCAGCTGGAAGCGCGCTGGAAAATGCACTTGCGCATTGGCACGGGCGATCAGGATTTCGCCATACTCCAGCGGTTCACGCAGCACTTCCAGCACCGATCGGGGAAATTCAGGCAACTCGTCGAGGAATAACACACCATGGTGCGCCAGCGAAATTTCGCCCGGCCGTGGTTGGCTGCCCTATGACTTACACTAATTAATCCGACTAAAGGGCCGTTTTTGCCATGATTTTCTAGTAAAACGCACAGCAATTCGCCAGACTAATACAGTAATTAACAGGACTGAGTATGAATTTTACAGTAATTCACCCGACCAATAAAAGCGATGGCGTGCGCGGAAGGCTGTCTAGTGCCCTAGTAATCACTGGATTTGTGCCCATGCAATGCGGCCACTCCGTCCGATATGAGGGCCTGAATGAGCGAATGTACTTGGAAAGCCTGGACTTTAACCCAACTGTGAAGTCTGTCTGGCCACAACCGTTATCTTTCAAATTCGCCGATCAGCCAGGGAAATACAAGTACACCCCTGATTTTCTTGTGGAATTTTCCCCTCAAAATGGGGAGCAGCCTCTTAGCCCAATGCTGGTTGAGGTAAAGGCTAAGCAGGAGCTTATGGCAGAAAAAAATAACCTATTACCAGGATTCAGGGCAGCCACAGAATACTGCCGAGAACAAGGCTGGAGGTTTCGCATCGTTACTGACTGTTATCTTAAGCGGCCCTACGCCAAAAACATCCGATTTCTCAGCCATTACTTGCGCAACGCGTATGACCAGAATATTGCTACTCGGCTGAAATTGACCTTGAGGCAGCTGGGAGTAATTCCTATTGCCCAACTCCTTGAAGCCAGCTTTGCTGATGCCGAAGATCGGCTGTTGGCTTTAGGGGTCACTTGGCATCTGATAGCAACACGGAATTTTGGAATCTCGTTACTTACCCCCATCAGTACCGACAGCTTGATTTGGGAGGCCCATCATGGGAAGGCGTAGCCCCGCTCCACCTGACGAAGTCATTATTCAAGAGGGCAGCTATGCCCTATATGAGGGACGTGATGCCAAGGTGAGGAAAATCCTTGATGCCGAATTGGTGCTTATTGAGTACCTGGATACTTGTGAAACTGCCAAGGTGTTTCCTTGGGAGATTAAATCGCATGGCAGCCACATCCCAAAAGAAGATCATGATGGGGCAATAGTTGATCTAGCAGACATCACTAACGAAGAGTTTGCCTCTGCCAAAAAGGTATTTGACATCATCAACCCTCTTCTTCGCATGAAGAACCGAACCCGCTCAGATGTTGAAAAGGCCGCTCAAAAGCATGGGGTCAATGTATCCACCATCTATGCATGGATCAAAACATACTGTGAAACCGGGCACATCTCGGCCCTAGTCAAGCGCAAAACAGGCCCCAAGCAAGGCAGCACTCGCCTTTCGCCTGAGGTGGATGCCATCATCACGAAATGTATTAACGAAAATCACCTTACCCAGAACCAGCCTCCACCCATGCATTTTTTTGAAGCTGTTGAGGATCAATGCAAGCTTGCCGGACTGAAACCCCCTCACAGAAACACTCTCAGAAACCGCTTGGCGGATATACCTCCAGAAATCTCATTAGCCCGCAGGGGCAACCAAGATAAGGCCGATAGATTATCTAAACCCATGCCTGGGGAGTTTCCTCAGACAACATACCCTCTGGAATGTGTCCAGATAGATCATTGCGTGTTAGACATACAAATCGTGTATGAAGAGACACGCGAACCAATTGCTGTTCGACCATGGTTAACACTAGCAATTGATGCATTTTCAAGAATGATTGTCGGCTATTTTCTCAGCCTACTTCGCCCATCATCATTCAGTGCGGGCGCAGCACTGTATATGGGCATCATGCCCAAAAAAAACCTGCTACAGACGCTGAACATTCCAGGCACTTGGCCCATATACGGGAAAATGGAAAGCATTCACGCCGACAATGCCAGAGAATTTAAAGGAAAAACACTAAAACTGGCGTGTGACGAACATAAAATAATATCCGTACTAAGACCGGTCAAGGATCCGAAATATGGCGCCTACATTGAACGCGCCATTGGTAACATATCCCGCGAAATGCAAAAAAAGAAGGGAGCCACTCAATCGAGACCTTGGAAAAATGATGATTATGATGCTGTAAATAGCGCCGTTTATACGCTGTCTGAGCTAGAACATGAATTGGTGGACTGGATTGTTAACTGCTACCACACCCGAAAACATTCAGCGCTTAATACCACACCGCTGCAAAGATACAAAATCGGCATTATGGGCGACGGAAAAATACCTGGCTGCGGACTCCCTCCAATACCTCAAGATACGGAAAAGCTCAGACTTGACTTTCTTCCATACGAAAGACGCACTATACAAAATTATGGCGTTGAATTAGGTCTCATTTTCTACTACGACAGGCCTCTTGATAAATGGATTAATGCCCCTGACCCAGAAAACCCAAAGGAAAAAAGGAAATTTATATTTCGATATGATCCGAGATCAATCAAATTCATATGGTTTTATGACCCGGAATTGAAGCGATACTTCAAGATAACATCCCGCAACACCTTGCGGCCTGATATCAGCTGGTCAGAATTTAATGAGTATAAAAATAAAATCAAAAAAGAAGGAAACCTGCACGCTGATGAAGAGTCAATTTTTGATTATCGTCAACGATCAATAGCCAGAGAGGCTATAGCTACAGAAAAGACACGCCTAGCGCGCAAAGATAAAAACAAGAAACAGAACGCCCTGCGATCTCCGCATGCGACAGCACCAGGATCGGCACTGCTCTCAAAGCCCGTTTCACAGGAAAAAATTCGCATGGCGGAAACCCCCTCCACCGAAAATGACCCCTTTTCTGATGACATAGCACCTTTCGATGATTTTGAGGCATAACAATGGAAACGACCAAACATCTTCACGAAAATGCGTTACGGAGACTCAATGACTCGCCTGGCGAGCGAATTGATTTCATTTTATCTGACTGGTGGATTGGCTACGATGAGGCGAACATCATTTTAACTGAAATGGATAGGCTGATTACACATCCAAGAAACTTGAGGATGCCATGCCTAGCGATGATCAGTGAAGCTAACAATGGCAAAACAACCACACTGAGAAGGTGCCTGAAACTCCACGGCACTGAATATACTGATGACGATCAAATTGTACTTCCCGTACTCTTTTTTGAAGCGCCACCTGAACCCGATGAAGGGCGGTTATACAGTAGCATCTTGTCTGCTCTTGCTGTTGCTCATCGACAAGACGCTGCACCAGAGAAACTTCTTGCAAAAGTAATCGAAAGGTTAACTATGCTGAATGTAAAGCTGCTTATGGGTGATGAGTTTCACAACATATTGCAGGGAACGCCTCGCAATCATCGCCAATTTCTAACAGCCCTAAAATCACTATTGAACCAGCTCAAGCTGCCATTTGTAGCTGCGGGGACCCCGGAAGTCATAACTGCACTTTCTGTAGATGCCCAGTTTGTCACGCGCTTTGAATATCTTGAGCTGCCTCGCTGGGACATCAACCAAACAACCCTGAGAATGATTAAAAGCATTGAACGCCAATTACCACTGTCTCAGCCATCTGGACTGGCAGAAAAAGACAAAGCCATTCCCATTATCTCTTCAAGCGGCAACACATTGGGAGGCATTGTTAACATTGTCAAACGATCAGCTGTTGCAGCCATTCAAAATGGGCAAAATTTTATTGACCAAGCAACCCTGGAAACCACCATCAATACACTCAATAAACGAAACATCACTAACCGATAGCAGGTATTCCCAATGGCTCAAAAACTGGGTCTGCTACCTAGACCTCAAGAAGATGAGACATTGAGCTCCTTCTTAATTCGACTCGCCAATAATCATTCGGCAACACCTCACGAACTTTGTGCAATTGTATGGCCAGAAGCCCAATTCTGGGTGCGTGACATTGATCTCACTGCCAGTGAAGCGCTTATCGAACAGATTGCTGCCTCCACGGATATTCCACATACCAGCATCTACCAAATGGTTCTGCACGACTTGGCCCATCGCATGGGCCGAAGGTCCGGCAAAAGCAGAGGCCTACAGCCAGGCATACTACCAATAGGTATCTACCATAGAACACGCCGTCGGTACGGCCAGCAATTTTGCAAAGATTGTCTCGATATGAATCCACCATATCTACGACGACAATGGCGTTTGGAGTTTGCCACAACATGCGTCATGCACGGGACTCAGCTATCTGATGCCTGTCATGTATGTGACGCTCCATTTATTCCTCACAGGCACAATGCGCTGATCACACGACAATGCCATCAATGTCAGTCGTCATTTGCCAATAATAAAACTCAGCGCGCAAATGAAAACGCTCTTGCTATACAGCACTTTCTTACTAACCTTGCCTATCGCACCAACTCTGAGTCAATAGCACGCTGGAAAAACACAAATACATCAGCAACACCGGGAGAATGGCTATCAGGCATACGCAATCTATGTCGCCTACTGACCTTCCTTGCTGACGGGCATGGGCTTCGCCCAAAAAGATCGGGTCTTAAGTGGAATTTCTTACGCGTCGCGCAGCGTGAAATGGTGCTCAGCATCGTATGCGCATGGTTAGATGACTGGCCAAGATCCTTTTTACAATGGACGGAAAAATACAAAATCAGCCAAGAACGACTCAAAGAGTATGGCCCTTGGCCGCCGTGGATTCAGAATGAAATCATAAACCTGCCCAGCAGGACACACACACGTAAACGCAAGGCCTCTTTATCTCTTAGGCAATTAAGAAGGCGAGAGGGCAATACGGCAAGTTATCGGATGGCACGAGCCAAGTTACTTCTTGACAGAGCATCATCTAGGGGAGTCCGTCTGTGACTCAAAAAACTGCAGCAACGCCTCCAGCACAGCTACATACTCTTCCGTGTGACTCTTGTTCAAGGCTAATACTTACTGGCGCAAAGATATTTCGGGGAAAAGCCTTCTGCCGGACCTGCTATTCAATTCAAATCAAAATGAAACCCTGCTCCAAATGCGGCCGAAAAACAAAAGCTTATCAAAATGACGAAAGTCCAATATGTAATGCATGCATAAGAACAAACCGTGTTTGTTGTCGTTGTAATAAGCCAACAGTGCGCGCAGGACTTATCATAAACGGCCTAGCAGCGTGCAATGCTTGTTCGCCATATTTTAGAACACCTAAAAATTGCATCCGTTGCGGAAATAAGAGCGCTCGGTTATCGCGAATATCTGGAATCAGTAATGATCCCGTATGCGAGAAATGCCAGCGTCAACTCACTTGCGCCACCTGCCGTCACTGCGGCAAACACAGAAAAATCTACTACGTTGATGCCATTGGCAGAGCCACATGCAAAACTTGTACTGAGAGTCCAGGAATTACACACGAATGTCCACAGTGCGGCATAGATGTACCTGGTAACGGCGTTAGCCGCTGCAAACCATGCTATTTGGCGGCCGCCTTGCGTAAAAAGGCTGGCTTTCTGTCTACACATTTCAAAAACGGGCACATTGTACAAATTTGGCTAGGGTTCTCTGAATGGCTGATCACCCACGAAAAAACATTAAAGGCCCTAGGCCCGCTACCTAACTATGCAAACATACTGGCAAAAATAGACCAATCGATAGCGGCTGACAAATGGATTAATGATGCTGTACTCTCATCCACACTTACTGCTGGCGACATAGAAAAATCTGGATTATTAGCAGAATACCTTATTCATAATGGAATTTTAACCAGCAACAATATTCAGCGCCGAGAATGGTCAGAGAAAAACCGCATCTCTGCTATGCTTGCAGAAACGCTGCGCTATCCATGGTCAAATGACATTAGCAATTATCTTGTCTACCTTAACCAAGTCACTCACAAACTCTCATTAAAAACACAGCGTGTTTACTTGAGAGCAGCCATAGAACTTATGAAATACTCCACTTGCAATGATGCAAAACAACTTACCAATAATGTCCTGGAAGAATTTTTACATCTTCAACCAGGATACAGGGCATCTCTGGCAAAATTTCTGCGTTTTTTAAGAAAACATCACACCACAAAAATAAACATGCCACCCCTAAAAAAATTAAGGGCGACTACATCACCAATAAAAGAAATAAAAACGATACTGGCATCACTGCATACTGCGCATTCAGCGAAATCCAAAGCCTCCATCGTAGCAAAGCTCCTTTCTGTTTTATATTCAACCCCGCTAGAAACTATCCTTCGCTTACGCGTCACAGATATTGTCGACAATGATGGTATACGACTAAACCTGCACGGATCCTGGATCAAGGTCGATAAGCGCGTTGAAACAGTGGTTCGCTGGCTACTAATTAACCGAGCACCTAGTAACCAGTCGCATATATTCCCAGGAAAATTGTTTGGCGACACGCAGTCTACTGATACCACAAAATATTATTTCTCCACCCAGTCCAGGGTGTAGCTCGCTCGGCGGTTACCATTTTTTGGCAACACATGGCGTGAATTCGGTTAAACACTGTCAGCATTATGATGAGAGCAGCGAAATGCAAACAGCCAAAATCATCAAATTGTATGCTGTGTAATTTGGTAAAAAGTGCGATGTCAGTGTGATGAGCAACAACAACCCCAACAAAAAAGGCCCCTTTCGGGGCCCTAGCTAGGCTGCCGCGCCAAATAAATAGTAGGGCAACGGTAAGCAACGCTTAAATCCTATACCCTGACTGGAGTTACCGCAAATGGATAATTTATCAGTACTCGGTTATCCCAACTGACTTAGGCAAAGTACCCAGAATCGATTTGCATCAGCACATCATCAATCAGTGCTGAGCCAACTCCAGTCTTCATAATCTCCGCTGGACTCATGCCTTTGAACACAGGAAGCGGCTGAATTATCCAGCAGCTGGCCTTGTCAGCATCTCCAAATACGATCTCGGCTGCCGCACGAAGGCGAAGCCATTGCAAGAAACGCGAGGTTTCCGCTGCTGTCAGCAAAGCATTGTTGGCGTTGCGACGCTTCCTGGTACGCCTAGAGATAATCCAAGCCATGTCGGCAACCGGGCACCCGAGCCGGTGCAAAACATCAAGAGCATTAACACTCACGCCTTGCCGTACAAGGCATACAAGATCCAGCGACCCACCGACCGACACACCTATCCAATCGCTCATCAAGCCATAAATGCCAATATGGAAACTTGGTTGGTGCTGCATTTCCCTTATGTTCCAATGAAAAGGGGGGAGTGAGTCGTTATATTCTAGAGAACCGACCACAATCAACCATCAACAAACCTGGTAACGCAAACGCCAAGGGGCTTTTGTGTAAGCGCCGGAGAGAAACTGTACCACTGAATCGGCCAAATACCTCGGTCACGAGGGCGTATCCGACCACACCGGGCGACGAGATCCAGATGTCTTGCTGCTTACTTCTCATGTCGGCATGATGTTGCGTTACGTCGGCAATTGCCAATAAGCATGTTCGTATACCCTGAACCCCTGCCGCTTGCCATCCAACACAGCACAAGCTTGGTGTCGGAGCACAGGGCAGTCCATAACTGGTTTGGATCGCGGGGGCATTGGGGGGTGGTCATTGGATTTCTCCTACCAGTCCATAGAGTATCCCGCCATTAGCATAACCGCTCAACATAGCAAAATCCAAGCTGAGACACTACCGACTAGAAGGCGATGTATGCATTCGAGGAAAAGAAATTACGTTGACGGCCACTTTTTTCAGACACGCACTCAATCGGAAGAGACAGCTAGCCTTGAGAGACAAAAAAGCAATTTCTGGATAGTACGAGCAAGTGGGGTAAAACCCGGTATTACTCTTTTAAAACAAGAACATTGATGAATGAAATTAATGGCCATCATCTTTAAAGATGATACATTTTTGGAAATCGAATCCATATATCATTCAGGGACTTTATACCCCGGAGCCAATTTTGCAGTTTCAACTCCATATAGCGCCAGATAATTTTTCAACCACAACCGGACAGCCTCATTCCCTTCCGCTCCATTTGAACGCGGGCCACGACTGTGATCGGAAGAACAATCCACATCCCACTGCCTTAAAAAGTACCCCGCTAATGAGGCACGAACTTTCACCTCCAGACGACCATCAACCATGTCATAGTCCATTTTAATGATTTCCGGATGAGAACTAGCAGGATGCGGAACGATCTCAAGCTCGACAATTCGATTCCACTGAATATCGTTTAATAAGTATTCATGTTCTTGAACAAGCTCTTCCGGCAGTTCTTTCGGATTTTTGATCCTGGTTAACACAAAATCAGTAAATCTTTTACGTCTTCTATCATAGGCCCGTACATGCCAACGCGAACCAGTATTAGCTAACGCTAATGGAACAATATCCCTGGTTGTGTGCCCACTACTAAACGAATGATATTCAATTTGTAGAACGGTTTTACGGTGGATAGCACGCGACACTGCTGCAATAACCGCGAGAGCAGGGCTATTAAGTTGACGAGGTATCTCGCAGGGCACTAAGGAATGAAATTGTTGATGTACCCCTTCACCAAAGCCCTGACTCAGAGCAGTAAAAACTCCGTTTACAGAGTGTGTATATAGCGGCACAAAATCGGCGTCCGGCAAATACACTTTGGAGCTATTTTCCAGAGTTATTTTCCCACCGCGTTCTCGATAAAGTGCAATATCACGACTCGCTGCAGCCGTTTCAACGCCAAATCGAGCCGTTATATCCGCCCGCCTGATCTCCCCAAGAAAGTACGCTCGAAAATCTATAAAAAAAAGCCTCTCCAATTGGGTCTGACTTGGACTACGGGCTGTATCAAGCATTCAAGTCACCTCCAAGAAACAAAACCAGCTCTATGCCAAGACTACCCGCCAAGATCAAAAATATCAATAAAATACCTTTACATCATCATTTTGATGATGTAATATATTCTTAATGAGCCCATATCAATTGTATTAAGGTGCCATTAATGTCCCATCCCCTCCCTTTCCGAGTGTTATGCCTAGATGGCGGAGGGATGCGCGGCGTCTATCAATCCGCCTATCTCAGCACTTTTGCAGCACACCTTGAGAACCTGAACAAACTAGACATGCCCATAGATATCGGCAAAAGCTTTGATCTAATTGTTGGCACCAGTACTGGAGGAATTGTCGCATGTGCGTTGGCTGCTGGCGTTCCCCTGCAAGATGTACGAAACCTGTATTACAAAGAAGGCCCAAAAATTTTCCCGTACCAAGGTTTGCGCCATATACCGTTAATTGGAAACCTGTTAGTGAGGGCAATGGGCATGGGTTTATCCAGCGGCAATAGGGCTCTGGAGATTGCGTTGCAGGGGGCTTTTGGCTCTTCCACTGTCGAAGAGGTGTATGAAAAGCGCAGAATTGCATTTGCAATCCCGACCCTAGACATCAACAGGCATTCAGCCGTCGTCTTCAAAACGCACCATCTTTCGCGTCTTAATGGACGAGACAACACACGAACGTTAGCCGATGTTTGCCTGGCCACTTCCGCTGCCCCGTTACTACGCTCCATGGCGAAGCTTGTAGAGCCAAGCAGTAACAATACAACAACTGTTTATATAGATGGTGGCCTATGGGCCAATAACCCAGGCGCCATCGGTATGCTTGAAGCCTGCGAGATACTCAGCGAACGAAATGAAAATGATCGACCCATTCACTTATTCATGCTGGGTTCATTACCATCACAAGGAGGTGAGGAGGTTTCAGATGCAAAACTGCACCGCAACGCATTTGGCTGGGGCGTAGGACTCAAAGCTATTGAAGCAAGCCTAAATGCACAAGCCGTGGGATGTGACTACATGGCTGCCAAAATTGCGGCTCTGCGCAATGACGGGAGCTTTGCGTATCGCATGCCGGCACAATGTCCATCTAATGAACTGCGCGAATACTTAAAGAATCTTGATGATGCCCGTCATAAAGCACTGAATGCACTCGAACGGCAAGCCATATCTGATGTTGACTGGGCATGGTCACAAATGAGCAACACTAATCCCGTGAATCGTATGCAGTCTTTCAGGGATGCATTAATGGCAACAGCTACCCCATGAGGACTGATGAAAATGGCTAATATCGATTGCAATAAAGACTTGATTGCTTACCACAAAGAACAAGTAACGCTTGGAAATAACGAACAGAATGACATGCGCAGCCGCCGTGATAACGGACGCACACGCCTAAAAAATGGCCTGGCGCGTATGAGCAAGTCACATCCAAAAATAATTGATTCGCAGGGATCTTACACCATGAAAACTATGGTGCAAGACAGCCAGAATGAATATGACATTGATGACGGCGTCTATTTTTTGCCAGAAGATCTAACTGGATTTTTGGGCATGTCACTGTCGCCACTGGAAGCGCGCACACTTGTCTGCGACGCGCTGTCCGACGATGATCGGTTGAAAAGCCCGGCCGAAGTTAAAAACAACTGTGTGCGCCAGACGTACCCTCAGGGCTACCACATTGACTATCCTGTTTACCGCATAAAATCGGAGAGTGATGGACAAGGTGGAGTCCAAGACTATTATGAGCTTGCAAGTGGCAGCTCATGGATTAGATCTGACGCAAAAGCTGTTACCAGCTGGTTCAACAGCAAGGTGAGCACCCTAAACTCCGGCGATGTAAATGACGGCAGCCAGCTTCGACGCATTGTTCGTTACACGAAAAAATTTGCCCGCAGTATTGATGACTGGAAAGACAAGACAGCATCAGGCATCGCCATAACTAAACTGGTTGTTGATCATTTTCAACAGTCAGAAGATCGCGACGACATATCTCTCAGAGAGACGTGGAAAGCCATCAAGAAATCCTTGGATGTTTCCACGGCAATCGCACACCCAGTGATAGAGGGAACTAACATTCATGAAAAGAACGACCCAAAAGTCATCTTCTTTAAAGAAAAACTGTCTTCAGCACTAAATGTGCTAGCGACGATAGATGAAAATGACTGTGCCCAGTTAGATGCACTGGAAGCATGGGACAGTGTATTTAATGTCAAATTCTTTGCCAAAAGGGCTCCTGCCTCTGCCGAATGTAAAAAGTCTGCATTTGCCGTTGTGTCGTCAACCACGCCAAAACGTGATGATGGCGGCAACAGATTTGGTTAAGTAAAACATGGCTGATTCAAACTTGTTGGCGTTGATTAACACAAAACTGGATCAGCGCCTCACTGGCAGATGGTCTGTTGCCTCGACGACTGATTTACACTGGTTCCGCAAAAATGCAGGGGCTGAGGCAGCGGCTGCTTGGCAAATTGATCTTGAAGACGGGGACATAACTTATCCAGGCACTAACCGTATTTGCATCGGAATAGATAAAAAATACCCGCTTTCACAACCGACAGTTTGGCTGCCAGAGTATAAAAAAAACAAGGCATGGCCTCATATCGAAGCCAGTGGAAAACTTTGTTTGACGGCCTCATCAACATTCGGAGATCCATTCGAAAGAATCATTCAGCACCTTGCATGGGCTCAAGAACTTCTCAGCATGAGTCCAACGGCAAGGCGAAAGGACTTTTACAGTGAATTTTGTACTTACTGGGGAAATCATTGCGATGAACCTCAGCTGGTATATAGTTGGCTATCCTTGAATTGGGAAAACCGGATAATCGCCACCACCTCACAGCCTGAATTTAATCGATTTTTTGTTGCCGACTCAGTCGAGCAGCTTCAAAAAAACATGGCTCATCTTGGGAGCAAAGATAATTCCATCCTACCTGGCTACCTGTTTTGGCTTGACATTCCTTGGCAGCCAGATCAGTTTCCGGACTTCGGAAGTGCATTGCTCGAATATATTCCAGACACCATCAGCACCAAACTTTTGGCGATTGGGAAACCGTGTCCAATCATAATTGGCGTGAAATCTAACGATAGCGCCATGTTCGTTGCTGCAATATTACAAAGCCAGACACCCAAAATGGCCCGACATGGCTTTCGGCCTCGCACCATCCTTCCTCATGCCATCGTGCGAAATGCCTTTTCAACCAAAAAAATTAAATATGCCATCGTAAGGAGAACAGATGGCGCATGGGTGCATGGCAGAGATCGTGATCCTCAATACCATTCATTGAGCAAAAAATCAGTGATCATTTGTGGTTGTGGTTCACTTGGCGCATCTGTAGCTAGGCTTCTAGCTCAATCCGGTGTAGGTGCTTTTTATCTCATTGACAACGACTTTCTGGAGCCACACAACGCATCTCGACATCTGCTTGGCGTCGGAAAATTAGTAAAACTTAAGACAGAAGCACTAAAGGAGTCGCTATTAAGTGATTTTCCACACATGAATAACGTCACAACATTTCCGAAAAATTTCGAAGAGATGACAATAGACGAGTTAAAACAAATTTCAACCGCTGACGTAATTGTCAGCGCAGGCATTTCCACTGCAGGCGATCTACTGATTGATCAGTGGAGAGTCAATGCACACGATAGCATTGCGCACGTCTGCACATGGTCCGAAGCATTTGCATCTGCGGGACATGCAGTAGCTTTATTTGGTAAGGACTCAATCAGAGATGCTTTTGATGAAAACGGAGAAGTACGCTTTAGGCTATCCGACACACCAACCGATGCCAGTCACATGGTTTCGATGGCCGGCTGCGGCAATTTATTTCAACCTTACGGCGCCATTGAGCTGCAGCATATTGTTAATATCGGTGCCAGTCTTACGCTGGAAGTGCTTACAGGCAAGACAGTCTCTTCAAAACGACGAGTTTGGTACGGTGATCGAGAATCCGCTCATCTAAGTGGCCTTTTACCCAGACAAGAATTCGATAGAAGCCTATGCATCCAGGACATTGCATTGCCATGAAGGAATTTTATGAATCGCATGCAGTGGAATTATGCGCTTACAGTTCAAACTTCACTCAATCCTTAAATATAAAGCCTGACGTCGTTAAGCACATAGATTGTCACCGACAACTTTCTCTCCGGGATCATGAAGCAGGAGGACAGCTATTTGGAAGAATTCTTCCAGAAATAATTTGCGTTGACGCTGTGGAAGGCCCATACAAGCATGATTCCCGAGGAAGATTTCACTATCGTTCCGACCCAAAATGCGCGCAACGCAATATTTTGAAACACAAGGAAGCTGGCCGCTTATATCTTGGTGAATGGCATACGCACGCCGAGCCAAGCCCAATTGCCTCAACGCATGACATTAAAGCGATGAATGCTCTGATAAGAATGTCAAAGATTAATATTAATGGCCTGCTCCTCTTAATCGCAGGACAAAGCCTGGAGCCAAAGGGTATATCAATTTATTCATTCTTTAATGGCGGTCATCAAGTATGGGAAATAAATAACACATTTACTTAAATAAGAAATTATTAATAAATTAAATAAAGAATTTCATTTAGTATTATTTTTAAATACAGAAGTGACAAATTTCAAAAATTGGCTTTCAGATTAAATTTGTGATTGTATGACAATCCGTACAGTTAACCTCTGTCATTGTTATGCGAATTTTTTTGGCTTCTGACGTCCACTTTGAATTTTACAACGACGTAGCCTGGTTGCCGCCACTGCCTGCAGCGGACCTGTTTGATGTCTTGATTCTCGCTGGCGACATTGGTCATGGCCCATGGTTGTCGACTGGCTTACACCGCTTGCGCAAGCGTTACCCAGGCAAGCCCATCGTCTATGTCGCCGGTAACCATGAGTTCTACCGCGGCAATATCACGCAGTCTCCCCTCAAGGATGTTGATATTGCAGACTTCCACTATCTGGAAAAAAGCAGTGTTGAGCTGTGCGGATACCAATTTTTAGGCACCGCCCTGTGGACTGGCTTTGATTGCCTGGGGCATGAACTTATTGAGCGCGCCATGCACGTCGCAAAGTACAGCATTGCGGATTTTATGGAAATTCGTATCGCAGAATTATCAGAGACTAACGGCAGGCCCCTGCGTGTTACACCTGAATTCATGCGCGATCTGTATCACCAGGCTAAAGCTTGGCTGGATGCAGAGTTGGCACATTTAGATCCTGACAAAACGATTGTGGTCACCCATTTTCCGCCAGCGCGCGAGTGTCGGCACGGGCGGATAGCGGAAGATGACATCACCGCCTACTTTCAAGCCAACTGCATGGATCTGATCCAGAAGCACCAACCCTGCTTGTGGCTGTACGGCCACAACCATTGGTCTAATGAACATAAATATGGCAAGACACGTGCGATTAGCAACCAATATGGCTATCCCAGTGAACATACTGGGTATCGGGCAG
>DAOMGE010000035.1:0-31230 GCA_035430165.1 Pseudomonadales bacterium | reverse complement strand
ATCTTTTTAAACAACCCGCCTGATGCTCGATCAGTGCGGACGCGCATTATATGCAAAAGAAACTTCCCTGCAACAAATAAAAAACAATTTATTCATATTTATGGGCTTTTTAACGGTTTCCAGACGCTTTATCTGACTAGAAATTGAAGCACCTACTACATGTTTACAGACTTGCCGGTGCGCCAGTGCAAAACAGGACCGGACAAGGCATAAATAACAGCGATACTCAGCAAAGCCAGCTCGGTATGCCATATCAGCACCATGATGATCAACAACACTGCCAGCAAATAGATAAATGGCACCCTGCCCTTGAAGTCGATACCCTTAAAACTGTAGTAGCGCAAGTTGGTAATCATCAGCAACCCGGTGACTGCGGTAAGAATTGTCAGTAGTACGGGTACCAAACCCTTTTCTATTTGTACATCACAGCCAAGCCACACAGTGCCGGCAATAACAGCTGCCGCCGCAGGACTGGCCAACCCCGTGAAATAACGCTTGTCTGCCGTATCCACCTGGGTATTGAAGCGCGCCAGCCGCAAGGCCGCACAGGCACAATAGAGAAACGCAGCCGACCAGCCAAACTTGCCTACCTGCACCAAGGCCCAGTTAAACATCACCAAGCCAGGGGCCACACCAAAAGACACCATGTCCGACAGACTGTCGTACTGCACACCAAACGCACTCTGCGTATTCGTCAGGCGCGCCACCCTGCCATCCAGACCATCAAAAATCATCGCCACAAAAATAGCGATAGCGGCATTTTCAAAACGATGTTGCATACCAGCGATAATCGCATAGTATCCACAAAAAATAGCTGCCGTCGTAAACAGGTTGGGCAGCAAATAAATACCGCGATGACGCACCTTACGGCCATCCTCCCCGGATACTTCTTCTACATGCTCACCGATAGGCAGGACACCATCATCCACCTCAATAACTTCCGCTGGATCCGGCTGCTGTCCCGACATGCACCTACCTCACCAATAACAGATAACCAAGAAACAAAACGCGGCCAGGGCCGCGTTTTATAGTCAAACCCACTTAATTTTTGCTCTTGTCCACGATTTTCTGGATCCAGGGCATCATTGAGCGCAGTTTGTTACCTACCACTTCAATCGGATGAGCCGCGTTGTTGCGACGATAGGCTGTCATTGATGAGTAGTTGGTAGCCCCCTCCAGAATGAATTTCTTCGCATATTCACCGTTCTGGATATCTTTCAGTGCCTGGCGCATGGCTTTACGGGACTCCTCGTTGATAACACGTGGGCCAGTCACATATTCACCATATTCCGCGTTATTGGAAATGGAGTAGTTCATGTTAGCGATACCGCCTTCGTACATCAGGTCAACAATCAGCTTCAATTCATGCAAGCACTCGAAGTAAGCCATCTCGGGTGCGTAACCTGCTTCCGTCAGTGTTTCAAACCCCATTTTCACCAACTCAACACAGCCACCACAAAGAACCGCCTGTTCGCCGAACAAATCGGTTTCAGTTTCATCCTTGAAAGTTGTCTCAATGATACCGGTACGACCACCGCCAATAGCAGACGCATAAGACAAGGCCACATCTTTCGCTTTGCCTGACGCATTCTGGAATACCGCAATAAGATCAGGGATGCCGCCGCCTTTGACAAATTCATTACGAACAGTGTGACCCGGTGCTTTGGGCGCAATCATGATTACATCAAGATCAGCGCGCGGCACAACCTGATTGTAATGAATGGCAAAACCGTGCGCAAAAGCGAGAGTCGCACCCTGCTTCAAGTTAGGCTCGATTTCATTTTTGTAAAGTTGCGACTGGAATTCATCAGGGGTCAGTATCATGATCAGGTCAGCCCACTTCACTGCGTCGGGCACTGACTTCACAGCCAAACCTGCGGCCTCTGCTTTTTTCGCGGTTGGGGAGCCTGGGCGCAGGGCAACGACCACATCCACACCTGAATCTTTCAGGTTGCCTGCATGCGCATGACCTTGCGATCCGAAACCGATAATTGCTACTTTCTTGCCGCGAATGATGGAGAGATCGGCGTCTTTATCGTAATAGATTTGCATGATTTACCTCGAGTATATTGGCATGCGCCAGTTAAATTAAAATCCAGGATACGTCTTGAAATTCAAAAACCATCAGAGACTCAGAACTTTTTCGCCACGCGCAATACCGGACACACCACTGCGCACCACTTCCAGAATAGCTGCATCACCGACTGCCTCCAGAAATGCGTCAAGCTTATCGCTGGCACCGACCAGTTGCACTGTATAAATCGTACTGGTGACATCAACAATCTGGCCGCGGAAAATATCGACACAACGCTTGATTTCCGCACGCTGTGCGCCGCTGGCACGCACCTTGATCAGCATGATTTCCCGCTCGATATGACTCCCTTCCGTCAAGTCAACCAGCTTCACCACATCAACAATCTTGTTCAGGTGTTTGGTGATCTGCTCAATGATCCTGTCATCTCCAATTGTAGTCAGCGTAAGGCGTGACAGCGTAGGATCTTCGGTCGGCGCCACAGTCAGTGTTTCAATATTGTAGCCACGCTGTGAAAACAAACCGACAACTCGCGACAATGCACCGGGTGCATTTTCGAGTAACACAGAAATAATGCGTCTCATTATGTGCGCTCCGTCTTGCTCAACAACATATCGCGCATTGATCCGTTCGGTGCAATCTGCATCGGATAAACATGCTCTGTGTTGTCTACATAAATATCCATGAATACCACGCGATCTTTCATGGCAAAGCATTTCTCCAGCGCCGTTTCCAGATCTTCATAGCGTGTAACTTTCATACCGACGTGACCGTAAGCGTCCATCAATTTCACGAAATCGGGCAATGAATCCTCATACAGGCTTTGTGAGTGCCGCCCTTCGTACTGCATGTCCTGCCACTGCTTGACCATGCCAAGCGCCTGATTGTTCAGGTTAATAATTTTTACCGGCAAATGGTATTGCGTGCAGGTTGATAATTCCTGGATGCACATCTGGATACTGCCTTCACCAGTTACGCAAGCAACGGTTGCCTCCGGGAATGCCATCTGCACCCCCATCGCTGCAGGCAAACCAAAACCCATCGTGCCAAGCCCTCCGGAATTGATCCAGCGGCGCGGCTTGTCGAACAGGTAATATTGCGCAGCAAACATCTGGTGCTGCCCGACATCGGAGGTAATGTAAGCATCCCCTTTTGTAACTTTGTGCAACATCCTGATCACATCTTGCGGTTTGATCAACGAGCCGCCAGACGCACCGTGACGCGGCTTGGTATACAGGCCGTATTCATCCCGCCATTCATCAATTCGTTTCCACCAGTCTTTCAGTGCGACCGCGTCAGGTTTTTCCTTGCCTTCTTTCAGGAGTACCAACATGTCGCGCAATACAGAATCAACCGTGCCAACAATCGGAATATCTGCACGCACTGTTTTCGAGATCGCGGCAGGATCTACATCAATATGTATGATCTTTGCATCCGGACAGAATTTCGACGGCGTGTTGGTAACACGATCATCAAAACGCGCTCCAACAGCGAGGATCACATCCGCATGATGCATTGCCATATTGGCTTCGTAATTGCCATGCATGCCCAGCATGCCCAGATATTGTTTATCGGTACCAGGGTAACCACCGAGACCCATCAAGGTATTGGTAACCGGATAGCCCAGCAGTCGTGCCAGCTCCGCCAGCAGCTCGGCACCTCCGCCTTGTACCACGCCTCCACCCGCATAAATGACAGGACGATGTGCCTCCAGCAACACTTGTACCGCTTTCTTGATCTGGCCCGAATGGCCACGACCCGGCGGTTGGTAAGAACGCAGCTTGACCTTATCCGGGTACTTGTACTCGAACTTCAGGTGAGGATGCGTCTTGTCTTTGGGAATATCGATCACCACCGGACCCGGGCGACCTGTGCTCGCAATATAGAAAGCTTTCTTGACGATGTCAGGGATTTCAGTGGCATCATTGACTGAAAAACTATGCTTCACGATAGGGCGCGAAATCCCGACCATGTCAGTTTCCTGGAACGCATCTTCACCAATCAGATGGCTCTGTACCTGGCCGGAAATGACCACCATCGGGATCGAATCCATATAGGCTGTTGCAATACCGGTGATGGCATTGGTAGCACCGGGACCAGACGTCACCAGTACCACGCCTACCTTGCCAGTGGCACGGGCATAGCCGTCAGCAGCATGGGTTGCCGCCTGTTCGTGCCTTACCAGAATATGCTGCACATCTTTCTGCTGGAAAATGGCATCGTAGATATGCAGGGCGGCACCGCCCGGATAGCCGAAGACGTATTCGACACCTTCGTCGCGCAAGGCGCGAATCAGCATTTCACCGCCGGATAACATCGGCAATTGCTTGTCTGGTGTAGCTTTCTCAGCATTCATAGTGGACTCCAAGGCTCTGTGCTCTCTGATAACAACCACAAGGGCGGCAACGGCCGGCCCCACAGCGAGTGGCAGCAAGCTCGCAAGCTCGACTACCTAAGCCCCGGGACGCGGGCCGGATAAAGCCCAGACAAATCACGGGAAACGTGCAGGATGTGCACACAAACCGGAGCGTAGGCGATTTGCCTTGCAAAAGGACAAAAAACGGGCTTTACCCGTAATTTCCATCCCACCGGCGACAGGACGGGCGATTTTGCCAGTATCGCCATCAAAGTCAACCTGAAAGGCTTTGCCCTGCGGTATTCACAGACCGCAAATACAGTAAATGGGCACATGCCTTATCAGCAAAAAATCGCAGGTGTGCGCCCCAAAAAAGTGCCCGCTAACCCTCGGTAAACCGAAAATTGTGAACTGTGTCTAAAAGTACGTAAGGGCCACATTTTATCCACAGCATACACACGTAGATATTCCTTGCCTTGCCTGAAAAACCGCATTATCTTGTATCTCGCTGACCATAAACCCCTAGATATAGCGTTTTGCCTCGTGGGATTTGTCCTTTGCGATGTCGGCACGGAATTCAGGGTCTGGATAAATAAAGAGGCTGCAAGCTCATGCACACACAGATTACCCCACCTCAGGAAACACTCCTGCAAGAAACTACCCTGCACACGCAGGCAACGCTTGGTAATGCTACCGGTTCCAGCATCGCAGCCACCGCCCCCGGGCAACTGCGCGTCATCAAGCGCAATGGCACGGTCGTCCCTTACGATCAGAGCAAGATTGCAGTCGCAATGACCAAAGCCTTTCTGGCGGTTGAAGGTGGTAATGCTGCCGCCTCTGCCCGCGTCCATGAGACAGTGGCCAACCTGACTGAACAGATCAGCCAGATCTTCAAGCGTCGCATGCCTTCTGGAGGCACTGTACATATTGAAGATATCCAGGATCAGGTCGAATTGGCCCTGATGCGCAACGGCGAGCAGAAAATCGCCCGTGACTATGTTCTCTACCGCGAAGAGCACGCCCGTCTCCGGGCAGCCAAGGCCCAAGCCGAGAGCAAACCGCATCCGACCATCAACGTCACCCTTGCCGATGGCTCGCGCCAACCACTGGATATTGGCCGTCTTGAAACCATCGTCCGTGAAGCCTGTGTAGGGTTGCAGGGTGTCGACGCCAATACGGTCATCGAAGAAGCCATGCGCAACCTCTATGACGGCGTTTCCGTGGATGACGTCAACACATCACTCGTGATTACCGCCCGCGCACTGGTCGAGAAAGAGCCGAACTATTCCTACGCCACTGCGCGTTTGTTAATGGATCAGTTACGCCGCGAAGCCCTGTCTTTCCTTGGCATTGCCAAACAGGCGACGCAAACCGAAATGCAGGCACTGTATGCTCGCGCACTGCCCGTCTATATCAACAAGGCGATTGAACTCGAGCTGGTATCACCCGAACTCGCCACCTATGACATGGAAAAACTGGGTCGTGCTATCGATGCCAGTCGCGACATGCAGTTCAATTACCTCGGTTTGCAAACACTGTACGACCGCTATTTCATCCACACGGAAGAAGGCGTGCGCATCGAATTGCCGCAAGTATTTTTCATGCGCGTGGCGATGGGTCTTGCGATGAACGAAGCCAATCGCGAAGCACGCGCTGTTGAATTCTACGAATTGTTGTCGTCTTTCGATTACATGGCATCCACACCGACACTGTTCAACGCTGGCACGCTGCGTCCGCAATTGTCGTCATGCTACCTGACTACCATTCCTGATGATTTGCACGGCATTTACGGCGCCATCCAGGATAACGCCATGCTGTCCAAATGGGCTGGCGGCCTCGGCAATGACTGGACACCGGTACGCGCACTCGGCGCCTACATCAAAGGCACTAATGGACGCTCGCAAGGCGTTGTGCCTTTCCTGAAGGTAGCAAACGATACTGCGGTTGCCGTAAACCAGGGTGGCAAGCGCAAAGGCGCAGTCTGTGCGTACCTGGAAACCTGGCACATCGACGTTGAAGAGTTTATCGAACTGCGCAAAAACACCGGTGATGACCGTCGCCGCACGCATGACATGAACACCGCTAACTGGGTGCCTGACCTATTCATGAAACGTGTATTCACCGACGGTGAATGGACACTGTTTTCACCGAACGATGTGCCGGATTTGCACGACCTGTACGGCAAGGCATTTGAAACGCGTTACGAGCAATACGAACAGCTGACACGCGAAGGCAAGATGCGTTTGTTCAAGCGCGTTCGCGCGCAGGATCTCTGGCGAAAAATGCTCGGCATGCTGTTTGAAACCGGCCATCCGTGGATCACCTTCAAGGATGTGTGCAACTTGCGCAGCCCGCAGCAACATGTCGGCGTGGTACACAGCTCCAACCTCTGCACAGAGATCACGCTGAACACCAAGGCGAACGAGGAAATTGCTGTATGCAACCTCGGATCGATCAACCTGTTGCAACACATCGAGAACGGCCAGCTCGACACTGCAAAACTGGCAAAAACCATCAAGACTGCCGTGCGCATGCTCGATAACGTTATCGACATCAACTACTACTCCGTGCCTGCGGCGCGCACCTCCAACATGCGCCACCGTCCAGTCGGTCTTGGCATCATGGGATTCCAGGATGCGCTGTACAAAATGCGTATCGCCTACGGCTCTGACGCTGCCGTTGAATTCGCCGATCGCTCGATGGAAGCGGTCAGTTATTTCGCGATTGAAGCATCCAGCGATCTCGCGGTTGAACGCGGCCGTTACTCCACGTTCGAAGGCTCATTGTGGTCAAAAGGCATTCTGCCGATCGATTCTATCGAAACACTGGTGCAAAACCGCGGCGCAGAATTTATCGAAGTGGATCGCAGCCAGACACTGGACTGGAATCGCCTGCGCACCAAGGTACAAGCTGATGGCATGCGCAACTCGAATGTGATGGCGATTGCCCCCACTGCAACGATTTCCAACATCTGTGGTGTGTCGCAGTCCATCGAGCCGACTTACCAGAACCTGTACGTGAAATCGAACCTGTCGGGCGAGTTTACGGTGGTCAATCCGTTTCTGGTACACGACCTTAAAGCGCGCGACCTCTGGGATAGTGTGATGGTCAACGACCTGAAGTATTTCGAAGGCAGCGTTCAGAAAATTGACCGTATCCCGGCCGACCTGAAAGCCCTGTATGCCACCTCGTTTGAAGTGGAGCCACGCTGGCTGGTGGATGCAGCAAGCCGTCGCCAGAAATGGATCGACCAGGCACAGTCGCTGAACCTGTACATCGCCGGCGCCTCAGGCAAGAAGCTGGACGTCACCTATCGCATGGCCTGGTACCGCGGTCTGAAGACCACGTATTACCTGCGTGCACTGGCGGCCACCACAACCGAGAAATCGACGATCAATACCGGTGCCCTGAATGCCGTATCTTCCGGCGGACAGGCGACCGCAGCTGCAGCGCCGCAAGCCGCTCCCGTGCCGAAAGCCTGTTCGATCGACAACCCGGATTGCGAGGCTTGCCAGTAACCGTTTTTCTCTGGGGGAGAAAGTCGCGGGCGGCGGAAGTTTGCCGCCCGGGACCTTTTTTTGAAATCCCTGCAGATTATAAAAAACAATAAAAACAGCTAGTTGCAAGACATTTATGAAGCCATATCCAGCAGCCATCACTGCCGGATTCCACAAGTTAATGTTGTTTATCAAGATTCAAAAGGGCTGGAAAGATGTTGAACTGGGATGATTACAATGACGATGCCGCACCGGTAACCGCGCCTGCCATTGTCGCGATGACACCGCCGCCAACTGATGAAACGCCGGCACCGGTCGCACGCGCCGAAACTGCAGCGCCGGCACCCCAGCAGGTCGATGCCAACCGCTTCGACTCCACCATCGGCAGCATGGCCGACGCCGTGGCACAGGCAAAACAGAGCATGGCGACCATGAACGCCGCCACGGGTCTGGAAGAACTGGAGATGGGCGCTGCCCGCCTCACGGTCGACGACAAGCGCATGATCAACTGCCGCTCGGACCTGAACCAGCTGGTGCCGTTCAAGTACGACTGGGCCTGGCAAAAATACCTTGATGGCTGCGCGAACCACTGGATGCCACAAGAAATCAATATGGCGAAAGATGTGCAGACCTGGAAAACGGCGGATGCACTGTCGGAAGACGAACGCCGCATCGTGATGCGCTCACTCGGCTATTTCTCCACAGCCGATTCGCTGGTCGCCAACAATCTGGTGCTGGGCATTTACCGGCACATCACCAACCCCGAGTGCCGCCAGTATTTGCTGCGCCAGGCTTTTGAGGAAGCCATCCACACGCACGCCTACCAGTATTGCATCGAGTCGCTGGGCATGGACGAAGGCGAAGTCTTCAACATGTATCGCGAACTGCCCTCTATCGCGAAAAAAGCGACATGGAGCCTGAAGCACACGCAAGGCCTGGCGGATCGCAACTTCCACACCGGCACGCCGGAAATGGATCAGAAACTGCTGCGCAACCTGATCGGTTTCTATGTAGTCACAGAAGGCATTTTCTTTTACTGCGGCTTCACGCAAATCCTGTCGATGGGTCGCCGCAACAAGATGACCGGTGTTGCCGAGCAGTTCCAGTACATCCTGCGCGACGAGTCGATGCACCTGAACTTTGGTGTGGATGTCATCAACCAGATCAAGCTGGAAAATCCGCATTTGTGGACATCAGAATTCCAGCAGGAAGTGATCCAGATGATCCTGGAAGGCACAACACTGGAAATCGAATATGCACGTGATTCGATGCCTCGCGGCGTGCTCGGCATGAATGCGGCGATGATGGAGGAATACCTGCAATTCATCGCCAACCGCCGCCTCGCACAACTCGGCTTGCCGGAAGCGTTTGCCGGTGCAAAAAATCCGTTTCCTTGGATGAGCGAGATCATGGATTTGCGCAAGGAGAAAAATTTCTTCGAAACGCGCGTGATCGAATACCAGACCGGCGGCGCGCTGAGCTGGGAATAAACAGCACAAGTAGAACATAGCGATGGCGTAACGCCAGGACAGCAATACCGTAGGGGCGCGATTTATCGCGCCCTTTTCAAATCAACGAGGCAGTACAGGAGTTTCCATGTCGAACCAGAAACCGGCCATAGACCCCGAAACCGTGCTCGCCACACTGAACCAGGTCACCCAGACCATCGAAGTCCTCTCCAGCGTCGTCGCACGTTTGCAAAAATACGTGCAGACCAATATGCCAGCCCCAACCGAACTCGCCTCACCTGTTGATCATTCTGCCGAAACACGGAAGAAGATGGTGCACTGAACAATTAAAATTACTTATGAATTCAAAAGTGAGAGACGCACACCACAATGGCTTTCCTGGCGGCTCAAAATCCAGAGTAAACAAACAAAAAAATGGAGTCAGAGAAATTTGAGAATCATTTCCAGATTCAAGTCCAGACTAGATCAAGGAATAAACTGTGCAATACCTGCTCATTATCAGCCACGATGAACACTTCGCGCCGACAGAGCAGCTGTTTGAAGATATTGCCGCATGGAATGCAGCGATGGAAAGACGTGGAGCGTTCGTTTATGGGAACCCGCTGCGCCCTCCTTGCGATGCCAGAACCATTCGCGTGCGTGAAGGCAAAACCGTGGTGACTGACGGCCCGTTCGCCGATTCCAAGGAAAAAATGTGCGCCTATGTATTGCTAGATTGCAGCAGCATGGATGAAGCGACTGCCGCCGCGGCACACCACCCGATGGCCAGCGCTGCGACAATTGAAGTACGACCTGTCTGGAATGAATTACATGCACTGGTTTGAACAAAACCTCCATATCCTTTACGGCTTCGCGGGTTTCGCCGCCACCGTCATGCTGATGGATTACTTTCGTCGTCACCCGGAGTCCAGCGCGGCGCGCATGATCTTCTGGCTGTTTCCGCTTGCCGACCCAACCGATCGCGCCCAGACGGGCATCAGACCCCATGCTGTTATTGTGTGGTGCATTGCAATCATCATACTTTTGTTGATCCAGAAATAAGCAAAGCCAATCAATAACAAAAGCAAAACACGTGAGGGAATTGTTGCTTGAATACCAGAGCCGCTGCCGATTTCTTGCCTGTGTTGCGCACAGCGATTGCTGAAGCACGCGCAGCGGGCTTGCAATGCGATGCACTGGAAGCGCGGGTAACGGCTTGTTACACCACATCGTCAGAATTCCTCGGTGAATGCGGTCTGGCGATTGAGGCTTTCAAGAACGAAAACCGCACCACCCTACCCTACACCACCACAAAAAAACTGGATAACTGCCTGCAAGAAATCAGCAAGGTGTTTCCGCGATTTCATCCGTGGCATGCACACCTGCGTGAATACACGCGACCATGGAAGTTATTTACCCTCGGTATCGGGCTAGCACTGTTAATCGCGGGTTCGTTTTATATGCCCGCACCGGATTGGGACATACCAATCAGTTTCATCATGGCATTGTTCGCCTACCTTACTGCTTCATGGAGCCTGCACGTACTCGCGGAACGGCGCTGGCGTTATTTTCCGCTGATGCTGTTTTATACGTGGTTCACGGTAGACGGTTGTTACTGGATCTATTGGCACTTCACCAACCCACAAGCACTGGAACTGATGCGCAGTGCCAATTTCCTCGCCTCGCTCTCGCTGTACTGGATGTGCGGACTGGTCTGGTATTATCCGGGCAGCCTCCGACAATTCGTATCGGAAACACGGCGCAGCTTACAGATATAACAAGCAAACACCTTATCAATCACCTCTGGAAAAAACCATGGACACAAAAATCCTGCAAAACGCCGTAGCGCGCTACATCGAAGCCTTTGACAAAGCCGATCTCGACATCATTGCCGATATGTATGCGACAGATGCAACGGTAGAAGATCCGGTTGGCACACCACAACATGTCGGCACAGAAGCCATCAGGGCATTTTACAAAAGTGCATTTGATATGGGTGTCAAACTGGCATTGAACGGCAAGCCACGCTGTGCCGGCAACTCCGTCGCATTCAGTTTTGATGTAGTGATGAAAGGCATGACCATCAGTCCGATTGATGTATTTGAATTGAACGAAGCCGGCAAAGTGCAACAGATGCGCGCTTACTGGAGTCCGGATAACATCAGCTGAAAACATCCATTTGCCGGGGAAGTGGCAATGCCATGAAAGAACGCATACAGCCAATTATCGAGCGCCACTACAAATACCAACTGGATCAATATCAGGCATTTGAAAAAACTGTACCCTTGCCACACCAACCAATGAGGTCATTCACGATGAAAGCCGCAAAGATCGCACTCTTGCTTCTCGCCGCCGTTGCACTGGCAGGTTGCGCCACCAGCCGCAGCCAGATAGACATCAAGCCCGCCCACACGGTAAACACAGGTGCAACTGCCGTACCCAATGGAAAAACCATTGTGATACGCAATATAACGGATGAGCGGAAATTTGAAGAAAATCCCAAAGAGGCCAACATCCCCTCACTGGGTTTCGGCGGTGCAGCCAGCGCAACTGAACAGGTCAAGGCCCGTGCTTTTGGCCGCAAACGCAACACTTTCGGCAAAGCACTGGGTGATGTGTTGTTGCCCGAAAACCAGAGCGTTACCGGACTGGTGCGTGAGAACCTCACTGCAGGCTTGCAAAGCGCCGGCTATACGGTGAAAGACAGCACAAGCGCTGCTGACAAGAACAGCATTGTTGTGGATGTGCATATCAAGCAATTCTGGAGCTGGATACAACCCGGCTTCTGGGCAATTACGCTGAATGCTAACATCGAAACAGATATCACGACTGTTTCCGGCAACAGCAAAACGGAAAACATCAACGTGCATTCAGAAAGCGGCAACCAGGTTATTGTTGAAAGTGACTGGGCGAAAATCATCGAGAAATCCTTGCAGAATTACCAGACTCAAGTTATCAGCAAGGCGCCTGCATTATGAATAGGGGCAACACGACCACGCGTTACAGCACAGTGTCGATAGGCTTGCACTGGCTGATGCTACTCCTGCTGGTGGCGGTGTACGCCTGCATGGAGTTGCGCGATTTTTTTCCGAAAGGCAGTGATCCACGCGAAGCCCTGAAACATTGGCACTTCATGCTGGGACTGTCAGTGCTGGCGCTGGTACTGGTGCGACTGGTGGCGCGTTTCTCTTCACCTACTCCAGCTATCACACCAACACCACCACCCATGCAAATGCTGGCAGGGAAACTGCTGCATCTCGGCTTGTACGCACTGATGATCGGCATGCCATTGCTGGGCTGGTTACTACTCAGCGCCGCCGGCAAACCCGTTCCGTTTTTTGGCCTGGAATTACCTGCGCTACTCAGTCCTGACAAGGAACTTGCCGGCACCATCAAGGAAATACACGAGACATTTGCGACGCTGGGCTATTTCATGATCGGGCTGCACGCAGCAGCAGCGATTTATCACCACCACATTGTGAAAGACAATACACTGTTGCGGATGTTGCCTGAACGAAAATAATTTGCCTGCCCGAAAATAGCGACTGGCGCCGGTTTTATTCCGGCGCTGCGAACGCCACGGCGGCATATGTTTCCCAGCGCTGCCTTGCCCATATACCCAGGGCCAGCACCTCGATCCAGACCAGCGGTAACGACTGCCCGGGCAACGGTAGAAATAATCCCAGTAATTGCTGCACATCCAGTGTTTTCATGATCGAGGGAATCAAGACATACAATACCGCCAGATAAACAAAACAGGCACCCATCGCGCGCTGGTTGCGTTGCGAAAAATAGAGCAGGTGCAACAGGCAAATATCGCGCGCAACAAAACCGGTGAGTGAAAGGTAAAAGCCCGGCGTCAATAATTTCCCCACTGCTGATTGCATCACGGCCGACCGGGGCAGGATCCCTTGCGGCGATGCAAGCATCGCATAGACCAGCAGCACAACCACGACAGGCAAGGTATTGGTCCACAACGGCAGCGTTTCACCCACACGACGCCATTGGCCGCTACGCATGAACGCCAGTGTGTGATGCAGGCCCAGCGTATCCACCGGCGCAGAAAATAACGTGACGTACAGCAACACCAGGCTGACAGTGAGCGCCGTGTAAACCGGCGCATCCTGACTCAACCCCGCCAGCCAGACTGCCAAAAAAACGGTGAACAGCAACCAGGGCAGCGGCCCGTTGCGGTAGAGAAAATCACTGCGTGTGATGCGATAGCAACCATACACCCCCCAAAGGGACAAGACCGCACTGCTGCCTAGCAAAAACACACGCGGCATATAGCTGTTGTCATACCAAAGGATCTCGCCGGACTGGGTGAACAAGCGCAGCATCGGTGGCACACCAAGCAAGGCAAAGGCAGCAACGGTTACGGATGGCCGCTTCACGTTGCGGGCGAATAACGCCCCGTAACGCAAGGAATAGAGAGTGGATAGAAATGCGCAAGCCTGTAGCATCACTGCAGTGCTCAGGAAGAGCGCACCCATCAGCCATCGCTCCGGCAAAGGCTGGTGCTTCCCGAACCATCCGGGCAACACCAGATACAGCAACAATGCACACAAACCGATGTACCAGACAAAAACCGTGCTACCAAAAAGCTTGCCCCATACCAGTCGCCACGGTGTGATCGGACTCAGGCGCTGGATATCCCAGGTATGGCGTTCCCATTCAGTAAACAGACCCTGCGCGATCTGGTACGGGCCACCCAACCACAACGCTGCACCGGCAATAACCAGCATGGCGCCCTCAATCACCGGCCCGAGCGTATCCGGTGGATCCGGCAGGGAAAACAGCAGCCACAACAACAGCCCGAACAGTATCGGCACGACCACAGCGCGTTGCCCACTGAATTCGATCCAGAGATTGCGGTTGAATTCGGGATTGCGGGTGATGAGTCTCATGATCGCGCTCCTTGCCCGGCTTTTGGCGGTACCGACAATCCGAATTTTTTTGGTGCAGGCTGGTTTTCATGGCGATGGCGTTGTACCGACTCGATATAGCGTGCCTGCATGTCGGGTGAATCTTCATAGAATGCACAGACCGGTACCTGTTGCTGCACCAGCCAGCGCAACAAAGCCGCAGGCGTGGTGCCCTGTTCCAGCGTGCCGTGGATGCGCAGGCCCTGCACGCCCTGGCGCTGGAAGGGTGCAAACATATCCAGCTGTGCCACATCAAATGCAGCATCCGGTTCCAGTTCGATCACCACCGGTACTTGTGTCCGGCCACTGCCCGCTACCACTTGCTGCTCGACGATACGGCCGCAATCGATGATCAGCATGTCTGTCGAATAATCTTCCAGCTCTGACAGGATATGTGATGACACCAGGATGGTCTTGCCTGCTGCCTGCAAGCTGCGCACCAGGTGGGACAGCTCCGCGCGGGCCTCCGGGTCGAGACCAGAAGCCGGTTCGTCAAGGATCAACACCTCCGGATCGTGCAACAACGCCTGCGCAATCCCAAGGCGCTGGCGCTGGCCGCGCGACAGATTACCGGCCTTGCGCTCCATCAGGTCGGCTATGCCGGTTTTACTAGCCGCCTCAAGTACCGCACTATCCAGCCTCGACTCGGCGATGCTGTGGCTCAAGGCCAGGAACAACAGGCACTGGCGTACGGTGAGATCATCGTAAAGACCAAAAAAATCCGACAGGTAGCCGATACAGGCATGGGCGCGATGAGGCTCTTCCAGCACATCGATACCGTTGATGCGCATCTCGCCATAAACAGGCCGTACCAGCCCGGCGAGGCAGCGCAGCAGTGTAGTCTTGCCCGCACCGTTGGGACCGACCAGCGCAGTGATGGATCCGGCACGGATATCAAAGCTGACACGGTCCAGCGCCCGGTGCCCCGGATACTCAAAAACAAGATTGTTAACCGCGATCACGAACAAGCACTCCCTGGCAAAAGCTTGTCATGCATAATGGCACAGGCAGCCCTGCGAAAAGAAGACGGACTTAACATGGAAAAAAACAGCACACCCGAAAAATCCGTAAAGCCTACCAACCCGATCCAGAATGATGTTCTGCTGGAAATGCAGAAGCTCCGCGCAGAGCTCGCTACGCTGAATGCGCAGAATATCTTCGGCATTCACCGCATCGCGCTTCGCACACTGTTCATGCAATTCCTGCGCGGCACGGCCTTCGGCCTCGGCGGCATTGTCGGCGTTACTGTCGTCTTGTCGATACTGGCCTACTTCCTTTCCAAAATTGACTTTCTGCCAGTCATTGGCGACTGGGCTAAAGCTATCGCCGCCGAGATCCGGAAATAAATTGACGATACCTGTCATCCGCACCCTGACAGTGCGGGACAATACGCATCCATGTTCATTGCTGTGCACATTATTGGCCGCTTTAGGCCATAACATGCCGATACGCCCTCCAATTCCTCCATTTATCGCCAAATCAGGAAATTGGCACGCTTGATGCCTATTGAAAGCTGTACGACACCTTGTCGGCAAGGAACCAACGACCAATACCAGCGGCATAGCGAGGACATCATCATGGCAACTTTCTGGACGGGCTCAGCATTCACAGCCGATTATGGCAACACCTCCGGTCTGCGTATCCAGGCAGGCTACGGCAGCCTTAACAAGGCAATTGAACACGCCATGCTGGCACAATTTGACGACTCGGCGATTTCGGTATGCGTGGACGAAGCAGATGTGGAGATGCACTGTGGCTACCTTGAATGCCACCACGATGTGGCACTTCACGAATTTGATGTCCGGGAATAATTAGCATCTAGCGCACAGGTGGCAGCAAAGCGAGCGGGTGGCTCCAGAACAAACGGTACAGGCACAGATGATGTCCCGACCGTAACCCAGCACGACAATAGGTCACTTGTTTTTGCTGTCATTTACACGCTAGAATCGGCGCAGGGCTTGCCTATACCATCGCTTTGTTTTACCGTGCACCCTGATTAGCTTTTGCAAGCGTATGCGTTCGGAAATAGCGCAGTCTTTATCAACGGATCTTTATTACTTTCAAATGGGGAGTCTCCATGAAGCGTTCTACAGTCAAGTCTCTGGCAGTTGCAGCCGGTTGTTTTTACACACTTTCAGCAGGTTCATGGGCCAGTGCGGACACCTCCACTTTTGTTGGAGCTGACCAGTTCGGGGGCGCCAATTCAGCAGAGATCAGGGAGCTGCTTCAGGGTTTGACGCCACTTACAAGCGATGGCCGCGCTACCAGACGTGACATGGGCAAACCGACACCGACCACGACCTTTGGCACACCGAGTGCTTACGGTGCCAATGCGGGTCAGGCTTTTGTCGGTTATTCAGGTTCGTACGACCAAAACAGTTCCAGAAGAGCTGATGGCTCAATGGCATTTGGTGCCGGTTTCGGTAGTGCGACTGACTCTGTAGGCCTGGAGGTAGATGTCGGCTTTGATAGCTTGTCAAACAACGGCGGAGAGCATTTTGCTGATTCCGGCAGCGTCGGCTTCAAGATTCATAAAATCATTCCTGACAGCAACGGCTTGGGTGTGGCGCTCGGATGGTCCAATGCCAAAGACTGGGGTGTGGCGCAAGACACTGACGAGACTGTTTACGTTGCAGCCACAAAAGGCTTTGCCCTGAACCCCAACGGCAATAATGTACTGCCTGTTTCCTTCACTCTGGGCGCTGGCACAGGGACTTTCCGTAGTATAGAGGACATCAGAAAAGGCAAAAAAGGTGATAACGCTCCCAACCTGTTTGGCAGTGCAGGCATTGTGCTGATTCCTGAGCTGTCTTTTGCCACTAGCTGGACTGGCAATCAATTAAATGCCGGCTTCGGTATTTCACCGTTTTCAATTCCGCTGTCTTTGAGTGCAGGTTATACGGATGTAACGGCGAAATCGAAAGATGGACGCGCTTACAATTTTAACGTGGGTTACTCCTTCACGTATTAAGGTGAAAAACAAGCGGAGTGATTGGGTTTGACCTCGGTTACATGACTGATCACGCTAACATATTTTTCCATCAAGGAAATTCAGCATGAAGACTACAAAAGATCTTTTGAAATGCGCAAGACACCTAACACTGGCAGCTGCAGTTGCCAGTGTTGGCGTACTGGCAACATCCAGTTCCTCCATGGCGGGAGAAAGCCCAGTTACTACAACATTCGACTCAAGTATATTCGTATCCACCACTCAAGTTGTTCGCATCTTCGACTTTCCTGTGTTCTATCGGGTTTATATACAAAATAACATTTTGCTAGGCAATTTGAGTCCATTTACCGTTCTGTCACAACTCACTGCCTTGAGGCTGGTCAACGTAATCATGCCTGATGGCAGCCGTGTGTCGTTGCAAGAAGCCCTTAACAGCTTGGCGACTATCTTGAATACTATGTCAGCGAACAATGACATAGTTAACTCAACATCCGTGGCGACACTGATGGGTGACGGAGTTGGGGAATTACGGGTCATACTGGCATCAGCTGTTGGTGGCGGTGGCGGCGGCAGTGGCAGCACTGGAGCAAAGACCGATCCGGCGGCGGTCACAGCTGCACTAAATAACGCTGCCGCTGTGCTTTCAGCTGCGCTGCAGGAGAAGAACTTCTCCAAATATACCCCGGATGAAAAGGCGCAGGTTATCAAAGCGGCAAGGGCCGTGGCTATTTTGCTTGCTGCTGCTCGCAAGGCTGCTTGAGAGACTGTTCTGATTTAACCTTTTCTGAACGGGTTAAAAGCAAAAAAGCGCGGGTTATTCCGCGCTTTTTTGTTTCCGTCATTTACAGGCTCAGCGCCCTGAAACCCAATTCTCCAGCGCCGCCAGTGCCTGCGGGATAGCAGCCACATCACCACCGCCACCCTGTGCCATATCAGCACGTCCACCGCCCTTGCCACCCACCAGCGGTGCAAGATCTCGAATGATGTCGCCAGCCTTGAAACGTGTAGTCAGGTCAGCCGTGACACCGGCAATCAGCGTCGCCTTGTCGCCCTCACCCGTTGCCAGCAGGATCACGGCGGATTTCAGCTTGTCTTTCATCTGGTCGAGGATCGTGCGCAATGCATGGATATCAGCACCATCAATCAGTGCTGCCAATACCTTCACCCCATTGATGTCTTTAGCTTGCGCGGACAAATCACCGCCTGTGCCGCTGGCCAGTTTTGTTTTCAATTGGGCAACCTGTTTTTCCAGCTGGCGATTGGCTTCTACCAAGGCACTAACCTTGTCAGCAAAACCGGTGCGACTGGTCTTCAAAACGGCGCAAGCATTGTTCAACTCTGCTTCGATTTCATCGAACCGCGCGATGGCCGCTTCGCCAGTTACCGCTTCAATACGACGCACACCGGATGCCACGCCAGCTTCCGATACAATGCGGAACAAACCGATATCACCTGTGCGTTTTGCATGGGTACCACCGCACAATTCCACAGAGAAATTACCATCCCCCCCGAAGCCCTCACCCATACTGAGGATGCGCACGCTGTCGCCATATTTTTCGCCGAACAACATCATCGCACCCTTGGCTTTTGCTACTTCCATATCGCCGACGGCGGTCTCAATCGCTGTATTGCGGCGTATCTCGTCATTGACGAGTGACTCGATCTCACGCAAACGATCAGCACCAACCGGCTCCGGTTGTGCAAAATCAAAACGTAGTCGCTGGTTGTCGACCAGTGAGCCTTTTTGCTGGACGTGCGTACCCAGTACCTTGCGCAAAGCCGCGTGCAAAAGATGCGTAGCGGAGTGATTCAACGCTGTGGCCTGGCGAATATCGCAGGCAACATGCGCGTCCAGTACATCGCCAACTTTTACACTGCCATGCACAACAACGGCATGGTGCAAAAAGGCGCCACCGGATTTAGTCGTGTTATGCACATCCACACGCACTGTCGGTGATACGAGATGTCCGGCATCACCAACTTGCCCACCTGACTCGCCATAGAACGGCGTGCGATCAAGAACGATCACACCCTCTTCGCCTTGTTGCAGCACATCAACATGCTCGACGCCACGCAACAGTGCCACTACTTTGCCCTGCCCGTCTACGGCACCGTAACCGGTGAATTCGGTTTCAGCATCGATACGCACCAGCTTGTTGTAATCCAGCTCGAAACTGCCAGCGGCACGTGCGCGTGCACGTTGTTTTTCCATCTCGGCCTCAAAGCCGGCTTCATCCACCGTCAGATTGCGCTCGCGGGCAATATCCGCCGTGAGATCCATGGGGAAGCCGAAGGTATCGTACAACTTGAATACCACGTCACCGGGAATCACACTGCCTTGCAAATCGGCAAGATCCTGCTCGAGAATTTTCAGGCCATTATCCAGTGTGCGTGCAAACTGCTCTTCTTCCGTGCGTAAGGTATTTTCAATCTGCGCCTGTTTCTCCTTCAATTCAGGATAGGCATCACCCATTTCCTGCACCAGCGCTGCGACGATCTTGTAGAAGAAAACCTCTTGCGCACCCAGCTTGTGGCCGTGGCGAATCGCACGCCGGATAATCCGCCGCAAGACATAACCGCGACCTTCATTCGATGGCGCCACGCCGTCTGCAATCAGGAAGGAGCACGAACGAATGTGGTCTGCGAGTACTTTCAGTGACGCCTGCCCGTCATTTTTACAACCAACCGCCTTCGATGCAGCATCCAGCAATGACTGGAACATATCGATTTCATAATTGGCATGCACATGCTGCATCACCGCAGAAATACGCTCCAGTCCCATGCCGGTATCGACACTCGGGGCAGGCAACGGATGCAATACCCCGTCGGCAGTGCGATTGAACTGCATGAATACGTTGTTCCAGATTTCAATAAAACGGTCGCCATCTTCTTCCGGCGATCCCGGCGGGCCACCCCAGATGTGTTCACCATGATCGTAGAAAATTTCCGTGCAGGGGCCACAAGGGCCGGTATCGCCCATCGCCCAGAAATTGTCGGATGCATACGGTGCGCCCTTGTTATCGCCGATGCGGATAATGCGTTCGGCCGGCACGCCCATTTCATCTTTCCAGATGTTGTAGGCTTCATCATCCGTGGCATAAACCGTCACACTCAATTTGTCTTTTGGAATATTCAACCACTGGGGCGACGTGAGGAATTCCCACGCGTAATTGATGGCATCGCGCTTGAAATAATCACCAAAACTGAAATTCCCCAGCATTTCGAAAAATGTGTGGTGGCGTGCGGTGTAACCGACATTTTCAAGGTCGTTGTGCTTGCCGCCGGCGCGCACACATTTTTGCGACGTCACTGCGCGTGTATAGGCGCGCTTGTCGAGACCAAGGAAACAATCCTTGAACTGGTTCATACCGGCGTTAGTGAACAGTAAGGTAGGATCCTCGTAAGGCACCAGCGAACTGCTGGATACCACGGTGTGGCCCTTGCTGGCGAAGAAATCGAGGAAGGCCTGGCGAATCTGTGAGCTTTTCATGGAGGCAATGAAATATCAGCAAAAAAGAGCGCTGATTATACACAGCCTTCACGCCGCACTGGCAGCCAGAGTGAGGACAACAGCGCGTCGCTGCGCTTGCTAAAACGTGCCAGCGCTGCCTTGTGCCGGCGACGCTGGCGCTGCAGTAATGGCTGTATGTTGTCATTGCCCCGGACGGGTGCCGCCTGCTCCATTGCCACCAGCAAGACATCGGCATCCTGGATAGCACCCAGCAAGGTCTGGTAAGTACGCAGCCTGGCCAGGCGGGATCGCGGCGCCAACCCCAGCTGGCAAGCAATTTCTGCGCTATAGCGGAAACGTTTGAACGCAATGCGCTCACGATGAATAGAGGCGGGGCTGGCAATATCCGCCTCTGCGTGCCGGGCCAGCACCACAGCAAAAGCCTCATCAACCAGATCACAGCAGGATTCGAATGCAAGCCCCACGCTGGCATCGTCCAACGCAGCAAGCCGTACACGAATCTTTTCAAACCGACGGAATAGTCTGGCAGACGGAAATTTTTTCGCAGCGCTATTTGCAGCTGCCAGCAACTGCTGCTCACGTGCATGCAAATCCCGGGTAAAAAAACTGTCCACAGGCAATGCCGCACACATCACTTGCGTGTCGCGCAAGTCGCCGAGACCTTTCAACTGTTGTTGCAGGCGCCGACGCAATTTGCGATGGCGTTTTGCCAATTGCAACCGGTGCAACAATTCAAGCAAAGCCAATAAACGACGAATAGCCACACGCAAGTCATGCACCACATCGACGTTCATTGCCTGCTGACTGAGCAGCAATTGCTGTCGGTAACTGGCGACGCGCGCATCCAGCACCGCGCACCATGGCGATTCACTTGTGCAAACGCTTGTCATTTTCGCGATGGAACTCGCCTTCAATAATTGTCGTGGTTTGTTGTGTATAGTGGCTGCGGAAATGTCTGGAGGCCAGATAGCGACGAATCAGCAGACGACGTAATGGCGCAACCAGTAATGGCACCGCCAGCATGTCGGAGATAAAACCGGGAATGATCAGCAACACAGCCGCCAGTGTCAGCAATGCACCTTCAAGGATTTCCTCAGCGGGCATTTCGCCTTTTTGCAGACGGTCGTCGAGCCGCATCAACATGGTAAAACTCTGCTGGCGCAACAAGGCGCTGCCTAGCATGCCAGCACCGATCAACAACACGATCGTATTCAGTGCACCGATGCTGCCACCCACATGAATCAGGAACCACAACTCGACAACAGGTGCCAACAGTATCAACCACAAAAACATCTGCGCATTCGCTCCGGCAAACAGTGATGTTGAGCATGCAGGCTTTAACCAGACAGGGCAAGCCCTCTGCTTTGCCACAAAAAGAAATATACTGCGCACCGGGAGGAATTATCCATGCCAAACCGCTTCACATTGCTGGCCATCACCATTGGCACAACACTATGCCTGCCTGCATTCGCGATACCTGACAACACGACCGGTAACAACGTCCTGTTGAAACCCGGCCTGTGGAAAATCCAGGGCTCGTCGGCGCTGTACGGCCACACCATTCCCGACATCCCCGCCCTGATCGGTATCGGTCCGGAGGCACTGCAAAACCAGGTCACTGACATGATGCACAAGAATCGCGTGCGTGTGCGTGACGACGGCACCGTCACCATCTGCTTCACACCGAAACAGATTGCGCGCAACGTGTTTGTCAATGACGAAGGCAGTGGCTGTACCGTGAGCAAAGGCTTGCGGCGTGGCAACATCATCCATTTCGATATTGTCTGCCAGGCACCGAAAGGTGATGGCGGCTCCGACGTGATCCTGCACAGCCCTACGCACTGGACAGCCGCCACCTCAGTCAATGTCAGTATCCGTGGCATGAACCAGGCTATCACCAACACCGCCAGCGGCACGTGGCTGGGCAGCACATGCCCCCTCGGGCAATAACGTGTCAGGGTGGCGGCGATGCGGTTGACTCATGCGACTGCATCGCCGCATCCAGGTCCGCTTCTGCTTTCTTGCGCGCCTGATCTTCCTGGCGTTTTTTTTCTGAAATTTGCTGTTCGGATAATTGCTGTTCTACCGGTTGCTTCTCCGCCGATTGCGGTTCTGTTACCTGTGTTTCCGGCATTTTTTGTTCAGGCACGATGGACCCGGTTGCCGCGTTGACCGCAGATTGCAGCGCGGCTTGTTTCAGCGCATCAGCATCAAGAATGGATTTCAGTTCCGTCGGCCACTGCGGCGTCACCTCTGCCACTTTCCTGCTGACCTGATTCGCCAGGATTTTTTCCGCCAACACCGTCGGCGATCCGCCAGTCACCAGCATCACCGCCATCTGGTTGGTTTCCGAGTTCCAGACAAAACCGGCTTTTTCAGCCAGTTGCGGCACGGGTGTATAACGCGACACCACATAAAATAAAGGACCTTCACGCTGAACCTTGTCTGCCGTTTTCAACAATTGCAGCACCGGTTCATACTGCGGGCCGAGCAAGGCCACCATCCGGTTCTTGATGATGGGTTGCTCGAACAGGTTTTGCTGGTTCGGATCCAGACCCACCATCGGTTGCAAGATAGCGAGGATCAACTGGCTACCCGCATTGACCAGCAGTGGCGCCACACAGGCCGTCAGCAATCCGGCCAGTGTCGCTACCAGAAAAATCTTTTTTGCCCGGCTCAACGAAAAAAACGCATTCATGATTGCGGCAACTCCTGCTCATCCTGCCCGACCAACAATTCAGTATCCGGGTCTGCATCGATATCAGCATCGGCAAAGACAGCGGGCATCTGTTTGCTGGTACGTGCGCCGAGTGTTTTCAATTTTTCCACGCGCGATACCAGATTACCGCGACCTGCACTGAACCGCTTGACCGTGTTGTCATAACTCCGCGCCGCTTTTTCCAGTTGCTTGCCGAGTTCATCCAGCGACTCACCCACCAGCGCGAACTGGTCAAACAACTTGCCTGCTTCCTGCGCAATTTTTTCGGCATTACGATTCTGTTTTTCGTAACGCCAGATACTGTGTACCGTGCGCAATGTCGCCAGTAAGGTGGTGGGGCTGACAATGACAATCCCGCGCTCGAAGGCTTCGCCGAACAGGTTCTGGTCGTACTGGAATGCCACCGAAAATGCGGCCTCGATCGGCATGAAAATCATCACAAAATCCAGCGTACGGATACCATCCAGGTTCTGGTAAGACTTGTCACTCAGCCTCATCACATGTGAACGCAGTGACTGCACATGCCCCTTCAGGGCACGTTCACGTTCCTGCTCATCCGTCGCGTCACAGAAACGCTGGTAATCCACCAGCGACACCTTGGCGTCAATCACCACGTCACGCCCTTCCGGCAATCGCACAATCACATCGGGCAAACGCCGTTCACCGTCATCACCGCGTAAATTCACCTGCGTGTCGTACTCGCGACCTTTCTGCAAACCGGACTGTTCGAGGATGCGCTCCAGTATCACTTCGCCCCAGTTGCCCTGCGCCTTGTTGTCACCTTTCAGGGCGCTGGCGAGGTTACCGGCATCCTGGCTCACTTGCTGGCTCAGGTCTTTCAACAGGCGGATTTCCGTGATCAGCGAAGCGCGTTCGCGGTTTTCGTTGTCATAGACCTGTTCAACTTTCTGGCGAAATTGTTGCAGCTGTTCCCGCAACGGTGTCACCAGACTGTCCAGGCTGTTCCTGTTCTGCTGCTGCAAACTTTCCTGGCGGATTTCAAACGCCATCTGCCGCGATTCAAAGATGCGGTTGGCCAGTGACTCGAATTCTCTCGCCTGTATTTCTCGCGACTGTTCAACCAGCGCCAGCTTTTCGTCTGTCGCCTTTTGCTCCTGTTCGCGACGCGCTTCCACATCCGCCAGCTTGATACGCGCCGCTTCCAGATAGCCTTGCACACTGCGCAATTCTTGCTCGACTGCCGCATGCCGGTCACGCCATTCCTGCAACTGTTGTTGCGATGACTGTTGCAGCATCAGCTGCTGTGATTCCGCCAATATTTTTTCAGCACGAACCCGGCCGCGCTGCCACACGCTGGCCACGACGGCACCTGCGACAAATGCGAGCACGACGCCCGCCAGCCATACCATCCATTCACTCGATGTATTCAAGGACAAACACAGCTCCACTGGCATACCGGATCGATGTTGGTATCATGCCGCAACTGCGTCGGTTTTACACCGGAATTACAGATCGGGAGAAAAAGGTTTTTGCATGAGTGAACTGGCCGAACAGACCCTGAAGGAAGTCAGGGCCTTTTGCGTGGAAGGCTATGCCCTGTATGACCGCACCTACTACCGGCTTGCACTGCGCAAGTTTTACCAGGCGTGGACACTGATTCCCAAGCCCCAGACAGACTACAAGGAGAGCGGCTGGGTGCTGACCGCGATCGGCGATTGCTATTTTTGTAGCGAACAATACGAACAGGGCAAGGAAGCACTTTCCTCCGCCTTGCACTGCCCCGACATGATCGACAACCCGTTCGTGCATTTGCGACTCGGCCAGTGCCTGTTCGAACTGGGCATCAAGAACACAGCCTGCACCCACCTCGGCATTGCCTACGATCGCGGGGGACGCAAGATGTTCGAACACGAAGCACCAAAATACCTGATTGCTGCGCGCCAACCGGGTTCAGTCTAGAATACCTCCGGCTCCAGCCACCCCAAAAGGCAGACACATGACAACAAGAACAGTGTATGAAGACGGCACCTATCTGGACAACAATCCCAACTGGCATGCGGAAGATTCGCCGTGGAAAGCCAGCCATATCGAAGCATTGCTCCGGAAAAACCACATCAAGCCCGCAAGCATCTGCGAGATAGGATGCGGCTCTGGTGAAATCCTTAACTCCCTGTCGAAACACTACGGCGAGAGTGTGAATTTTTCCGGCTATGACATTTCACCGCAGGCATTCGACATCTGCAAAAAGAAAGAAAAAAACAACCTGCATTTTTTCCTGAAAGATCTCCTGGAAGAACATGGCACAACATTCGATGTCGCGATTGCTTGCGATGTGTTTGAACACGTTGAGGATTATTTCGGCTTCCTGCGTAAATTCCGCGAAAAAGCCCAGTACAAGATTTTTCATATCCCCCTTGAGTTATGTGCGCAATCGGTCATTCTCCGTTCAGGCCTGCTCAAGCAACGGTTGTCCGTGGGCCACATCCATCACTTCAACAAGGAAACAGCACTGGCCACACTCAAAGACACCGGTTATGAAGTGCTTGATTGCTTCTACACCAGAGGATTGATAGATCTTCCGCAACGCGGCTGGAAGACCAGGCTTTTGAACATTCCAAGAAGAGTGTTGTATGCAATCAACCCGGATCTCGCCGTGAGAATACTGAGCGGCTTCTCACTGATGGTATTGGCCAAATAAGTTACTTCCTTCAACGCCGCTCAGCACACAACCATGCCGGCTGAGCGGCGTCGAAGCCAGCATCCACAGAAAAATCAGATCTCGTTGCGCGCCTTCATCACCAGCCGCACCAGTTGCGCGAGTGAACGTGCTTTCATTTTTTCCATCACATTGGCGCGATGGATTTCCACGGTGCGCTGTGAGACATTCAGGTCAATCGCCACCACTTTATTGGCCTTGCCATCCACCACCTGCTCCATGACTTCGCGTTCACGTTCGGTGAGTGTACCCATACGGCGCAGGATTTCATTGCGTTGCAATTTGTCAGCGCGCACTTCCGCATCTTCTTCCAGCACTTCACGGATACGGTCGATCAATTCCTGGTCGCGGAACGGCTTCTGCACGAAATCTGCTGCACCTGCCTTGATCGCCTTCACTGCCATCGGCACATCGCCGTGACCGGTAATGAAAATGATCGGCAGGATAGACCCGAGCTGCTTCAGTTTTTCCTGCAACTCCAGCCCGCTCATACCCGGCATGCGGATATCCAGCACGAGGCAACCGGCGCGCTGTGCATTGTAGACATCGAGGAAAGCCTGTGCAGAAGCAAAACTTTCTGCGCGCAAACCGACCGATTTCATCAGGAACACCAGCGATTCGCGTACCGCGTCGTCGTCGTCAACAACAAAAACAGTGGCTTCCTGGTTTGCGGGTTGTATCGCCATGACAATGTCTCCTCGGTTTGTGTTTTATGTTTCGATCAAATGTGCTGTCAAATATTTTTCAGGTAATCCGCTTCCGGTAAACGCAAGGTTCGTGCATTCAGGGCAATCGTAAAGGTGGCACCGATCCCGGACGCATTGTTACTGACGCTTAACTGGCCGCCGTGGGTAGTGATGATGGAATGGCTGATCGACAATCCCATGCCCATACCGGTGGCCTTGGTAGTGAAAAACGGGTCGAACACGTGCTGCAATGCATCTTCACTCAATCCCGGCCCACAATCTACCACACGCACAGTCACTTGCCCGTTATCGGCCTGCGCGGTGTGGACATCCACGCGCGCCCTGGCTCTCGGCGTTTCTTCCATCGCTTCCAGCGCATTGCGGATCAGATTCAGGATCACCTGCTGCAATTGCACCGGATCGACACGCACCTCGGGCAAATCGGCGGCGAGATGCAAATGCACCGGAATGCTGTGCTTGCGCGCATCCACCTCGGCCAGCTGCACCACTTCCGACACCAGCTCGTTGATATCAACCAGCTCCAGTTCGGACGCACTTTTCTTGATGAAACCACGCAGGCGACGGATCACTTCACCGGCACGCAGGGCCTGCGTGGCAATTTTTTCGAGCGGCTCCGCCAGTTCACGCGCATCGGTCAGGCCGTTGTCGAGCATACGCTTGCAGCCTTGTGCGTAGGTGGAAATTGCTGCCAGCGGCTGGTTGATTTCATGGGCGATACCCGCCGCCATTTCACCCATCGTCGACAAACGCGCCATGTGGGTCAGATGTTCGCGCGCTTCGGCCACTTCCTTTTCTTTCAGGCGCAATTCAATTTCCGCACGACGGCGATCCGTAATATCCAGCAAGGTTGCCAGCACCACCACCTTGTTGCCGACACGCACCGCTTTCAGCATGACGTCGACATCAATTTCATTGCCATCCTTGCGACGGCTGCGCCAGACAAAATATTGCGGCTTGCCCTGGCGTGCGAGTGCAAAACGGCTCTGCGCCATCTCGATCGCATTATCACCGTGCGGTTGCCTTTCGGTGGCGAAATCCACAATCGGCCTGCCAATCAATTCACTCTTGTCATAACCCAGCAATCGCGACACCTGATCGTTGCATTCCTCGATGCGATCACTGATGACCATGATGCCTTCGTTAGCACTTTCGAACAGCGTGCGATATTTCGTTTCATTTTCTTCCAGCGTCTGTATCAGCGGCTTGCTGACGCCCTGCATCACCAGAATGCCCAACACAATCACACCGAGTGTCACCATGCCGGCATACAAGGCAGTCTTGATAAACGGGTTGCGCACTTCAGATACATCAATCTTGACGACAATACCGAGGTTCATCCCTTCTACCGGCACAAACGCTGCCAGCACTTCCACATCGCGATAATCACGCGTGGTCATCACACCCGAATGGCCATCCAGCGCGAGTTTCATTGCCTGCACACTCGGATGGTCTTCCGGCACCACGGGCGGCAAATCGGTGGCAAACCGGTAAGGCGAAACAAAATGGATAACGCCGTCGGCGTGATAGGCAAACAGCATTTCGCCGCTGTCGGTGATCACAGGATTGCGCGCCAGTGTCTGGCGGATGTGCTCGACCACCAGCTCCGGCGGTTCGGGATTATTGCGGTTGGCTTCCGGCACCAGCTGCATCACCGATTGCAGCGTACTGGCCTGGTGCTCGGCATAACTCATCATGATGCGTTTGTTCTGCTCGCTTGACGCGATGAACAACACAAAGATCGTCAAACCGAGTACCAGCACAGCCACACTGGACATGACCAGCGTCAGCAACAGGAAGCGGTAACGGTTGCGGTGTTTGGGTTTCATGCCTGCATGGTGTCGACAAATGCAGGCTAAATCAACAAGGGTATCTGCCTAACACGAGCGTGATGTACCGACCTGCAGCCATGGTAAATTACCGGATCGACAATTCCCCGGGGGTACTCATGCAACACGTCGGCCACCGCTTATTCGCTGGCATGCTGCTCCTGATCACGGCGGCAGGCGCTTGGGCTGACGAGACGCAGGTCGCTGTCGCTGCCAACTTCACGGCGCCGATGCAGGAGATTGCTGCCCGGTTTGAAAAAGATACCGGCCACAAAGCGCTATTGTCTTTTGGTGCCACCGGAAAATTCTATTCACAAATTAAAAACGGTGCGCCGTTCGAGGTGTTTCTCAGCGCGGATGACACCACACCGACGCTCCTCGAACACGAACATTACGCTGTGGCAGACAGCCATTTCACCTACGCCACCGGCAAGTTGGTGTTGTGGTCGCCCTCGGCAGATTTTGTCGATAAAAACGGCGCGGTGCTGCGCAGCGGAAAATTTTCGCATCTTGCTATCGCCAATCCTGCCACGGCGCCCTACGGTGCGGCAGCGGTATCTGCGCTGCAACAGCTCGGCTTGCAAGACACCGTGCAGGCAAAACTGGTGCAAGGCGACAACATCACACAAGCCTTCCAGTTCGTGAGTTCCGGCAATGCCGAACTGGGATTGGTTGCGCTGTCACAGGTTTACAACAATGGCGCCATCACAGCGGGCTCTGCATGGATTGTGACTCCTTCGTTGTATGATCCCCTGCATCAGGACGCCGTGTTACTGAACAATGGCAAGGACAAACCGGCAGCAAAAGCGTTGCTGCAATATCTGCAAAGTGATGTCGCAAAAAAAATCATCCGCACCTACGGCTATGACATCTGATGCATGAACAGTGACGACATCATTGCCATCTGGCTCACCATCAAGCTCGCCAGCCTCGTCACGCTTGTCTTGCTGCTGATCGGCACACCGCTTGCGTGGTGGCTGGCGCGCACGCAATCCGGCATCAGGCATATCGTCGCGGCAATCGTGGCCTTGCCACTGGTGTTGCCGCCCACTGTGCTCGGTTTTTATTTGCTGGTGCTGATGGGCCCGCAGGGATTCGTTGGGCAGCTCACACAAACACTCGGCATCGGTGTATTGCCGTTTACATTTGCGGGCCTTGTCATCGCTTCTGTGATTTATTCACTGCCGTTTGTAGTGCAACCCTTACAAAACGCCTTTGAAACGGTGGACGAAACATTGCTGGAAGCCGCAGCCACCTTGCGCGCCAGCCCTCGCGATCAATTCCGCCATATTGTGTTGCCGCTCACACGTCCCGGCTTTCTCACTGCCGCTGTACTCGGCTTTGCCCACACGGTTGGCGAATTCGGTGTGGTGTTGATGATAGGCGGCAATGTTCCGGGCCAGACACGGGTGTTGTCGGTGCAGATTTACGATCAGGTCGAAGCCATGCAATACCAGCACGCACACTGGCTGGCCGGCGGCATGTTGCTGTTCAGTTTTGTCGTGTTGCTGGCGCTATATTCTTCACGGGCAAGGGGTGTGTGGCGTGTCTGATTGCCTGGCTGCACATTTTCATCTCGCCTACCCCGGCTTCACACTGGACGCGCAACTCCGCGTGCCCTTGCGAGGTTTTAGTGTGATTTCCGGACGCTCCGGTTGTGGCAAGACTACCTTGCTGCGCTGCATGGCCGGACTGGTACATGCCAACGGCGAATTGCGTCTCGGTGACATGTCCTGGCAAGACAAACACCAATGTGTACCGACACACCAGCGCCAGCTTGCCTACGTCTTTCAGGAGCCGCGATTATTTCCGCATCTCGATGTGCGCGACAATTTGCGTTTCGGTTTTGATCGCATCGAAAAAAAACAGCGTCGCATCGCATTTGACGATGCCGTGGCCTGGCTGGGACTGGCAACATTGCTGTCGCACCGGCCCGCACAATTATCCGGCGGCCAACAACAACGCGTCGCGATTGCGCGCGCCCTGCTCACCAGTCCGCAATTGCTGCTGATGGATGAGCCCTTGGCGAATCTCGATCACGACAGCAAAGCTGAAATCCTGCCGTACCTGGAACAATTGCGTTCCACATTGCAGATACCGGTGATTTACGTGACGCACGCCACCGATGAAATGGCGCGACTCGCCGATCATCTGTTGCTGATGGAAAACGGCCGCGTGATTGCATCCGGCCCGTTGAATACCTTGCTCACACAAACCACGCTGCCACTCGCCCACCTCGACGATGCACGCGCTGTGCTGGATGCCACTGTCACCGCACACGATGCACATTACCAACTGACACAAGTGAACGTTGCCGGCGGCTCACTCGCGGTTGCCTTGTCACCACACGCCATCGGCAGTGTTATCCGCGTTGGCATCATGGCACGCGATGTCAGCATCGCCTTGCAACCGCCACAACAAAGCAGCATCCAGAACTGTTTAGCCGCACACATTCTCGACATCAGCCCGGATCACAATCCCGCGCGCGTGCTGGTGCGGCTGGATTGCGGCGACAACACCATCATCCTTTCACGCATCACCCGCCGCGCCGCCGACCAGCTTGCGTTACGAGCAGGCATGCCTGTCTATGCACAAATCAAGGCGGTGGCGTTGATGTGATC
>DAOMGE010000034.1:0-32578 GCA_035430165.1 Pseudomonadales bacterium | reverse complement strand
TCGGTGTGGGGTTCGCAGCAGGTCAACCTGCTGGAAGGCGCGAAATACGACGGTGTATTCGGTATCTGGTACGGCAAAGGCCCGGGTGTGGATCGCTCCGGCGATGCCATGAAGCACGGGTCTTACAGTGGTACCTCGCAGTACGGCGGCGTACTGTGCTTTGCCGGTGATGACCACGGTGCCAAGTCGTCCACGATTGCCCACCAGTCTGAACACGCCTTCCTGCACTTCTCCATGCCGGTACTGAACCCCGCCACGGTGCAGGATTACCTCGATTTCGGCCTGCATGGCTTTGCCATGTCACGCTATTCCGGTTGCTGGATCGGTTTCATCTGCGTAACCGATACCGTCGAGTCCTCGGCGTCCGTGTATGTCGACCCGTCCCGTGTACAGATCAAGATTCCCGAGAACGGCCCGGTGGCCGGTAGCCTGAGCAGTGCTTTCGGTGTGTGGCCCATGGTCGCGGAAAAACGCCAGTTCCAGCAGCGTCTTGTTGCGGCGCAAGCCTATGTGCGCGCCAACGGTCTCGACAAAGTGGTGCTGGGTGGGCAGAACAAGAAACTCGGTATTGTCACCACCGGCAAAGCCTATCTTGACCTGCGCGATGCACTGGAAGAATTGCACATCGACGACGCCCGCGCTGAACAACTGGGCATCGCGGTTTACAAAGTGGCGATGACCTGGCCGATCGAGCCGGAAGGCTTGCGCGAATTTGCCGCCGGTTGCGACGAGCTGCTGGTGATTGAAGAAAAACGTTCCTTCATGGAAGACCAGATTGCCAAATTGTTGTTCAACCTGCCTGATGGCAAGCGCCCGGTGCTGGTCGGCAAGCTTGATGAAAACGGCGCACCGCTGGTGCCATCCGAAGGTGAGCTGGATGCAGAAACCGTTGCGAAAATTATCGGTGCGCGTTTGCTGAAACGCGTGCAAGACGAACAGATTGAAACGTATCTCAAACCGAATGCCTGCGGTGTGATCGCTGCGAGCAGTGCCACCAACCTCGTGCGCTTGCCAAGTTTTTGTGCAGGCTGCCCGCACAACACGTCTACCAACGTGCCGGACGGTTCCATCGCGATGGGCGGTATCGGCTGTCACGGTATGGCCGTGTGGTTGCCAGAGCGTCGCACGCAGGCCTTGTTCCAGATGGGTGGTGAAGGCGCGCCGTGGATTGGCCAGGCACCGTTCACCAACATGCCGCACATTTTCCAGAATCTCGGTGACGGCACGTATTTCCATTCGGGTTTGCTGGCGATTCGCGCGACTGTCGCCGCGAAAGTGAATATCACCTACAAGATTTTATTGAACGGTGCGATTGCCATGACCGGTGGCCAGCCGATCGAAGGTTCGCATCTGGAAGGTGAAATCACCGCGCCAGAAGTGGTGCACCAGGTATTGTCGGAAGGCGTGAAAAAAGTTGTCGTGGTGTCTGATGACATTGAAAAACACGACAAGAGCAAATTTCCGCCGCACACGGAATTCCGTCATCGCGACGAGCTCGACACGGTGCAGCGCGAATTGCGAGAGATGGTTGGCACCACGGTAATTGTCTATGACCAGACGTGCGCCACAGAAAAACGTCGCTTGCGCAAACGCGGCAAGTATCCGGATCCGGACAAGCGCATTTTTATCAACGAACTGGTGTGCGAAGGTTGTGGTGATTGCTCCGTGCAATCGAACTGTATTGCCATCGAGCCGAATGAAACCGATTTCGGCCGCAAGCGGCGCATCAACCAGTCATCGTGCAATAAAGATTTTTCTTGTGTGAAAGGCATGTGCCCGAGTTTTGTGACCGTGCATCACGGCGTGCCGCGCAAGATGAAAAAAGGTTCAGCGACAGCAGCGCAGGAAGCTGATCTGTTTGCGCAATTGCCACAGCCGACATTGCCCGCGTTGTCGCAGCCTGTGAATATCCTGATTACCGGCATCGGCGGTACAGGTGTTGTCACCATCGGTGCATTGTTGGGGATGGCATCGCACCTGGAAGGCAAGGGCATTTCCTGTCTCGATGTGGTCGGCCTGTCACAGAAAAATGGCCCGGTCACCAGCCATATCCGCATTGGCAAAACGCCGGAAGATCTGCACGCCGTGCGTATTGCCACGCAGCGTGCCGACCTGATTCTCGGTTGTGACATTGTCGTCACTGCCGGCATGGAATCCATGAGCAAGATCCAGAAGGGCCGCACCAATCTGGTCGTCAACAGTTTTGTCGCGCCTACCAGTGATTTTGCGGCAAACCCGAATCTCGATTTGTCCAGCTCGACAATGGAAAAAGCCATCAAGCAAACGGCGGGTGATGAGCACGCGTTTGTGATTCCCGCTGCGCAACTGGCCACGGCCTTGTTCGGCGACGCGATTGCTTCCAACCTGTTCCAGGTCGGTTTTGCCTGGCAGAAAGGGTTTATTCCGCTATCACTGGATTCACTGATGAAAGCGATCGAGCTGAACGGCGTCTCGGTTGAAATGAACAAGCGCACGTTCCAGTGGGGTCGTATGGCTGCGCACAACATGGAAAAAGTGCTGGAAGCGGCGCGCCCACAAATGCTCGGCAATCTGGAAGTGAAGCCAAAAAACCTGCAGGAGTTGATTGCACATCGCGTTGAACATCTCACCGGTTACCAGAACGCGGAGCTGGCAGCAAAATACAAGGCGCTGGTGGAAAAAGTTGCAGCTGTCGAGAAAGAGAAATTCGGTAGTGATGAACTGGCGAGAGCCGTTGCGACCTATTATTCCAAATTGTTGTCGTACAAGGATGAATACGAAGTCGCACGTTTGTATACCTCCGGTGAATTCCGCAAGAACCTGGAGAAGCAGTTTGAGGGTGATTTCGAACTCGAAGTGCATCTGGCGCCGCCATTGTTGTCGAAGCGCGATCCGCGCACCGGCCGTTACGGCAAGAAATTGTTTGGCGAGGGCATGTTTACTGCATTCGAGTGGCTGGCGAAACTGAAATTCCTGCGCGGCACGCCGTTCGATGTGTTCGGCTACTTCCCGCATCGCAAGATGGAACGTGAGCTGATCAAGCATTACGAACATCTCGTCAACGAGGTGTTGCTGCCAAACCTGAATGCAGAAAATTTCGAGACGGCAGTCAAGATTGCGAAAATTCCGGAAGAAATTCGCGGCTACGACGTCGTCAAGGATGCGCACGTACACAAGGCGCGCGTGAAAGAGCAACAATTGCTGGCCGAGTTCAGGAATCCGGCCAAAAAGAAAAATGCCACAGGAGTCCAGTATGCAGAAGCCGGCTAATGTTATTCCAGAAACACATCACGACATTGTAAAAGGCAATAACTACGCGCAAGTCGCGATGGTGATGCCGAATGGTTCCCTCGCCAATAACGTGGTTGCGTTTGTGTGGGATGGTGAATACGTGCGTTTCAGCACCCTGAAAGCGCGCCAGAAGTACAAGAATCTTGCCGGCGACCAGCGCGTGGCCTTGTGCATTGTTGATCCGAAAAATCCATGGCGTTATCTCGAGATTCGCGGCAATGTCGAGATCAGTGACGACACCGATCGCAGTTTTATCAACAGCATTGCCAAAAAATACATGGGCCAGGATGAGTATCCGTTTGACCAGCCCGGCGACCAGCGTGTCACGTTTACGGTGAAACCGACGCGTATCCGCGCCGAGTATGTGCATGCGGCCGACGGCACGCCAGAAAATATCGGCATCCAGCGCGGTTGACGGATAGCGGAACGGTAGCGATGGCGCGCATACAATTACCGGAAGGGGATTTGCCAGAACGCTATCGCGTTTTCGGGTTGCAGCCTGCCTTCGGCAAGGCGCTCGCATCGTTGTCGGAAGCGGTGTACGAAAAATCCATTCTCGACAAACGCGTGCGCGAGGCGGTGCGCATGCGCATCGCGCAAATCAACCAATGCCACATCTGCCTCGATTACCGGTTCCCGGAATTACACGCGCTTGGTATTGACGAGGCTTTTTATGCGGCTGTGCAGGCATGGCGAAACGCCACCGTTTTCAGCGAGCGCGAACAACTGGCGATCGAGTACGCTGAAAAATTCTTGCTGGATCACCTCAGTCTGGACGACGCATTTTTTTCACGCCTGCAACAGCATTTCAGCAGCGAAGAGATTTTTGACCTGAGCGCGGTCGTAGCCGGTCTGATGGCGAATGGCCGCATCCTGCAAGTGTTGCAAGTGGAACAGGCCTGCAGCATCGACCACGATTCATGAAATGTGATTAACGGAAAAAGACGACATGCCACTTGATATTGTCATCCTCGCCGCCGGACAGGGCACACGCATGCATTCGGCCAAACCGAAAGTGCTGCACACCATTGCCGGCAAGCCCATGCTGCAACATGTCATTGATGCCAGCCGCGCCTTTGATGATGCTGCGCTGCATGTGGTGATTGGCCATGGTGCTGAACAGGTCAAGGCAACCATTACTGATACAGATATTCATTGGGTGTTGCAGGAAAAACAACTGGGCACTGGCCATGCGGTCGCACAGGCGCTGCCATTTTTGCGTGAACAGGCAACAGTACTGATCCTGTACGGTGATGTGCCACTGGTGAATCCCGCCACGTTGAAACAACTGGTGCTGTCGGTAGAAGCCGACAGCATGGCGTTGCTCACGGTGGAACTGGAAAACCCTACAGGTTATGGCCGCATCATCCGGGATGTTGAAAACAAGGTCGCCCGCATTGTCGAGCAGAAAGATGCCGGTGACGAATACCTGCGCATCCGTGAGGTGAACACGGGCATCATGGCGGCCAATAGCGCGCACTTGGCACGCTGGCTGCCATCACTCGACAACAGCAACGCACAAAAAGAATTCTATCTCACCGATATCATCGCCATGGCACGTACCGATGGTGTGCGGATCAACACGCAATCGGCACTGGGTGAAGCGGAAGTGCTGGGTGTGAATGATCGCCACCAGCAGGCGCGTCTCGAACGTATCTACCAGGACCGGCAAGCGCGCGCCCTGATGGCACAGGGCGTGACACTGATGGATCCGCAGCGCTTCGATTGTCGCGGACAAATCACGGTTGGTCGCGATGTGATGATCGATGTGAATGTGGTGTTTGAAGGTGACGTCGTGCTGGGTGATGGTGTGGTCATTGAGCCGAACTGCGTGATCAGGAACGCGCGCATCGGCAGCCATTCACGTATCAAAGCCAGTTCCGTGATTGAAGGGGCTGTTGTTATTGGTGAGCATGTAGATGTCGGCCCTTTCGCACGTTTGCGGCCTGGTACGGTGTTGCACAACGGTGCGCGCATCGGCAATTTTGTTGAAACCAAAAACGCAATTTTCGGCGAACACAGCAAGGCCAATCATCTCGCTTATATTGGTGATGCCGAGATTGGCAGTGACAGCAATATTGGTGCTGGCACTATCACCTGCAATTACGATGGCGTGAATAAATTCAGGACCACATTGGGTGACAATGTGTTCATCGGCTCCAACAGCACGCTGGTGGCACCGTTGGTGGTTGAAAGCGGCGGTTTTGTCGGCGCCGGTTCAACGATTACCAAAACGGTACCGGCCAATAACCTGGCGGTGGGTCGTGGACAGCAACGCAATATCGATGGCTGGCAACGACCACGGAAAAAACCGCAATAAGTTATTGATGGTTTTTGTAAAAATATTCATAGAAAAGTATGTATAGGATATAACTTATGTGCGGAATAGTAGGCGCCATCGCTGAACGGAATATCTCGGCCATCCTGGTGGAAGGGCTGAAACGACTGGAATATCGTGGTTACGATTCTGCAGGTGTTGCTGTTATGTCAGAAGATGGCGCCATCCATGCGTGCAAACGGGTGGGTAAGGTAGCCAACGTACAGCAGGGCATTCAAGAATCGCCTTTGCCAGGCCATCTCGGTATTGCTCATACTCGCTGGGCTACGCACGGAAAACCGAGTGAGGTAAATGCACACCCGCATTTTTCCAATGACCAACGTATTGCGGTTGTGCATAACGGCATTATTGAGAATCATCAGGAAATCCGCGCACAGCTGCAACAGAAAGGCTACCGTTTTGACAGTGAAACCGATACAGAAACCATTGTGCATCTGGTTGATGATTGCTTGAGGCAGGGTGGCGGCGACTTGCTATCCGCTGTTCAGAATACCCTGAAACAGCTGGATGGGGCTTATGCGTTGGCAGTTATGTCGAGCAGCGAGCCAGACAGGATTATTGCATCGCGTGCTGGCAGCCCCCTGGTGATCGGTGTCGGTTACGATGAAAACTTTGTTGCCTCCGATCCACTTGCCTTGCGTATGGTCACAGACCAGTTTATCTACCTGGAAGAAGGTGATGTTGCAGTCGTTACCTTGACAGGCATAACTATTTTTGATCACAAGGGCGCGCAACAACAGCGTGTAATTGAACAAGTGGATGAACAGCATGACGCGGCGGACAAGGGTGAGTTCCGACATTTCATGATGAAAGAAATCTACGAGCAACCTAAAGTCTTTGAACAAACGTTGCTAGGCCGTATCGGCAAGGATCACCTGATCGAGGAATGTTTTGGCGCGGCCGCGCGGGAAAAACTGGATATTGCCAGGGCGGTGCAGATTATTGCCTGCGGCACCAGTTATCACGCCGGCATGATTGCGCGTTACTGGATTGAAGAATTTTCCGGTCTGCCCTGCCATGTTGAAGTGGCGAGCGAATTCCGTTATCGCAAACGCAAGCCGTTGCCGGGCACCTTGTTTGTCACGATTTCCCAGTCGGGTGAAACGGCGGACACTCTCGCAGCGCTACGCGGGCTGGACAAGGAACACTATGTCGGCAGCTTGTGTATTTGCAACGTAGCCAACAGCTCACTGGTACGTGAATCCGATTTCGCCTTGATGACATTGGCCGGTCCGGAAATCGGCGTGGCTTCTACCAAGGCATTCACCAGCCAGTTAGCGGCATTGCAATTGCTGGTGTTGGCACTGGCGCGCCGCAACCAGCCGGATGTGGCAATGGAAAAACTCTGGGTGGAGGCGTTGCACCAATTGCCGCAATTGTGTCTGGAAGTGCTGAAGCTGGATAGCAAGATCAGGAAACTCGCAAAAATGTTTGAGGAAACCACCAGCTCGTTGTTCCTCGGCCGTGGCCGTGAATTTCCTGTGGCACTGGAAGGCGCGCTGAAGCTGAAGGAAATTTCCTACATCCACGCCGAAGCGTATCCCGCTGGCGAGCTGAAGCATGGCCCGTTGGCACTGGTCGACAAACACATGCCGGTCGTGGCGCTGGCGCCAGAGAATGAATTGCTGGATAAAGTGAAATCCAATCTGGAAGAAGTGCGAGCCCGGGGTGGTAAACTGATCGTGTTTTGTGAAAGGATTGCCTTTGAAGCAAGACCTGAGGCTGATGAAGAAAATGTCATCACTTACGTGTTGATGCCCGCCATGCCAGCGAGTCTCACGCCCATCCTCTATACTATTCCGCTGCAGTTGCTGTCTTACCATGTGGCGGTGATGAAAGGCACCGACGTTGACCAGCCGCGCAACCTCGCCAAGAGTGTGACAGTGGAATAAATTGTGAAAAGGCGGGGCCAGAACCGGATTAATCAATCCAGGTTTGGCTCTGCCCCGGTTTTTCTGGCATAAAGAACTTTTAAGTATATACAAATAATAAAACAGTATTTTTCATTATTAATCCCGCCCTATATCGTGCGCATCAATGAAACGCTAACCCCAAGGGGCGCAGATGCCATGACCGACCACAACCGCCAGGAACAGACAACCGCCACAAGCGCCGTCGACAGCCGCGTGCTGGAAGAAGTAAGCAAAGCACTGGCCGGCCTGCGTTTCGGCTCTGTCGAGATCACCGTGCATGACGGCAAGGTCACCCAGATTGAAGCCAAGAAAAAGATCCGTCTGTCCTGACGAGACCCGTTTAAGGATTCTTCACAACAGGCAGCCTACCGGCCAAATCCGGCGGCATACCGACAACAACACTGACTTGATCGACTGACCGGACCGCCGGAAGTCGGATTTCCCCCATACAACAGGAGATTCGACTGTGAACATTTTTAACAGAAAACATATTGCCACCAACCCGTCACTGGTAACGGTCACTGCCCTCGGCCTGGTGCTGGGTGCATTGGCCGCCACCCCGGCACAGGCAGCCAGTGGCAAATCTTCACCGGACGATGTTGCGAAGCAGCTCGAAGCCTTGAGCCGGAAAGTGCAACAACTGGAGAGCCAGCTTGCCGCACAAAAGGCAGCGCCGCAGTACGAGCTTGAGCAAAAAGTGAAAATACTGGAGCGCAAGCAGGAAATCGCCGACGAGGACGCAGCGAAAGCTAAAAAAGAAACCCCGGTTGTGGTGGCGAGTGAAAAGGGTTTCGGCTTGAAAGCGCCGGATGGCAGCTTTGAATTCAAGTTGCGTGGATTGGTACAGGCAGATACCCGTGTATTTGATAATGGCTACAAGGGTCAGTATTCAACGCCGGCTGGCACGCATAATGCGATCGACAACGAAGTATTGCGTCGTGCGCGTCCCATCATCGAAGGCACGTTCTACAACAAATACGGCTTCCGTATTACACCGGAATTCGCTGGTACCGCTACCACGCTGGTGGATGCTTATGTAGAGGGGAACTATGATCCTGCTTTCAAGGTGCGTGTTGGTAAATTCACGCCGCCACTGGGCCTTGAGCGCCTGCAAAGTTCTGCAGATACCAAGTTCAATGAATTGTCACTGGTGAGTGACTTGATTCCTGCGCGCGATGTGGGAATACAAGTGGGTGGTGATTTGTTTGACAACACGGTTAACTATACTGTTGGTGTATTCAATGGCGCAATTGATGGCGCTACAGCGGATAACAGCGACAACAATACAGACAAGGAGTTGCAGGCACGCGTATTTGCCCAGCCGTTTATTAACCAGCCCGGATTTTTTCAGGGACTTGGTTTGGGTGTGGCTGTAAGTTCCAATGACCATCTGGGTACTACAGGTTCGACGGGTCTGGCCAAATTTAAAACGTTGGGACAGGAAGACTTCTTTTCCTACCGTACAGATACCAGTGCGACCGATACCGTTATTGCGAATGGCGAACGTACGCGATTGGTGCCGCAATTTCATTATTTCAATGGCAACGTCGGGTTGACTGGCGAGTATGTCACAGAGAGTCAGGACCTTGATCGTTTCAATGGTGCTGGCTTGCCGACGCAAAAAGCCACGATTGATACGGATGCATGGCAGTTGACGGCAGCATGGACGATCACGGGTGAAGACCAGTCGTTGAAAGGAATAAAACCAGCACAGAATTTTGAACCGGGCAAGGGCTGGGGTGCATGGGAGCTGGTAGCGCGCGTAGGTGAATTGAACGTGGACAAGGACGCATTTCGTGGGCCAACTGGTGCACTGGGTAATGTCAACTCATTTGCTGATCCTACCAAGTCTGCGCAAAATGCTGCAAACATCGGTGTGGGTGTGAACTGGTATCTCAACAAGGCATTACGCGTGTCACTGGATTATGACCACACCGCATTCAATTGGGGTGGTGGTGGTGCGGCTGCAACACCTGCAGACCGTCAGGACGAAGATGTATTGATCGGTCGCGTGCAGGCGTCTTTCTAGGATACAAATGGCCACACTGCACAATATTGTCAGACATAACGAATTATCGAGGATTTGATCATGAAAACGTTTTTAAAGAATACATTGTTTGAACTGAAGCCGCTGTTGACGGCAGCGGTATTTACACTGGGGCTAGTCGGTGTGGCCGAGGCAAAAGACGTGCAATTGCTGAACGTGTCTTACGATCCGACGCGTGAGTTGTATCAGGAATACAACGCCGCTTTCGCAAAGTACTGGGAAGGAAAAACCGGTGACAAAGTCACGGTGAACCAGTCCCATGGTGGTGGCGGCAAGCAGGCGAGAGCGGTTATCGACGGACTGGAAGCTGATGTGGTAACGCTGGCGTTGTCTTATGACATCGACCAGTTGTTTGAAAAGGCCAAGCTGATCCCGAAAGACTGGCAGACCCGCTTGCCCAAAAACAGCACGCCTTATACCTCGACCATCGTGTTCCTGGTGCGCAAGGGCAACCCGAAAAATATCCACGACTGGAACGATGTTGTGAAACCCGGTATTGGCGTGGTGTCGCCGAACCCTAAAACATCAGGTGGTGCGCGCTACAATTATCTGGCAGCTTGGGGTTATGCGTTGAAACATAACAACAATGATCAGGCAGCAGCGAAAGAGTTTGTCACGAAGTTATTCAAAAACGTATCCGTACTGGATTCTGGTGCGCGTGGTGCAACCACAACGTTTCTCGAGCGCGGCGTAGGTGATGTCCTGTTGACATGGGAAAACGAAGCATACCTGGCACTTAAAGAGCAGGGACCAGATAAAGTTGAAATCGTGGTGCCGAGTTATTCTGTATTGGCTGAACCGCCGGTGACCGTTGTCGATAAGTTTGCCAACAAGCACGGGAACGCGGAACTGGCCAAAGCATATCTGCAATACCTGTATTCACCGGAAGGCCAGGAAATTGCCGCAAAAAATTATTATCGCCCGAGTGATGCAGCGGTTGCAGCCAAATATGCTGACAAATTTCCGAAGCTGGAATTGTTTACTGTAGACGCCGTGTTCGGCGGCTGGCAAAAAGCCCAGAAAGAGCATTTCGGCGATGGCGGTGTATTTGACCTTATCTATGGCGCCAAATAATTTTATCAACGACGTGTAACCCACATCATGAAATTGTTGCGATCTGCATCCGTGCTGCCGGGCTTTGGCCCGGCACTCGGATTTACTGTTTTCTATCTCAGCCTGATTGTATTGATCCCGCTGTCGGCGGCATTCTTCAAGACGTTTGCGCTGACGTGGCCCGAATTCTGGGAGGCGGTGACATCACCACGTGTACTCGCATCATACCGGCTTTCATTCGGTGCTGCGCTGATCGGTGCCGTGATCAATTCCCTGTTCGGTTTGATCGTGGCGTGGGTTCTGGTGCGTTATGAATTTACGGGCAAGAAAATTATCGACGCACTGGTGGATTTGCCATTTGCCTTGCCGACAGCCGTGGCAGGTATCACGTTCTCGGCGCTGTACGCGAGTAACGGCTGGCTGGGAAGTTGGCTGGAGCCGCATGGCATCAAGGTGGCGTACACGCCGCTGGGTGTGGTGGTGGTGCTGACATTTATCGGGCTGCCGTTCGTCGTGCGTACCATACAGCCGGTGCTTGAGGATCTGGAGGGTGAGGTAGAGGAAGCGGCCGCCAGTCTGGGAGCCACACGCTGGCAAACATTCCGTCGTGTGATTTTTCCGGCGCTGTTCCCTGCATTGTTGACAGGATTTTCACTGGCGTTTGCTCGGGCTGTGGGTGAATACGGTTCGGTTATTTTTATTGCGGGTAACATGCCGATGGTGTCAGAAATCACGCCGCTGCTGATTATCACCAAACTGGAACAGTATGAATACAGTGCGGCAACGGGCATTGCTGTGGTCATGCTGGTGATTTCATTTTTATTGTTGTTTCTGGTGAATGCATTGCAATGGTGGAGTAGTAATCGACATGTCCGCAAATAATGCCGCATCTAATAGAAAGCTGGCGACGACCGAACCGGCGTGGGTACGTTATCTGCTGATCAGTATTGCACTGGCTTGGCTCACGCTATTTCTGTTGGTGCCGCTGGCATCGGTATTTGTCGAAGCACTGCGCAAAGGATGGCAAACATATTTTGAGGCATTTGCCGATCCGGATGCTGTGTCTGCTATCCGCCTAACATTGTTGGCCGCAGTAATTTCGGTGCCACTTAACCTTGTGTTCGGCGTGTCGGCAGCCTGGGCAATTGCACGCTTTGATTTTTTAGGAAAAAGTTTGTTGTTGTCTCTGATAGATTTGCCGTTTGCGGTATCCCCCGTTATTGCCGGCCTGATTTATGTGCTGATTTTCGGATTGCAGGGATGGTTTGGTAGCTGGTTATCCGATCACGATATCAAGATTATTTTTGCGGTGCCGGGCATTGTGCTGGCTACAATATTTGTCACATTCCCTTTTGTGGCGCGTGAATTGATCCCGCTAATGCAGGCACAGGGCAAGGATGAGGAAGAAGCAGCCATTGTGCTCGGCGCATCCGGTTGGCAGATGTTCTGGCACATCACCTTACCAAATGTCAAATGGGGTTTGTTATACGGTGTAATTTTATCCAATGCACGTGCCATGGGTGAATTCGGTGCGGTATCAGTGGTGTCGGGGCATATTCGTGGATTGACCAACACACTGCCACTGCATGTGGAAGTGTTGTACAACGAGTACAACCATGTTGCGGCGTTTGCGTCGGCATCGCTGCTGGCTTTGTTGGCGATTGTCACGTTGGTGTTGAAATCTTTCGTGGAATGGAAAGTGCGGCAGGCGTACCAGAATCTTGACGAGCTTTCGCCAGAGCCGGTGCCCAAGTAAGCCTGATCACGAATGAATATTCGTAAGCAGTAAAGAGAATGCGGAGTAAAACATGAGTATCGAAATTCGTAACATCACCAAAAACTTTGGCGATTTCCGTGCGCTGGATAATGTGTCGCTCGATGTGCCAACCGGTGAGCTGGTGGCTTTGCTGGGGCCTTCGGGCTGCGGCAAGACCTCGCTGTTGCGGATTATCGCCGGTATGGAATCACCGGATGCTGGCAGTATTCTTTTTAACGGGGAAGATACTACCCATACCGATGTGCGCGACCGTCAAGTGGGTTTTGTGTTCCAGCACTACGCCTTGTTTCGCCACATGACCGTGTTTGAAAATGTGGCTTTCGGGCTGCGTGTGCGCTCGAAAAAAACACGTCCACCGGAAGCAGAAATTCGCAAACGCGTGCATGAATTATTGAATCTGGTGCAACTGGACTGGCTCAGTGATCGCTATCCGCCGCAGTTGTCTGGCGGCCAGCGCCAGCGTATTGCGCTTGCCCGCGCACTCGCGGTAGAGCCGAAAGTGTTGTTGCTGGATGAGCCGTTCGGCGCGCTTGATGCTAATGTGCGCAAGGATTTGCGTCGCTGGTTGCGTCGTTTGCATGATGAATTGCATATCACCAGCGTGTTTGTGACACATGACCAGGAAGAGGCGCTGGAAGTGGCAGACCGAATTGTGGTCATGAACAAGGGCAAGGTGGAACAGATCGGTTCGCCCGCACAGATTTATGATGAGCCTGCATCGCCTTTTGTTTATCAATTTATCGGTAACGTGAATCTTTTCCACAGTCGTGTGCATGAGGGGTTTGCGCGAATCGGTGCAGCAGAGTTGCCAGTGGATGAACATAATAATGCGCAGGAGGCAGCAGCAACTGCCTATGTTCGTCCTCACGATATCGAGATACAGCGCGAGGCAGATGGAAGTTCAGTGTTTCGTGTGAAAATTGCATATATCCATACCATTGGCTCGCTGGTGCGACTTGAATTGCATCGGGAAGATGAGTCGGAGGTTATTGAAGCGGAGCTTTCGCGCGAACGCTTTCGTGAATTGGCCCTGCAGCCAGGTGAAACCGTGTGGGTCAAGCCGCGCGCGGTGAAAATTTTCCTGGAGAAGGCTTCGTGAGTGCACAGGAAATTCAACAATTGGCAAATCCTGCCGTTTTTGCCGATGTGCTGGATTACCTGAACCGCCGTGAATTTCCGCGTATTGGTGTGTCAGCCAGCACGCCTGACACCCTGTATGCGGTACATGATCGTATTTGTGCGCATTACGCCAGTCTCCAGCTGGATTCCCTGTTCCAGCCGCTGTTTGATTTTCGCCGGCGGCGTATTATCGGGCACGAAGCATTGTTGGCAAGTTCTTCCGGTGATGCGTTCACTATGGTTGGCAATGTGTTATCGCCTGAACGCGTGTTTACGCTGGCAGCGAACGAGGACATTACTTTTGTTGATCGTCTTGCGCGCACGTTACATGCGCTGAACTACCTGTTGCAATCTGCGGAAGGGGTGTTGCATCTCAATGTGCATCCGCATCACTTGTTATCGGTGAGTGCGGATCATGGCCGCGTGTTTGAAGGCATCCTGAAAAACTGTGGCCTGGAAACGCGCCGCATCGTTCTTGAAATTCCCGAATATGCAGTCGCAGAAAAGAAGAAGGTTTCTGCGGCTATAGCTGCCTGGAAAGAAAAAGGCTACGGCATTGCAATCGATAATTTTGGTCGTGAGCATGCGCAGATTGGCCGCGTGAAAAAATTGCAGCCGGATTACATCAAACTGGATCGTGAATTGCTGTTGCGTGCACAGCGCGATGTGCGCATACAGCGTAATCTGGCGAAATCAGTGCAGGAAGCACAACAGGCAGGTATAGCGGTGATCGGGGCTGGCATTGAAACCGGCCAGCAGCTGGATCTGCTGCGCACGCTGGATGTGGGGATTGCGCAAGGCTTTCTGTTTGGCCGACCGCAGCCCTATTGTCTGTCGGCCGGCTGATTTTCCTTTATCTGTCACCCACCAGATAATTGATCTTGATCTTGCGATCCGCGATCAGTTTGCGAATTTCCTCGCGGTCTTGCGCGATCAGGGTCGGGTGTGCGATTTCGTCGGGGAACTTGATGAACAGGTGTTCCAGCGCATCGATTTCCCGGTACACCTCTTCCGGCAGGCCGTGACGGTCTTCGCGACCCGGCTCCATCAACAACAGGTTGTCGATGTAATCAAAAAACGCAGGAAAGCCCCACAGCTTTTTCAGTTTGTCATAAATATGCGGCATGGATTTCAGCGCGATGCATTTATCAATCAATGCGCGTTTGGATTCCGGTGATGAATCCGCCATGGGTTGGAGTGTAGGAATATTGTCAGACATGATTAACCGCCGTGCTGATGATCCAGTGTGTAAAGTCTATCACGCTTTGGTAAAAAGCAGATCCCATACGCCGTGACCCAGCATCTGACCACGGCGCTCGAATTTGGTTTCAGGTCGATAATCCGGTCGCGGACTGAATGCATTCTCGCCCGCACAATTGCGTAAACCGTCGCAGGCGCTTGCGGTTTCCAGCATCACGTCTGCATAGGGTTGCCAGTCAGTTGCCATGTGCAGGATGCCGCCCGCTTTCAGTTTGCGCCGTACGCGTTCAACAAACGCCGGTTGCACAATGCGGCGTTTGTGGTGACGGCTCTTGTGCCAGGGATCGGGAAAATACAGCTGCAGTCGGGTGAGGCTGTCGTCGGCGATGCAGTCGTCCAGCACGTCGAGGGCATCAGCACAGAAAATGCGCAGGTTTTTTACGTCGCGCTTGCTGGCTTCGCTGACAATGCGGCCAACACCGGGTGGATGCACTTCAATGCCGATGAAATTTTGCTGCGGATTTTTTTCGGCCATTTCCAGTAGCGAATCGCCCATGCCGAAACCGATTTCGAGGATGAGGTCAGCGGCCGGATTGGCAAAGGTGCCGTCAAGCGCGTGCATGCCCTTGTGCAGGTCCAGCCCCATCTGGTGCCAGTGCTCTTCCAGTGCTTTTTCTTGCGAGGCGGTGATGCGCCCGCTGCGAATCACATACGAGCGGATATCTTTTTTCTTGAACTGTGGCTGGATGGACAACATGGTCGCAACCTAGTTGTGGATAAGGCCATCCAGCGGCGACGAGGCGCTGGCGTACAGTTTGCGCGGCATGCGGCCTGCCAGGAACGCCTCACGGCCTGCCTGCACGGCTTTCTTCATGGCGGACGCCATCAGCACCGGGTTTTGCGCGTGGGCGATAGCGCTGTTCATCAGGACGCCGTGGCAGCCCAGCTCCATCGCGATCGCCGCATCCGACGCCGTGCCGACGCCGGCATCGACGATGATCGGCACGTTTGCGTTTTCCAGGATCATCATCAGGTTGTAGGGGTTGCGGATACCGAGCCCGGAGCCGATCGGTGCGCCCAGTGGCATCACCGCCACGCAGCCGATCTCTTCCAGGCGTTTGGCCACCAACGGGTCGTCGCTGGTGTAGACCATCACGTCAAAGCCGTCGGTCACCAGCTGTTCGGCGGCGAGCAGGGTTTCGGTGACATTCGGGAACAGGGTTTTCTGGTCGCCCAGTACTTCCAGTTTGACCAGTTTGTGGCCGTCCAGCAGTTCGCGTGCCAGTTTGCAGGTGCGTACGGCTTCCGTGGCGGTATAGCAGCCGGCCGTGTTGGGAAGGATGGTGTATCGGGATGGCGGCACCACGTCGAGCAAATTGGGTTCGCCCGGGTTCTGGCCGATGTTGGTGCGACGCACGGCGACGGTGATCATCTCCGCGCCCGAGGCCTCTGTTGCCGCTGCCGTTTCCGCTAGGTCCCTGTACTTGCCGCTGCCGACAATCAGACGCGAGCTGTAGGTTTTGCCGGCGATGATGAGTGGAGTATCGGTATTGCTCATGGTTAGCCTCCGCCGATGGCATGGACAATCTCGACACGATCGTCCGCTTGCAAGATATGGTTGGCATGTGCGCTGCGCGGCACGATGTCCTCGTTCACTTCGACGGCGATGCGCTTGCCGGCCAGGCCGAGCTGGTCGATGAGGGCAGTCACGGTTGTGTGGTCCGCCACCTCGACAGGCTTGCCGTTGAGGATGATCTGCATGGTCCTGGATATGGTGGTCATACGCCCTGACTCGCTGCCCGGCACAGGCAGGCCCAGGCTGCCAGCCACAAGGCGCCGCCTACAGGGGTAATGGCGCCCAACCAGCGGATGTTGGTAAGCGCTAACACGTACAGACTGCCACTAAAAATCAGGATGCCACCGGCAAACAGCCAGCCACTGGCCGCTAGTGCACGCGAGCTGAAGCTGCCTTGTGCCAGCAGGATGCCGACCCCGAACAGCGCCAGTGTGTGCCAGAACTGGTACTGCACGGCGGTCTGCCAGATGGCTAGCAGGTCAGCCGGCAATCGCGCCTTCAGGGCATGTGCACCGAAGGCGCCGAGCGCAACAGCCAGCAGTCCACTGGCAGCAGCGAGGGTAATGAACAGGGATGGCAGTTTCATGGCGGCATCATTTCAGGGCGGATGTTTTCAGCACGATGACGGGTCAGGTAATCTTGGTGACGGCCGCATTGTAACAGCTGGTAGCGGGGCAGGCATGGTGGTAAAAAGACTGTCCGGCATGGGAGAGGTGGATATGGCAGGCGAGCAGGAAACAAGCAGGGCAACGGCGATCTTGCAGAACGCCAAGGACGCCCTGACCGGCCGGCTGCTGGAATGGTCGCATCGCAACGACACGGATATCCCCGCCCGCTACAACGTTACCCTGACCGGCCGTTTCACCCTGCCCGAGCAACAAGCAGTCGAGAACCTGGCGGCGTTCCTCAAGCAGGGCACGGAAAATACCCGCCGCCTGTTACAGGCCGGCCGCATCTTCAAGACCTACCAGGAAAAAACACCGGCAGACAAACTGGCGCGAGTGCTGCAGCGCGCCGGTGTCGAGTGCCGGGTTGAACTGGAAATTGATGAGCCGGAGGACAAGCCCAACACCCTGCAAAAAGCGGCCTATGCGCTGGATGCGGCCAGTGTTCCCCTGATCCGCCTGCCCGCTGTCAGGCAGTTTGGCTGGCGGCAATGGCTGCTGGTTGGCCTTGGTGGGGGATCGTTGCTGGCGGTGGCAGTGTGGCTGGCATTGCGCGCACCCGTGGTACACGGCAACACCGTGGCGGAATACGAAGCCAGCATCGAACGCGTGGTCAGTGGAGTCGCACCCGAGCAACAGGCGGCCGTCCGCCACAGTATCGAGGTGTTGACCGAACCGGCCACGGCCACGGCGGAAGACGAACGCGCCACACTCGACCAGAAAACCGGCGCCGACAGGAAAGCAGCTACCCACAAGGTGTATGCCTCGGTAGCCGGCAAGAACGCAAAACAGTTGCTGGCGCTGGCGCAGGCAAAACTGGAGAAAAAGCGTGCGGCCTATCGCGAAGGACTGGCCCAGGCCGACAGCAAGATTGCGGAACTGGATAAACAACTCGCCGCGCAAGCACCTGCCAATGCCGTCGTGATCGACAAGATACAGGTCAGCGAAGCCACTTTTGGCTGGTCGTCAGGATCGCCGACGCCGACGATGGTTTTCATCATCACCAACGGCAGTAGTGAAAGCCTGACGCGGGTTTTCTTGCAAGGCTACCTGCACGATTCCCAGGGCAACTTGCTGGTTACCGGCCCGGTGACGTATTCGGTAGCGGGTGGTCTTGCACCCGGTAGCAAGACGGGTGTGGGCTTGCCAACGACGATAGACAGTCCGTGGACCAGCAATGCGGTGCGCAATCGCCGCGACCTGGTTTTCACCTTGCGGGTCGCCAATGCGGACAATGCGCTCGGCAAGCCTGTCGGCAAGGATTACCGGCCGCTGGAAAATGAAAAACTGCGCCAGCAGGAGTGGAAGAAAAAAGTGCAGGCACAACTGGATGCCATTACCTTGTGATGCGTGTGGATTGTTGCCGGACTTGCATTCAGCAGCAAAACGCCAATACTTACCGGCCTGTCATCAACGCAAACCCGTCAATCTTCCGGCAACCTTTTCAGTAACCCTCCAAGGAGACACCCCATGGCTTTCGAATTGCCTGCACTGCCTTACGCCAAAGACGCCCTCGCGCCACACATTTCTGCTGAAACCCTGGAATACCATTACAGCAAACACCACCAGGCGTATGTCACCAACCTGAACAATCTCGTGCCGGGCACAGAATTCGAAGGCAAGAGCCTGGAAGACATCATCAAGTCATCCTCTGGCGGTGTTTATAACAATGCCGCACAAATCTGGAACCACACGTTCTACTGGAATTGCCTGAGCCCGAATGGCGGCGGTGAACCCACAGGCGCACTGGCTGATGCTATCAACAAGGCTTACGGTTCTTTCGCTGCATTTAAAGAAAAATTCAGCACCATGGCTGTTGGTAATTTCGGATCTGCGTGGACCTGGTTGGTAAAAAATGCTGACGGTTCGGTTGAAATTGTCAACATGGGTGCTGCCGGTTGTCCGCTCACAGAAGGCAAGAAGCCACTGCTGACTTGCGATGTGTGGGAACACGCGTATTACATCGACTATCGCAACCTGCGCGCGAAATATGTCGAGTCTTTCTGGAACCTGGTCAACTGGGATTTTGTTGCCAAAAATCTTGGCTGATCCCCTAGCGTACGAGTTGTTGTCATGTCAGTGGATTTCGTGCCGGAAACGCGTTTCGGAAAATGGTTTCTCGGCACGCAAACCTGGAATGTACACGTACTGCAGCGGGCGTTGAATGATTTGCAACGCCTGATGCCCGCCCGGGCGCCGTGTGACACGGTACTGGATGTGGGCAGCGGTTTCGGGTTTTCACTGGTGCAACTGGCACAGCGTTTTTCACCTGCGCGTATTATCGCGCTGGATGCCGATCCCGAGATGCCGCAACAGATCCAGCCGGAACTCGCACGCTGCGCAGCGCCGGTTGAATTACTGGTGGGTGATGCTGCGGCTATCCCGCTGCCGGATAACGCCGTTGATATCGTGTATTGCCACCAGACATTTCACCATCTGGTACATCAGGAAGCGGCGATCCGTGAATTTTTTCGCGTGTTGAAACCGGGCGGTCTGTTGCTATTTGCGGAATCCACCAAGCGCTATATTTATTCGCCCTTGATCCGATTGTTATTCCGCCACCCGATGCACGTGCAGAAAACAGCGGAAGAATATATCGGCCTGATCCGTGAAGCGGGGTTTGATTTGCCGGATGAACGCATCTCCCTGCCGTACCTGTGGTGGAGCAGGCCGGATATCGGCATGTGGGAGTGGTTCGGTTTCAAAGTGCCAGCTACGCGTGAAGAAACACTGGTGAATGCCGTGGCGGTAAAAAAACCGTAACGTGAATGTCATAAATTCCCACAGTGACACCCGACTGATCCTGAAGAGCGTATCCCGTGAATGTCCTGTTTCTTTGCACTGGCAACTCCTGCCGTTCCATTCTCGCTGAAGCCACGTTCAACCATCTCGCCCCTGCCGGTTGGCGCGCAATCAGCGCAGGCAGTAAACCGGCGGGTTATGTGCATCCGCGGTCACTGGCCTTGCTGGCGAAAGAAGGCATTGCAACAGAGGGCTATCACAGCAAGTCGTGGGATGACCTTCCTGTTACGCCAGACATGGTTATTACCGTTTGCGGCAGCGCAGCAGGCGAAGCGTGCCCTGCTTATCTTGGTTCGGTGATACGCGCACACTGGGGCGTGGAAGATCCGGCGCATGCCACGGGCACAGATGAAGCAATCGATGCGGCGTTCATCACGGCGTACAAAATCCTGCGCAAACGTATTGAAGCCTTTTTTGCATTGCCACTGGATCAGCTGCAAAAAAATCCTGAACAGCTCAAGATAGAAATGGAAAAAATTGCAGGAGTTGTGCCATGAATTTTTTTGAACGCTATCTTACCGCCTGGGTTTTTCTCTGTATTGTGGCCGGCATTGCATTGGGACAAGTGTTGCCCGGTTTGAGCCATGCGGTTGCGGGCATGGAAATCGCCCGGGTGAATTTGCCGGTCGGAATCCTGATCTGGGTAATGATTATCCCGATGCTGATGAAAGTGGATTTTGGTGCGTTGCATGAGATAAAAAAACATGTGCGCGGCATCGGGGTCACGCTGTTCGTGAACTGGCTGGTGAAGCCGTTTTCCATGGCCTTGCTTGGCTGGATTTTTATTCGCCACCTGTTTGCGCCGTTGTTGCCGGCAGCACAGATTGACAGTTACATCGCCGGATTGATTTTGCTCGCCGCCGCGCCCTGCACGGCGATGGTGTTTGTGTGGAGTAAACTCACAAAAGGTGATCCGCTGTTCACGTTGTCACAAGTTGCCATTAACGACGCCATCATGGTGTTTGCCTTTGCGCCGATTGTCGGGTTGTTGCTCGGTATATCCAGTATCACTGTGCCGTGGGCGACATTGCTGACGTCGGTTGTACTCTATATCGTCATTCCGGTTTGCATCGCGCAAGTCTTGCGAAAAATATTGCTGGAAAACGGGCAGGCAGGTTTCGATGCGGTGATGGAAAAAATCGGCCCGTGGTCGATCAGCGCATTACTGGCGACGCTGGTGTTGTTGTTTGCGTTCCAGGGGGAAGCCATTATCCGGCAACCGCTGGTGATTGCGTTGCTGGCCGTGCCGATCCTGATCCAGGTGGTTTTCAATTCAGGCCTCGCTTATTTGTTGAATCGCACGCTGGGGGAGCAGCACAACGTTGCCTGTCCTTCGGCGTTGATCGGCGCATCGAATTTTTTCGAACTGGCCGTTGCAGCGGCAATTTCGCTATTCGGTTTTGAATCCGGTGCGGCACTGGCGACCGTGGTGGGTGTGCTGATCGAGGTGCCGGTGATGCTGGCGGTGGTGAGTGTGGTGAATGCCAGCAAAGGCTGGTACGAGTCTGCTATCATCCGCGAATGATTTCATGGAAAAACTTCCCTGGCCCGTTCATTCCGGGCAAACCCTTTGTGCATGATGAGTACGGCCATCTGCTGTTGCAATTTGGCCCTGCCAGCGTGCAGAGCCAGATGCATCTTGAGGATCCGTTGCGGCTGACACTGGGTTATACGCGCACGCTGATGGGATTCCTGTTGTTTGTGCCGAAGCCGGCGCGCATCACCATGATCGGCCTGGGCGGTGGTTCGCTGCCGAAATACTGCTTCGAGAAATTACCGGAAGCGAAGATCGATGTCGTGGAAATCAGCGCAGAAGTGATTGCGCTGCGCGATACATTCAAAATTCCGCCAGACAATGCGCGTTTCCATATTTATTGTGCCGATGGTGCGGATTACATCGCGGCACGTGAAAACAGTGACGATGTGATTATTGTCGACGGGTTTGATATTGATGGGCAGGCGCCGACGCTGTGTACCGAGAGTTTTTACCAGCACTGTTACCGCGCGCTGCGCAGCAATGGCGTGATGGCGGTGAACCTGTCGGAAAATGCGAAGCAGCACGCCGGGTTTATCAAACGCATGCGCCAGTGTTTTGCTGACAGGGTGATTGTGGTGGCCGCTGAGGATTGCACCAACAAGGTTGTGTTTGCAATCAAGCAGTCAGCAACGGCGACGGACAATCATTTTTCAGAAAAAATGTTGTTGTCGCGCGCGGCGAGGCTGGACAAGCAACACCCGATTGCTTTCCGGCAGATGGTCGAGCGCATGGTGAGCAATCCACATAATCCGATCATGGAGTAACCGGGTTCACGGTATCACGCCGGTCTCGCGTAGCCTTTGTACAATACGTTCAGCGACTGCCTGCGGATGTTGCAGCATGAAACAATGCGCACCCGGCATCGTTTCCTGCGTGACACGGTGATTGAGGCGACACGCGCGCGCCAATCCGGTTTTGACATACGCGAACGTGCGATCACCGCGAATCATATGGCACGGCTGCTGCAGCTGGCGGATCACGCGTGACATGCCTGCCGCGTAGCCCGCAAACACATCCGCTTCCAGATCCGGTGCAGTGACCAGATGCATGCCGTCTTCGCGTTCGTACAAGGCGTGTTCCAGATACGCATCGAAGGCTTCATCGTGCCAGCCGCGAAATACACCGTGCTGGTACAGGCTGTTGCGCACCGCATCACGATCAGGCCAGTGCGCACGGCGCTTGCGTGTCATCTTCACCATCGGCGTCAATTCCACCAGTCCGGTGTGGCGAAAAACGTGCGATAACATCGAGAGCACCGGCGGCAAGAAAATCGGGTCGAGCAACAGCAGGCGATCAAATACAGACGGTTGCTGGTTGGCTATCAACAACGTGACAATCGCGCCAAAACTGTGGCCCATGCCGATCACACCGGCATTGCCCCATTGCGATTTCTTATGCAGTAGCACGTCATGGATCATCGCCGCGTTGGCTTGCCAGCCGAGAAATTTTTTCCCCGCATCGCTGCCGCCGTGGCCTTGTGCGTTGGTGATGACCATATCCACATGCGGCAACAGGTGGCGCAACATCGGCCAGTACACCAGTCCGTTAAATCCGGTGCCGTGCAGGAAATGCACGAGCGGTTTGCCGGTGATAGCCGTTTCAAACCCGCGCAAGGTAATACCGGTGGATGTGGTGTATGACCACGGGCGCAGTGATGTACCTGGCATACGATTTCCTGCCTGTCTAGTCGGTGGCGATGATGTCGGTTCGGCCTTCATAGCCACGGAAATCCCAGGCATCGAGTGAATAGCTGGAGCCCTGGTTGTAATCAAACGCCTTGCGGTCGTGGCGCTCCTTGCGCTGGTTGCTGTAATTGATTTCGCGGAACCAGCAATTGCGACACTGTTTCCATTCGCGTTCGGTACCGATGTCGCGTCGCAGATCCTGCATGGTTTCGCCGAGCCACAAATCAGGGAACGACTGGTCTTGCAAACTGCCGACTGTTTTTACATACGGTGCCGCACACGTATTCACTTCGCCATTGCTGAGGATGACGCCGGTGCGGTGCATGTAGACGCAGCGGTAATCGTGATCGCGGGTGTCGTCGTTTTTATCCATGATAGCTTTCACTCATATAGCGGCAACCCATGCGGATAACCATGGGATCGCCGCGTCGCTGGCGACTTCACAAGGCACCTGGTGTTTTGCCAGCAGTGCCAGACTGCGACGCAGGGGTTCGATCACTGCATCACTGGCGAGCAGTGTATCGCTACCACCAATAATCAGTGTGTCGATATCCAGCGGCAGGATCGCCGCCACGCAGGCGGGCAGTGCGGCGGCATTGTCGGCGGTCAGCTCCCAGCGAATGTGCAGGCGAGGTCGCCGTGCCAGTCCGCACTGTGTCCGCCACGCATGATAGTTCGCCACGGTCGTCGGCACGGCCCGGTGTGTATCCCACCGGCTCGCCAGGATGACCACGCCATCCAGCAAATCGGCGGTGCCGTCATTGATGTACAGCGGCAGGGCATTACCCGTTGTGTGCAGCCGCAGGTTGTGGCGGTACCGGTGCATGTCTGCCAGCAACTGTGGCCAGTGCTCACCCGCCTTGTCGGGTGGCGAATCCAGGCGATCGTCGTCGACCAGCACAACCGTTGCCACCTCCGGCAAGCGAGGCGCCTGTTTCTGTATGGCGGCGCCTGATACCGGCAGGTGGAAAAACGCCCACATGGATGCCCGGGTGAAACCGGGCATGCCGTCCTTCGGGTGCTGGCGAATGGTGGTGATGTGGTGCTGGCGATCTGCCTGTTCCCGCTGTGCCGCGTCCAGGCTGTTGCCGTCCACCAGCGCGAAGTCGGTGATTTCGAAGCTACCCTGGCGACAGCCGGCCAAAGGATCGAGCCGGAAGCCGACCGTTTCCCCTTCACCGAGGGCAAACGGCAAGCGCAGGACGACGGTCGTGCGCTGGCTGTTGCGCGGCATCACAAAGCACACGACCTGTTTTTCAGAAAAGTGCCGGCGGTTGCTGCGATCGTAATACAGCTTGCTGTGCTGGTAGCGCCTGGCATCGGCAGGATCCACGGTCACCGCCAGCGACAGCCGGACATAGCATGCCCCGGCTTTGCGGTAACTGCCGAGAATGACGGGAATCGGTTCGCCGTCCTGCGTGCCGCGGATCGGCCGGAAGCCATCATCGTCGCGCGATGAAGCGATGCGATGCTTGCCGAGTTCAATCTCGACATCGTTGAATAGCGGCGGGCAGTCACCACGTATGCCATGTTGCGCCATCACGGCATACGCTTCACGCAGATAGTGATTGGCGCGTTCAGGTTCATCAAACAGCGATTGCTCCATGTCCTTGCTGTGATACACCAGCAAGTGACGCACATACAGCAGGTCCGGTTCGAAGCGTGACACGTAGCGGACAAAATCCGGAAATTCGTGGATATTGTTTTTCAGCAGCGTCCACGAAAAACACAGGCGCGGCCGACGTGCCATGCGCGACTGTTTGCGCAGTTCGTGATAGTAGGTGGCGTGCTGCAACACGCGTTGCAATGTCTTGCCGCCGCGATTTTTTGCGTAGGTGTCTTGCGTGATGCCGTCGATAGAAATGGTGATGGTATCAACGAGATCGATATTGTCCGCCGTGATGCGGCGCGGGATGTGATAACCGTGTGTCACCATGGTGAAACGCGTGTCGGCTGCACGCAGATGTCCCATCAGTTTTTGCCAGTATTTATCCGGGACAATGGAAGGTTCGCCGCGCCCGACGATAGTCAGTGTCGACAAGGCAGGAAAAACATCGGCAGCGAGTCTGTCGAGATGTTGTTCAGGGAAAACCGGCATGCGATTGTATTCATCGTGCAATTCTTTCGTGCCATGCGAACTGCAATGGCCGCACGTGAAATCACAACGCGGTGTCAGTTCGAGCGTGATGGATTCCGGCAGGTGGCGAATGGGTGAAACTTGCCGCGCTTCGCTGTCTGCCACGGCGCGCCGTGTCTGCTGTTTGAGAAAATTCAGGTCTGCATGTTTGCGCAGTGTCTCGTCACACGCACTGGCGTTTACCGTGCGACACGCCGACACCGCAAAACGCCCGGTACGGCATCCCGGCAGTGGATCAAGCCGCAAGGCCACTCGCCAGCTGGCGCCATCGCCGTCGGGCAACGGCAAGCGCACGGTGATACGTTCGCGTTGGCCGGCGCGCAGTACGCGAAAACAGGCGACATTTTCTTCAGAAAAAACGTGTTCTTCAGAAAAAGCCTGCAGCTGACCATTGTCCGCACGAACAGGCACAAAGCTGAAGTACAGTTTGCAGTAATCGTAAAACCGCGTGTTGGCCCAGTCGATGTCGACCAGCAAATCCATCAGCACATAATCGGCAGCGGGATATTCGCCGAGAAAAATGGCGTGATCCTCGCCGTTCTGCACACCGCAAATTTCGCCATGGCCACGGTTGTCCAGCAGGCCGTAACAGTGATGGTAATTGTGCACAGCGAGACGATTGGCCATGAGTGCAAGTGCTTCAGCGTTGCCGGTTTTTTCCAGTGCCCGGATGATGGCGTTGGTGAGCGTGTAATCGATGGCAAAACTGCCGGTGCGCAATTTGCGGGCGAGCAGCGACACCAGGTCGCGTGCGACGTCCTGGCAACGCAATTCGCCGGCCAGTGCCACCACCTGCGGTGTGATGACAGGATCGTAGTGGCGCAGGTAATACAGCAGGTTGCCGGTTGTGCCGCTGTACACACCGTGCAGCACAAACTCACAGTCCTGCAACAGCGGCAATGCATCCACCATGAAATATCCGCAGGGACTGTCGCGCAATATGTCCGGCACCGGCAGGAACGCCATCTGTCGCGTATCGGTTTTGCGCAGCGTGAACCAGCAGGTTTTTTCTTCCGAGAAACCATCGGGTGAGTCTGAAAAGTACAGCTTGCTGCAGGTGTATTGATCGAGCTGTGTGTCTGGCAATTGCAGCGCGATATCGATAACCAGGAAATTGGAGGCATCCAGGTCGATGCCACATGTAATGACCGGATTGGGTTGCGCCCGTTGTGTGACACGCACAGCACTGCCTTCAGGGGTCTGTCCCTCAGCGAGCGGTAGGCGCCAGCAATCGCTCATGTTGTGTCACTGCCGGTTTTATACACGTCGTTCTTACACATGATTTTTATAACCATCATAATTTGTCATAACCATAGTGCGAGACAAACGGTTCACACTTGTTCATGACGATACGGATTTCCTGTTCCGACAAGATGTCGCGGTAGCGATGTTGTTCCGGCCTTGTCTTGCCTGCCTGCGTTGGCAAGGTATCGGCATCCTCACCGACAAACGCCAGGATGCGCGCCAGCACCGGATCAGGGTCATCCACCAGCGATTCATACGGCACTTCCAGCAACAGTTGCGGATGCACACGCCGGAACTGGTCGATCAGCAGCATGCTTTCCATCCAGTAGTTGATCGCGCCGCGCAGTGTCTGTGCTGGCATCACCTTGCCTGTTTTCAGGCTCGCCACCACGTTGAGCGGATGGCGGTGGATATGGATAAAACGCGCCGTGGGATAAACAGCATGAATGAGAAAAATCCCGTAAATATTTTGCGGCGTCTTGTCGAACAGGCGCGCACCGTTGCGATTGATTTTTTGCAGGAAACGTTCGCCATACACAAAGGCCAGATGCTCGCGTGACTGGCAGGTCTCCAGCATCGTTTCAAATTCGCTTTCATCAATCCAGTCGAGTGCGCGATGTTCCTGAAAGGCCTTGCTGCGGTAGTAACTGGCGTAACGCGGCGTACCGAAGGGATCGCCCCAGTGAAAAAAATGGGTTTCTTCCGGGCATTCCAGTCGCGGGTGCTCACGCAACAGGTCGCGCAACAGCGTAGTGCCGGAACGCACACAACCGAGAATAAAAAACGGCATATTGCGGTCGTCGTATTTGGGTACGTCGGTCTGCTCATCATTGTCCAGTGTGTTCATCGACCGGCATTCCTGTGATGTCTTGTTGTCATTTGCTTGTTGTCATTTGCCTGTTGTCTATCTTGTGATGGGCATCGCTTCGAAATACCGGGGATTTTTCAGGACGGGATCGCCTGTCCTGGCCAGATACGCCTGCAGTGCCAGGCGCAGTGGCTCAACGGTGTTGCGAAATTTCTGCATGCCTGCTGTTGTCGCAATCAGGTTGGTTTTCTGGAACGGATCGGCCTGTATATCAAACAACATTTCTGCCGGGCGCTTGCCCAGCAACCAGGTCTTGCGCCACTCGACTTCTGCCGGATCCGTGACATCTTTCCACAACAGGTATGACTGGCCGTCAGCGAAATCCGGCGGATCGCCGAAGGGCCAGCGATCCGGCAGGAAGTTGCGGATGTACATGTATTGCCCGGTGACGATGGCGCGACTGGGATAGGTGCCATGTTCCGGCCGCGCTTCCGGTGTATGCCGCTCATAACCGGTGACCACATAGCCCTGGCGTGCGGTGGGCGCAGGCTTGCCGACCAGCAGTGGCAGGAAGCTCACGCCTGTCATGGCCGGCGGTACCGGCACGCCGGCTGCCTGCAGGAAGGTCGGGGCGATATCGATGGTGCTGACCAGCGTGCTGCTGTCGATGTGCGGCTGGCGAATGCCCTGGCCCCAACGCACGGCAAACGGCACTTTCACACCGTAATAGCTGTTGTTGCTCTTGCCGCCGGGGAACGGCATACCGTTATCCGAGGTGAACACGATCAGGGTGTTGTCCAGTCGCCCGTGCTGGCGCAGCACGTCGATGATGTGGCCCACTTCCCCGTCGAGCTGTTCGATTTGCTGCAGGTAGCCCTGGAAATCCTGGCGTGCAAACAGGGTGTCGGGCAAGACGTCGGGAAAGGCCCGTTTCTGTTCGGCGGTGGCAAAGTAGTTGCCGTCATTGGCGGCATAGCCGTCGGTGCTGAATGCCGTCCGCCGGCGATGCGGTTCCTGGATGCCGACCCAGAACGAGAACGGCTGGCCGGCAGGCTGGCTGCTGAGAAACGCGTCGAGATTGGCAGCGTAGTCGGTCGGCGAGATGCCTTCCGGCACGGTTTTTTTCTGGATGGTGTTGAACTGCTCGCCCGTCAGCGTCCCGCGATCGTACTGGTACCCCGGCCCCCAGGCCTTGCCGGTAAAGCCGGTGCGATAGCCGTGCTGCTGCAGGATTTCCTGATAGCTGATGAGCTCCCACGGGTAGGTGCCGTGCAACACCGCGCCGCTGCCGCTGCGCCAGAAATCCTGTCCCGACAGGATGGCACTGCGCGAGGCGGTGCAGGTGGGGGCCGAGACAAATCCTTGCCGGAAATAAATCCCTTGTCTGGCCAGCGTGTCAAAATTGGGCGTTTTTACCGACGGATACGCTTCCATGCCTGTGTGCGCCCAGGACTGGTCGTCGGTCAGGATCAGCAACAGGTCGGGCCGGTTGGCGGCGTGGCCACAGACCGAACACACCAGCAGGATGACAGCCAGCAGCGCCGACCGCTGCAGCGCGACAATCCCTTCCCTGCGACGCGTGATGGCCATCATGTCCGTGCATCCCCTACATTATTTTTTTGCCGGGTGGCTCGCCAGGGTTATCACCGTGCCGATCACCATCGCCGCTGCCACGACAAACAGGTTGCCCACCGCCAGGCCATCCCGGTTAAGTCCATCGGCAGTGACTGCCCACAGCTTCTCGTATTTGGCGATATAAATATACAAGTGCGCGACTATCCATAACACCGGAAAAAACATCAGCAGCGGATCAGCGCCTGCCGTCGGTTTTCGATATTGCAACAGGAACCAGTAGCCAGCGAGAAAAAATGTCACGGCATGGATCATCACCGAAACAGCGATCATGTTTTTGAACGCAAACAGGAACAGATCGTAGGGAATAAACAACACGCCGCCGAGCAGGATGGTGAGCACCGGTATCAACACGGTGCCGAGCCGCGCTTTCATCATTTTATTTTCAGCAAGCGCATCCCATGCAAAGGTGCGCAGCCAGAACGCCAGTGCCGTATTGAACAGGAACAGCCAGTGATAACTGGTCAGCGGCACGCTGTTTAACAGCGGTTGGCTGAACGGGCTGCTGCGATCCCAGATCCACCAGTTCAGTGAAGGGCCGAGGTTATCAAAAATCATGTAGATAATGCCGCTGTAAAAACCCGCGCACACAGCTTCGGTGATGCGCGGGAATGCGTAACGACGGATGGTCATGTAACAGTGGTAGATCAGCGCGGGGTAAAGCATGGCGATATAAAGCGGCAAACGGTTCCACACCAGCATCACGGAAAATTCGCCATGCCAGAAATTGCCCACGGAGTAATACGAGGAAATATCCATCACCAGCCCGTAAATAAAAATACCGGCAAACGTATACAGTGCAGAAGGCGATCCGCTTTTTTTCGCAGTGCGCAGTGCATGCACAAAACCGAGCAGCGCGCCGAGTATCATCACGGTTTCAATCGCGAGATGACTCCAGTCCAGCAACTGTGACGGCGCGTTGATATTCAGGAAATGCTCGCGTGCCGCATGGTTCTGCATCGCATAGGACAGGTGTTCGTTGTTGGTGAATTCCATGGGTGTGTTCCTGTTTTTTCCTGTTCAGTACTGGATAATCGGTGCCTTGCCGATCCAGGTATCGTCCTGCAGCATGCGCACCATGGCGTGTGCGCAATCGGCAAAGGTGATTTTTGACAGGCCGCTGTAAGCATGGAAGCCCAGGCGGTATTGCCCGCGTTTTGATCCCTTTTTCATTTGCAGCGGGCGGATGCCAATCCACGTGACATCCTTGCTGGCTTCCAGCAACGCGATCTGGTGTTCCTTGTCGCCATGCCGGTGTGCCAGGAATTTTTCTGAAAAAAATCGCACAAATCGTGAGCCCAGTGTCACGACATCATCTGGCAGGATATTGCTGCCGCCACCGCACCACACGAGACGCATGCCCGGTTTGTTGCGCATCACGTGCAGGATATGTCGAGTGACATCGGTACAGAGATCCAGTGGCGATGTTTTTTCATCGACGCCAATGGCAAACAGGATGGCGTTGGTGTCGGAAGGAATGGCGCGACGCACATCCTCGAACGACAGGGCATCGCCCTGGATAATGGCGATCCGGCTTTTGATACTCGCAGGCAGTTTATTCGGGTTGCGTACCAGCACGGTGATGTCATGGCCGGCGTCCAGGCACTGCTGTAAACATTCACGGCCCAGATCACCGGTGGAACCGAAGATAGTCACTTTCATGTTGCTAGTGTTCCTTTTAAAGGTGCCGGAGGGATTAAAAAAGCCAGTTTCGTCGGGCATTTGGTATTGTGGCAGCATTCCGGGCGGATGAGGCAAGAAGATGATATTGGCAGCAGACATCGGTGGCACCAGCACGCGCTTGTTGCTGTGTGCCAGGGAAGGGCAAAGACTGGTGCCGCAGCGGCAGGCCGTGCTGGCCAGCGGCGACTACCCCACCGTCCGGGCGGCGCTGGCGCAGTTCCTGTTGCCCGGAGACAACATCGAGACCGCTTGCCTGGCCGTGGCCGGGCCGGTGCTGCACCAGCACTGCGCGGTCACACATTTACCGTGGGTGCTGGATGCCGCCGAGCTGCAGGCGCACTACGGCTTCCCGGTGGTGCTGATCAATGATTTCGTGGCGATGGCCTACGGGCTGTCCGTGCTGTCATCGCAGGATCTGCTCACCCTGCAAGCGGGTGAGCCGCAGCCGGGCGGCACGCAATTGCTGGTGGGGGCGGGCACGGGCCTTGGTATCGCCACGCGTATCAACGGCAAGGGGCGGGTGTACGTGGTCGAGAGTGAAGGCGGCCACGCGGATTTTGCCCCGCACGGCCCGCAGCAACAGGCGCTGCACGCCGATTTACAGGCGAGACTGGGCGCGGTTTTCCTGGAGACCGTTGTATCGGGGCAGGGGCTGCAAAATATCTATCGTCACATCAACGGATTCAGTGCGGACGCACTTTCTGTGAGCGCCGCAGACATCAGCCTTGCCGCACAGCGGGGTGATGCGGATGCGCTGGCCGCTATGCAGCTGTTCATGGCATGTTACGGCAGCACGGCCGGTAATCTTGCGCTGGTCAATGTGCCGATGGGCGGTGTCTATATCACTGGTGGTGTGGCGGCCAAAAATGCCGCTTTTCTCCGTGACGGTTGTTTTATCGCGGCGTTCCGCGACAAGCCGAATATGCGCGCGCTGCTGGAAAACGTGCCGGTGCATGTCGTGCTGAATGAAAAACTGGGATTGCTGGGTGCGGCGGAATACGCGGCGGCATCAGGATCATAAAAACATGTTGCCCGGTATCATATGCGCATGAACAATCCCCCCATCACTGCCGCCAGTCTCGGTCTTGCCTTGTGCAAGGCCTGCCATCAGTTGCAACGCTGCCCGCCGGGTGGCGCCGTACGCTGCGCGCGTTGCGGCGGGCTGGTGCATTTGCGCACACCGCACAGCCTGCAGAAAACCTGGTTCTTTGTGATGCTTGCGTTTGTATTGCTGATCCCTGCGAATTTCCTGCCGATGATGACATTGCTGCAATTCGGGCGCGGCGAGCCGGACACGATCATGAGTGGCGTGTTGCGACTGGCGCGCGAAGGTTTTCCGGCGATTGCGCTGATCGTGTTCACCGCCAGCATCATGGTGCCCTTCGGCAAGCTGGGTGCGTTGTCGTATTTACTGCTGTCGGTACAGCGACGTTCGCCAATGCAAACGCAACGCCGCGCGCAATTGTTTCGCGTGCTGGAATTTCTCGGTCGCTGGTCGATGCTGGATATTTTTGTAGTCGCACTGATGGTGGCACTCGTGCATCTGGGGCAGGTCGTGGCCATCCTCCCCGGCGCAGCAGCAATGATGTTTGGCGCGAGCGTGGTAGTAACAATGCTGGCGTCGATCAGCTTTGACCCGCGTTTGATATGGGATGCGGCAGGGAAAGAATAATAAGGGTCAGAGTAACGTTTTTTATGAAATGTATTAAAAAATTAATTTTTATTTATTGTTTTTTGGCATTATTTTTTTCATTTTATTGCTCGGCAGAAAACTCTGATGGCAGTGTGGGCGTAGTTCCAAACTCTTTGGTTAATAAAGATAGGGAAAATAAAGACAATTCTAATGTTGAGTTGCATTTTTCAGGAACCATTTCAAAGATTGTCCATGAGTGTGATCTGGATGGGGATTGTGTAATGTACATTGATGATATTATTGTTTCGTTTGGAAAGCTTCAGAATGGTCATTCTGTAATTGGAAAGGTTTTTTGGCCAATAAGAAATCCTAGGCGTGATTACCTTCATGTGGTTGGTAAAATGGCGGATGTATATTGCTTGAAAAAATTTGAATCGAAATTAGATGGTAAATATACG
>DAOMGE010000033.1:0-33724 GCA_035430165.1 Pseudomonadales bacterium | reverse complement strand
GGGAATTTGCTGCGTATTTCTGGTCTGATTCTGGTTGAGAAAGAAGGACAAAAAAAAATCATCATTGGTGAGGCTGGCGATAGAATGAAGAAAATTGGCCAGCAGGCTCGTATTGATATGGAAGAAATGTTCGGAAAAAAAGTCATGCTGCAATTGTGGGTCAAGATCAGGCGTGGCTGGGCGGATAACGAAAGGACACTCAATAGTCTGGGTATCGAGTAACAAGTGTATGCCGCAAGGTTTTCTCTTGCACAGCAGGAAGTATCGGGAAACATCGGTTATCGCTTCCCTGCTGACAGAAAGTGAGGGAAGACTGGATGTAATTATCAGGGCATCCAGAGGCAACAAAAACAGGACTAGCCAGCCATTATTGTTTTGTCTTTACGACCTTGAGTGGTCGGGTAAGTCGGATCTGAAGCACTTGCAATCAGCAGAACCCTTGGGGTTACCCGTGTCGTTTAGCGGGCAGCAGTTGTATTGCGGATTTTATGTTAACGAACTGATTTATCGTTTGTTGCCGCATTATCATGCTGAGCCGGTTGTATTTGCCTTGTATGCAGACGTGATTGAAAAACTGCAACATTGTGAGGATGTTGAATCCCTGCTTCGGCAATTCGAGTTCGGGTTGCTGGCTGCGCTAGGTTACGGTTTGAGTCTGGGGCAAGACATGGCTGGCAAGGCTATTGATGCAGGGCAGGACTATGTTTATCTGGTTGACAGGGGCCTGGTACTTGTCAGCGACCAGGCGTCAGGTTCTTATTCTGTGTCCGGCCAAGGGCACGTCGGTAGAGGTGCCGATTTTGTGGCAATGTCACAAAATGATTTTTCGTCAGATGAAGTAAAAAAAATCGCCAAACGCATGATGCGCCAGATACTGGCACATCATCTGGGTGGCAAACCCCTGCGTAGTCGGGATTTTTTCCTACAGTCTCCTGAATAATCCCAGTGTTTTTACCATGGGCAACTCTTCAAATAATCCGGATGCCCTGGCCAGTTTCCAGATGTCATAAGGTGCCTGGCCACCTTCGGCCGGATTCGGGAATATATCGTGGATAGCCAATACGCCGCCTGGGCGGATATGGCCCGCCCAGCTTCGGTAGTCATTCAGTGCGGCTTCCAGTGAGTGACCGCCGTCGATAAATACCATGCCGAGCGGAGTAGCCCATTGGCGTGCTGCAACTGTTGATGCGGCGACAACAGGCACTACGTGGTTTTCCAGATCCGCTGCTCGCATGGCCTTGCGAAACTCGCGAAAGCTGTCCATCAGGCCGGCGCCACTGTCATACAGGTCGGGGTCGTGATACTCCTCGCCCAGTTGATGTTCTTCCGAGCCACGGTGGTGGTCAACAGCGTAGACGATGCTATTGGTGATCCTGGCGGCAGTGCCGAGATAGATTGTGGATTTGCCACAGTAGCTGCCAACCTCAAGGCAAGGGCCTATAGTGGACGTGGCCATACAGTGTTCGTAAAGCGCAGTGCCCTCGGCAGGGTCTAGGAATCCTTTGATACTGTTGATGTCGATGGGAAGTTGCATGCTGATCCTGCGTTGTTGATGCCGAACTACGGGTGACAGTGAAGCGCACATTATATCGTGCCTCGCCCACAATAATTGTTTATCCACGTCTGCCCGTCTTTGCGGCAGGCTGAAATGTATGTTGTTCTGCACTAGAATGGCTGCCGTTTCCAATCCGTCACCTGACCATCAAGAGAATCAGCACATGGCCACTGGCAAGGACCGAAAATACAAGCGCATCCTGCTCAAACTCAGCGGTGAAGAGCTGATGGGACAGGAAGGATTTGGTATTGATCCCCGTGTGCTCGACAAGATGGCTCTCGAAATCGGGCAGTTAGTTGGCATAGGTGTACAAGTGGGGTTGGTTATCGGCGGAGGCAATCTTTTCCGTGGCGCAGCACTTTCAGCAGCCGGTCTGGATCGCGTCACAGGCGACCATATGGGTATGCTGGCCACGGTGATGAACGGGCTGGCAATGCGGGACGCGCTGGAGCGATCCAACATCCAGAGCCATGTCATGTCTGCTATTCCCATGAGCGGCATCGTCGAACACTACGATCGTCGCCGTGCTATTCGTTACCTGGAAAATGGTGAAGTGGTGATATTTGCTGCCGGGACAGGTAATCCTTTTTTTACTACGGATTCTGCCGCCTGTTTGCGCGGTATTGAAGTCGATGCCGAGCTGGTACTCAAGGCAACCAAGGTTGACGGGGTTTACGACGCCGATCCGATGAAAAACCCTGCTGCAAAAATGTATGAGCGCTTGACCTATGACGAGGCGCTCGACAAGAAACTCGGTGTTATGGATCTCACTGCCATCTGTTTGTGTCGTGAACACAATATGCCTGTACGTGTTTTCAGGATGTCAAAAGCCGGTGCGTTGCTGAATATCGTCGTTGGTGGCAATGAAGGCACTTTGATGGTAGAAAAAAACCATGTACGCCATGATTCGTAAGAGAGTAAAAGCATGATTAATGAAATCAAAATCGACGCGGAAACGCGCATGAAGAAAAGTCTGGAATCCCTGGGGCATGCTTTTAACAAGATTCGTACCGGGCGTGCGCATCCGAGTATCCTCGAGGGCATAATGGTCAGCTATTACGGTGCAGAGACACCGCTGCAACAGCTGGCCAATATCAATGTTGAGGACTCCCGCACGTTATCTATTTCGCCTTGGGAGAAGGGCGTGGTACAGGCCATCGAAAAGGCAATCATGATGTCAGACTTGGGCCTGAATCCTAATACGGCTGGCACAGTTATACGGATTCCAATGCCTGCACTTACCGAGGAGACGCGAAGGAATTTTATCAAGCACGCCAAATCGGAGGCTGAAACAGCACGCGTTTCCGTGCGCAATATTCGTCGTGATGCCAATGCACACCTGAAAGATTTGTTGAAAGAAAAAGCTATCAGTGAAGATGAGGAACGCCGCGCACAGGATGATGTGCAAAAAATCACGGACAAATATATTGCGGAAGTTGACAAGGCTTTTGCTACAAAAGAACGTGACCTGATGGAAATCTGAATGCCTGTTTTGTGGCGTCAGAAATTACACATCGGGATTTTTCATGTCAGCCGGTAATCAGCAATCTACCCTTAAACATCTTGCCGTCATTATGGACGGCAATAATCGCTGGGCGAAAAAGCGCGGTTTGCCTGGCCCGGCCGGGCATAAGGAAGGGGTTGAGCGTATAAGGGATTTGTTGAAGGCGTGCAAGAAAGCGGGGGTTGATGTAGTCACAGTATTTGCCTTCAGTTCTGAAAACTGGCAGCGGCCGGCCATGGAGGTCAGCGCGCTTATGACTCTCTTTGCTTCCTACCTCAAGGGCGAGCAAAAAAAATTAAAATCTGAGGGTGTCAGCATTCGGGTTATTGGAGACCGTTCAGGTTTTTCTCCAAAATTATGTCGATATATTGAAGAGGCGGAAGCATTTACCGCTGGCGAGGCAATGACTCTGGTTATTGCGGCTGATTATGGCGGGCGTTGGGATATTACCAGTGCGGCACGCAAATTGGCAGAAGCTTGCTTGAGGGATGAAATCCGGGTGCGCGAGATTGACGAGGAGTTGATGAGCAAAACGCTCTGTCTGGGTGATATGCCACCTGTTGATCTCATGATAAGAACGGGCGGTGAAAAACGGATCAGTAATTTTTTGTTATGGCATGCTGCATATGCCGAGCTCTATTTCAGTGACATTCTCTGGCCCGATTTTGGTACTGATGCCGTGAATGCGGCGATGGCTGATTTTCATACTCGCCAGCGTAGGTTTGGTTTATCGGGTGACCAGGTCGGCGGAGTTGGCAATGCTTAAGTCACGCGTTATCACCGCGTGTGTCCTTATCGCGATATTGTTTTCCATTCTATTCCTGATGCCTTACCAGGGTTTTGTGGTTGCAGATTTGGTTGTTTTCACACTGGCTGCATGGGAGTGGTCAAATCTGGCCGGATCCTTGCCACTATGGCAGCGTGTGGTTTACGCAGTTTTTTTCCCCATTGTGTTATTTCCGTTATCTGGCCTGGTTGGCGCCGCTTCAGTCTGGTTTTTACCCGTGTTGTTTCTGGTTGTCCTTGGATGGGGCATTGCCTTGCTGATGTTGTGGCGCTATCCCGATCATGTGGGCTGGTATCGTACAGACCTGATGCTGGGTATTGGTGTCTGGTTATTATTGCCGGCAGCCGTTGGTTTGTTGGTACTGCATCGCATGGCATCTGGCAGTTCGTTGATTTTGTTGCTGGTTGCTGTGATTGCCGTTTCGGATATAGGTGCCTATTTTTGTGGGCGTCGATTTGGCAGGCACAAGCTTGCGGTGCGTATCAGTCCTGGCAAGACCTGGGAGGGATTCTGGGGCGGTATTTGTTCGAGTCTTGTCCTTGCAGTGCTGGTCGGTTTTTTTTCTCGTATTCCGTCGCTGGATTTCTTTTTATTCTGCATCGTTCTGGTTGGTACTGCAGCCGTGTCTGTAGTGGGCGATCTTTTTGAAAGTATGGTCAAGCGTGAGCGTGGTGTAAAAGACAGCGGGCAGTTATTGCCGGGTCATGGTGGCGTGCTGGATCGCATAGATGGCTGGACAGCGGCAGTGCCATTTTTTACTTTGTGTTACCTGGTCACAGGGCGGTTGCTGTGATGCAGATGGTTACGGTGTTGGGTTCGACCGGATCTATTGGCATCAATACGCTTGATGTCATTGCACGACATCCTGACAAGTACCGGGTATTTGCGCTCACAGCGAACAGCCAGAGTACTGTCTTGCTTGAGCAATGTAAAAAGTTTGCACCCCGTTACGCTGTTATGGCAAATGAAAAACTGGCTAGTGCATTTGCAGCAGATATTCGTGCTGCCGGCATGGCTGTTGAAGTGCTGACAGGTGTTTCTGGATTGGAGTATGTTGCCGCCCATGACGACGTAACAACGGTGATGGCGGCCATCGTCGGTTTCGCCGGGTTATTGCCGACAATGGCTGCGGTTCGCAACGGAAAAAAAGTATTGCTGGCAAACAAGGAGTCGCTTGTCTGTGCCGGTCATCTGTTCATGCAGGCTGTGCGGGAATCGGGTAGTACCTTGTTGCCGATAGACAGTGAGCACAATGCCATGTTCCAGTGTTTGCCCTATGGCAAGACTCTTGGAGAGGCCGGTGTGCGTCGTTTGTTGCTGACTGCATCCGGCGGACCTTTCCGTGATTTTTCTCTTGAGCAAATGCGCGGTGTGACACCTGCACAGGCTTGCGCGCATCCCAACTGGACCATGGGCAGGAAAATTTCCGTCGATTCAGCTTCCATGATGAACAAGGGGCTGGAGTTAATCGAGGCTTGCTGGCTTTTCAATGCAACACCGGATCAGATTCAGGTGGTGGTGCATCCCCAGAGCATCATCCACTCTCTGGTTGAATACATTGATGGTTCCACACTGGCACAATTGGGTAACCCGGATATGCGTACACCCATAGCTTACGGCCTCGCCTGGCCGGATCGAATTGATGCGGGGGTCAATGGGCTTGATCTGATTGCTGCCGGGCGCCTGGAATTCTTGCAGCCAGATGAGAACAGATTTCCTGCGTTGAGGTTGGCGCGTGAAGCTTTTATCGCGGGGGGTGGCGCTCCGGTGATTCTCAATGCAGCCAATGAAATTGCTGTTGCAGCATTTCTTGAAGAGCGACTTGCATTCACACAGATCGCTGATGTAGTGGCTTGCGTACTTGATAAATTGGTTCATACCGTTTCACCACAGGATTTCATGGCGTTAGCGACTACAGATCATGCAGCACGTGAATGTGCGAACAGGGAGATTGCTCGTCGTGGCTGAATCTGTCTGGACCCAGTTGTTGGGTGGCTTATGGTCGCTGGCTTCTTTTCTGGTGGCCATCATTGTGCTGGTCACTGTGCATGAATTTGGTCATTTCTGGGTGGCACGTCGGGTTGGTGTTCGGGTCCTGCGCTTTTCCATCGGCTTTGGTCGGCCGTTGCTGAGTTGGTATGACAGTCAGGGTACCGAGTACACGCTCGCGAGCATTCCGTTTGGCGGTTACGTCAAAATGCTTGATGAGCGTGAAGCCCCCGTCCAGGCCGAGGATTTGCCACGGAGCTTCGGCTATCAGCCAGTATGGAAGCGAATGCTGATTGTGGTGGCTGGACCTGTAGCCAATCTGTTGTTGGCCTTGCTGATGTTTGCTGTACTTTTTGCCAATGGAGAAGACGGGCTCAGTCCTGTTGTCGGGCGACTTGAACCCGGTTCAGCTGCAGAGCGGGCTGGTTTGCAGCAAGGGCAGGAAATTATCCGGGTGGACGGTCGTGACACGCCGACCCGCGAAGCTGTATTGCAGTCCCTGGTCGCCAGGATAGGGGATACGGGTGAGCTTATGCTCGCTGTCAGACAGCCGGGCGACCAGATTTCTTATGAGCTGATAGTAGATCTCGATCACTGGCTATCTGGCGTGGCAGAGCCCGATCCAATCGGGGGACTCGGGTTTCACTTTTATCTGCCCCCGTTTGTCTACATAGCGTCTGTCCTGCCCGGTAGTCCGGCCGAGCAGGCCGGGCTCAAAAGCCGTGATGTGATTGAGAAGATGAATGAACAATCCGTTGCTGATGTGAATCAGTGGCTGCAGGATGTCCGCAATAGCGCGGGATTGCCGCTGAAGCTGGTCGTCCGACGCGAAGGCGTTACGCGGGATATCGAGGTGATCCCTGCACCCGTCACCGACAAGACAGGCAAAACGGTCGGACAGATAGGTGCCCAGGTTGGAAGCCCGCCCTTGCAGGGCAAGCAACATATCCGCCATATCGAATACAGCTTGCCACAAGCACTGGCGAGAGCAGGGCAGGAAACGGGCCGGCAGACCCAGATTCTGCTAATGTCACTCTACAAGCTGGTTGTGGGCGATTTATCAGCAAAAAACTTGAGTGGCCCCCTAGGCATTGCTAAAGTGGCCGGCACTTCAGCTGAGATGGGTTTGGCCGTGTTCTGCAAGACGCTGGCCATACTCAGTGTCAGTCTTGGCGTAATGAATCTCTTGCCTGTACCGGTGCTGGATGGCGGTCATTTATTGTTGTATCTGGTAGAGGCAGTCAAAGGCGGGCCTTTATCAGAAAAACTGCAAATTGTTGGCAATCAGGTTGGGTTGGCCTTGTTGGTCAGTTTGATGTTGTTCGCGGTTTATAACGATTTGATGAAATTGTAGAAATCTGGTCTGGATAAACATTAGAGTTTTATGAGAGATGCCTTCTGCATCAGATCCAAAGGGGAATTGAAAAAATGGTTTTGATTAGACGATCGGCTTTCTGGCTTTTATTGCTGGTAGCACCCTTGGCAATCGCAGAGGAATCTTTTCATGTTGCCGAGCTTCAGGCAGGAAAAAGTCAGTCGGCCTTCCGGATTGCGGATATCCGTGTGGAAGGCTTGCAGCGAGTGACAGCGGGTTCTGTTTTCAGTGCGCTGCCTGTCAATGTGGGTGATGTCATCGAGCCATCGCAGTTGCAGGATATGACACGGGCTTTATTCCGGACGGGTTATTTCGATGACATCCGTATTGGCCGTGACGAAAACGTGCTGGTCATTACAGTGGTGGAACGGCCGACTATCGCCGAGCTCAATATTTCAGGTAACAAGGTCATCAAGACAGAAGACCTGACGACAGCGCTGAAAAAAGCCGGTCTCGCAGAAGGGCAGATTTACAAACCCTCCACTCTGGAAGGCTTGTCCGGTGAGCTGGAGCGCCAGTATGTTGCACAGGGCCGTTACGGCGCCAAGGTAAAAACTGACGTGAGGGAATTACCCCGTAATCGTGTTGGTCTGTCCATAGTGATAGATGAAGGAAAAGTAGCTGCTATCAAACATATCAATATTATCGGTAACCATGCATTCAGCACAGAAGAGTTGTCACGTCAGTTCGAACTGGAAACTACAGACTGGTGGTCGTGGGCTAGTAGTCGTGACAAGTATTCGCGTGAAAAATTGACCGGTGATATAGAAAAACTGAAGTCATTTTATCTCGACAGGGGTTACTTGCGTTTCAATATCGATTCGACACAAGTGTCTTTGTCGGAAGATAAAGACTCTATCTACGTCACCATCAATATTACAGAGGGTGATATCTATACAGTGAGCAGCACCGAGTTGGCCGGTGAGTTGGTAGTGCCTGCGGATGAATTGCGTCGATTGGTTGTCCTGAAAGAAAAACAACCGTTTTCCCAGGTGTTGATGACGACTTCATCTGACAGTATGACCAAGCGTCTTGGTAATGAAGGCTATGCTTATGCCCAGGTGAAAGGCATGCCCGAACGGAATGACCAGGACCATACCGTCAAGGTTACTTTCTTTGTTGATTCCAGTCATCGCGCCTACGTTCGCCGCATTAATTTCCGGGGCAACACGAAAACGGCAGATGATGTATTACGTCGGGAAATGCGTCAGATGGAATCTGCATCGGCCAATACAGCCAAGCTTGAACAGTCAAAAACGCGGCTCGAGCGTCTGGGCTATTTTAAAACAGTCAACATGGAAACCACTGATGTGCCGGGCACTGGTGACCAGATTGATGTCGAATATGCGGTTGAAGAGCAGGCGTCTGGCAGCATCGGTGCCAGTATTGGTTTTGCACAGGGTTCCGGTGTCATTCTGGGCGGTAATATCCAGCAGGATAACTTTCTGGGAACAGGTAAGCAGATTGGTGTGAATGTCAGCACCAGTTCCTATATGAAACAGATCAATTTCAACTATATGGATCCGTATTACACGGTGGACGGTGTAAGTCGTGGATTCAATTTGTATTCTTCAGAGAGAAACCTGAGCAAGGTAAACGTTTCTGATTACTCTGTGAACAATTACGGTCTGGATATGAACTTTGGATATCCGCTGTCGGAAATCGAGAGGCTTGGTTTTGGTGTTGGCTATAGCCATACCGATATCAATGTGGGTGTTGCACCGGTGCAGGAAATTGCGGGCACTCCTGTTTTTGACAGCAGCATCACATACGCCAATACATTGGCAAACATTGCTGGTGTCGACACAATTATCGGTACGGCGGATGATTGCGGAGGATCTATTGCCGCGTGTGGCCCGGGGCTTGCGGTAGCTGCAAGTCCAGCTTATACGCCTACCTACCAGGGCTTTCTTGATCGAAATGGTTACAGTTTCAATGATGTAAAGCTGACAGGCAGCTGGAGTCAGTCCACTCTTAACAAAGGCCGGTTGGCGACCAAGGGGCATTCACAAAGCGTGTCCATGGAGGCCACTGCGCCTGGCGTCAGTGATCTCGAATTCTGGAAGCTCGTTTATCGGGGCCAGTATTTCAGGCCGATAACGGATAACTACACACTACATCTGCGCACACGACTTGGTTATGGCGATGGTTATGGCAAGACAGATGAATTGCCGTTTTTCGAGAACTTCTACGCGGGCGGATTTGGATCTGTGCGGGGTTATCGTCGAAATACCCTTGGCCCATTGGGTACACCTGCAATTGCCTATAGCAAGATTCTGCTACCAAGTGGCGAGGTTGTTTATGTGAATAATGGTGCTGGGATAGTTTCTGGTGCAGTTGCTACTAGTTCAAGCAGTGATGCAATTGGTGGTGATGCCGCTATTGATGGTAGTGCAGAGGTTATTTTCCCGATGCCATTTATCAAGGACCAGTCCTCTGTCCAGTCATCGGTGTTTCTGGATGGTGGTAACGTTTTCGATACCAAATGCAGCAGTGTGTATGGCGTGACGCAGAAAAGTTGTTCGAATATTGATCTGGGCGAGTTGCGGTATTCCGCTGGCGTAGGCCTGACCTGGATTACAGGTTTTGGTCCGTTGACGTTCAGTCTCGCAAAACCATTGAACAAACAGCAAGGCGACAGGGCGGAATTTTTCCAGTTCTCATTGGGTCAAACGTTCTGATCTGTGTGGATAATGCAAGCAAGCTTTATAACCAAGGGGTAAATGTGTGAAAAAATTGATAAAGACAGTGGCAATCAGTGCAGCGCTGGTGGCTTGCGCATCTACGTGGGCGGCCTCCGCAAAAGACAAGGTGGCTGTGTTTGATGTTCAGGAAGCCATCCTGAATACAGCGATGGCAAAAGAACAAATGAAAGCATTTGAGAGTCGTCCTGATGTCGCCAAAATGATGGCGGATGGCGAGAAACTCAAAAAAGATATAACCGCTTTGCGTGACGAGGCGGCAAAGGATGGCGCCGGCTGGACAGCGGCAAAAGCCAGTGAAAAGAAAAAAGCCATTGAGTTCAAGGAGGCTGATTTTGAACTGATCGTGCGTAAATTGAATTCAGAGAGACAGGCCTCCGGCAAGAAATTGATGGATGATATTGGTCCGCGTCTGGAAGGTATTGTGAAAGAGATCGTTGAAGCTGATGGTATTGGTTTGTTGCTTGACAGGAAAGCGGCAATCCATGCAGAGCCGGGTTGGGATATCACTGCTAAAGTTACCGAGAAGCTGAATGCTTCTGCCGGCAAAAAATAAATGAGGGAAAGGCAAACCTATACGCTATCAGATCTGGCGGAGCGGTTTGCCTTGCGCTTGCATGCGTCTGGCGATGTTAAGGCGGCAGGCGAATCTGTTGTTTCCGGCTTGGCTACACTGCAGTCTGCGGGACGCGACCAGGTAAGTTTTTTTTCCAGCGTAACCTATCGGAAGCATTTGCTTGAAACACAGGCTGCAGCGGTTGTGCTGAAAGAGAATGCCGCAGAAGATTGCCCTGTACCGTGTTTGATCGCGGATAACCCTTATCTTGTTTACGCCAGACTGACTGCATTGTTCGACCGGACGCCAAGGACTACAGTCGGTGTCCATCCTTCTGCCGTTGTTCACCCGTCTGCCCACGTGTCTCCAACTGCCAGCATAGGTCCGCTTTGCGTGATTGAGGCAAATGCAGTTATCGGCGACGAGGTTGTGCTGAAAGATAGCTGTTCTGTGGGCGAGGGTAGCGTGATCGGTGCGGGTAGCTATTTGTACAGCCGTGTCACTATCTATCACGGTGTTTCTGTCGGAGCGGGAGCCATTATCCATAGTGGCGCCGTTATCGGTAGTGACGGATTCGGTTTTGCGCCGGAACTTACACATTCCGCCGACGGCGATGTGATGTGTGGCTGGCGCAAAATACACCAGTTGGGTGGCGTGGTAATTGGCAAGCATGTCGAGATAGGTGCTAACACGACAATTGACAGGGGCGCGCTGGACGACACCATCATTGGTGATGGTGTCATCATCGACAATCTGGTCCAGATTGCGCATAACGTAAAAATTGGCAACAACACGGCAATTGCTGCCTGTACAGGTATCGCGGGCAGTACGGAAATCGGTCACAATTGCACCATTGCGGGAGCGGTTGGTATTGTCGGGCACCTGAAAATTGCCGATCGCGTCCATATCACTGCCAAAAGTCTGGTAACAGGGTCAATCACTGAACCCGGTTCTTATTCCTCTGGTACGGCATTGTCTCCAACCTCATCATGGCGCAGGAATGCCGTGCGTTTTTCACAGCTGGACAGCCTGTTTCAGCGTGTGCGTGTCCTGGAATCGGATAAATAACCCGGTAATTGCTACTTTCCTAAAAAGGTTTTGATCATGTTGATGGATGTAAGAGAAATTCGTGAATATTTGCCGCATCGATATCCTTTTTTGTTGGTTGACCGGGTGCTGGAGTTGACCGAAGGAGAATCCATCGTTGCCTACAAGAATATTTCTATCAATGAGCCGATTTTTACCGGCCACTTTCCCGAGATTCCTGTATTTCCAGGAGTGCTAATTATCGAGGCGATGGCGCAGGCTGCTGGCATACTCGGTTTTAAAACCATGGGTAAAAAACCACAAGACGGCTCGATATATTATTTTGTGGGTGCAGACGATGTGCGCTTCAAGCGCCCTGTGGTGCCTGGCGACCAGTTGCGACTGGAAGCAAAAATACTTTCAGAAAAACGTGGTATCTGGAAGTTTGAATGCCGTGCGCTGGTTGATGGCGTTCTTGCCAGCGAAGCTGTTATTTTATGCGCAGATCGTAAAGTCTGAATTATTTATCTGAATTCTGTAACTACAGGTCATGGGTATGATTCATTCCAGCGCCATCATAGATCCTTCCGCAAGTATTGCAGATAACGTCAGTATTGGTCCATGGACAATTATCGGCGCGAATGTGGTGATTGGTGAGGGAACGGAAATTGCCTCCCATGTTGTCATCAAGGGGCCGACCGTCATCGGTAAAAACAACAGGATTTACCAGTTTTCCTCTGTTGGAGAAGACACGCCTGACCTGAAATACAAAGGCGAGGCAACCAGTCTGGTCATTGGTGACAATAATGTCATTCGCGAAGGTGTCACCATCCATCGCGGTACTGTACAGGATCGTGCAGAAACCACTATCGGTGATCACAACCTGTTGATGGCTTACGTACATGTCGGCCATGACAGTGTGATCGGCAACCATACGATACTAGTGAACAACACCGCACTGGCCGGGCATGTCTGGCTTGATGACTGGGTTGTACTTGGTGGTTATACATTGGTTCACCAACGCTGCCGGATTGGCGCGCACGCTTTCACTGGCATGGGTACTGCAGTTGGCAAGGATATCCCCGCGTTTGTACTGGCTTATGGTAATCCGGCAGAAGCACGTGGCATTAACCTGGAAGGACTGAAGCGTCGCGGATTTACACGCGAGCAATTGACAATCCTCAGCCGTGCATACAAGACAGTTTACCGTGAAGGCCTTACGCTGGAAGATGCCTTGTCGGAACTCGAAGTGATGCATTCCTCTTGTCCGCCACTCGATGTTTTTATTGAGTCACTGCGCAGTTCAACGCGTGGCATCGTTCGCTAGACCAATCCAGGAATTTCTGGAACATGATGTCTTCACGCAAAACACTTCGGATAGGGATAGTGGCGGGTGAGGCGTCGGGCGATATCCTTGGTGCTGGTCTGATACACGCCTTGCGAGAGGCAGGCTATGAACTGGATGTATCAGGTATTGGCGGCCCCCTGATGATCGCTGAAGGTTGTCACAGCTTTTTTGCACAGGATAGGCTGGCGGTGATGGGGTTGGTGGAGCCACTAAAGCGCTTGCCGGAATTATTGCGTATGCGCCGTTTTTTGCGCGCGCATTTCATACAGAATCCTCCCGATATTTTTATTGGTGTTGATTCGCCAGATTTTAATCTGTCACTCGAAGAGTCACTGCATCAGTGTGGTATCAAGACTGTACACTACGTCAGCCCTTCAGTGTGGGCGTGGCGGCAGGGTAGGTTGAAAAAAATCGCAGCTGCTGCTGATCTCGTGTTAACGCTGTTTCCTTTCGAGGAAAAATTCTATCGCGAGCATGCTGACGCATATCCTGCACTTCGAGCCGTTTGCGTGGGGCATCCCCTGGCTGACAGTATCGCGATGGAACCGGATATGGCAAAGGCAAGGCACAGTCTGGCACTGGACACTTCAGCAAAAGTGGTAGCCCTGTTGCCGGGCAGCCGTAGTGGGGAAGTGGCACGCATGGGCAAATTGTTTCTGGATGTTGCCAACTGGTGCATCAATAAACAGGCAGATTTGTTGTTTGTCATGCCAGCAGCCAATGCGGCGCGTGAGCTGCAATTGCGAACAATATTGGCTGATTATCCGGGTTTGCCGGTGTGTCTGGTAAATGGACAGTCGCATGTCTGTATGGAAGCCAGTGATGCGGTATTGATGGCTTCGGGCACTACCACGCTTGAGGCGATGTTATTAAAAAAGCCGATGGTGGTGGCCTATAAAATGGCGCGCCTCTCGTATGCCATTATTTCGCGCCTGCTGAAAGTGCCTTTTATTGCATTGCCCAACTTACTGGCAAATGAAAAGCTGGTGCCAGAGTTATTGCAGGATCAGGCAACTGTCGAAAATCTTGGTAATGCCTTGCTGTCGATGGTGAATGATAAAAGGCGGACTGAAGAATTACGGGATCGATTTGCAGGCTTGCATCGCGATTTGCAGCGTGATGCCAACCACTCTGCAGCAAAGGCTGTGTTATCACTGCTGGGTGCCAGATAATGGTTGCGCCTGTTGATCTTTTTATTTGCGATTATCAGGGCTTGTTATTGGCGGGTGTTGATGAAGTGGGTCGCGGCCCCTTGGTAGGTGATGTCGTTACCGCTGCAGTAATTCTGGATCCTGAAAGGCCGATCAAGGGATTGGCTGATTCAAAAAAAATCAGTGAAAGAAAACGTGAAGAGCTGTTTGATGAAATTTGTGAGAAAGCGCTGGCGTGGTCGATTGCAAGGGCATTGCCGGCAGAAATTGATGAAATCAATATCTTGCAAGCCAGTTTGTTGGCAATGAAGCGCGCAGTCGAACAGTTAAGTGTCCAGCCTGAATATGTGTTGGTTGATGGTAACAAATTACCCGTGTGGCCTTATCGTGCACAGGCTGTCGTGAAAGGCGACAGTCGTGTTCCTGCTATCAGTGCGGCTTCTATTCTGGCCAAGGTGCAGCGTGATCGTGAAATGCGTGAAATTGATGCACTGTATCCTGGCTACGGTTTTGCTGATCACAAGGGCTACCCGACTGCGCAGCATGTCGCTGCCTTGCAGACGCTCGGGGTGACGCCATTGCATCGACGCTCCTATGCGCCTGTGGCGAAAGTGATCGCCATGTCATCGGAAGCTGCAACATGAGCAATCCGTCTTTTGTGCATTTGCGCCTCCACACGGAATACTCGCTGCTTGATGGGCTCGTTACTGTTGATGCGTTAGTGCCACGCTTGCGTGAACTCAACATGCCTGCGGTGGCAATCACAGATATCTGTAATTTTTACGGGCTGATCAAATTTTACAAGGCTGTGCAGGGTGCAGGTATCAAGCCGCTTGTCGGCAGTGACTTGTGGTTGTGTGAAAGCGAGGACACATCGCAGCCTGCCATGATTACTGTGCTGGCCATGAATAATGATGGTTATCGCCATCTCACGCAGCTGATTTCACGTGCCTACCAGCATGGACAGTCACAGGGCCGTGCCATTGTGCAGAGAGGCTGGTTGTCGGAACTTAACGAGGGTTTGCTGGTGTTGTCCGGCGGTCGTTCGGGTGATATCGGGCAGTTACTGTTACACGGCAATCCGGAGCAAGCGCGCGATGTTCTGTTGCGTTGGCAGCAGGATTTCCCGGGTCGTTTTTATCTGGAATTACAGCGCACGGGCCGCACCGGTGATGAAGATTATTTGCACGCAGCGGTTCAGCTGGCGGTGGACAATGCCTGTCCGGTTGTGGCGACGAACGATGTGCGTTTTGTCCTGCGCGATGAATTTGAAGCCCACGAAGTTCGCGTGTGTATCAATGAAGGCCGGACGCTGGATGATCCGCGCCGTGAGCGTCGTTACAGCGAAGAGCAATACCTGAAGTCTGCTGAAGAAATGCAGGCATTATTTGCCGATGTGCCACAGGCATTGGCAAACACGGTCGAGATTGCCAAACGTTGTAATGTGACTATCCAGTTGGGCACGCCATATTTGCCAGATTTTCCCGTTCCACCCGGCATGACAATCGAGGAGTTTTTCGCCAAGGTTTCGCGGGAAGGCCTGGAAGAGCGTATGAAAAAAATCCTGCCGCCCGGCTCTGATCCGGATGGCAGTCGTCGCAAGGTTTACGATGATCGATTGGCGTTCGAGCTTTCGATAATTAACCAGATGGGATTCCCGGGTTATTTCCTGATTGTGATGGATTTTATCCAGTGGGCAAAAAATAACGATATTCCTGTTGGTCCCGGTCGTGGTTCGGGTGCGGGCTCTCTGGTTGCCTACGCACTGAAAATAACCGATCTGGATCCACTCGCCTATGATCTGCTCTTCGAGCGTTTCCTGAATCCGGAACGTGTCTCAATGCCGGATTTCGATATCGATTTTTGTATGGATAATCGCGATCGAGTTATTTCATATGTTGCCGATACATATGGCCGCGATGCGGTTTCACAAATCATTACCTTTGGCACCATGGCCGCTAAAGCAGTGGTACGCGATGTTGCACGTGTGCAGGGAAAATCTTACGGTCTTGCAGACAAACTTTCAAAAATGATTCCGTTTGAAGTAGGTATCACACTGGAAGATGCCTACAAAAAAGAAGAGGTGTTACGCGACTTTCTTGAGCAGGATACAGATGCCAGGGAAATATGGGATATGGCCCTGCAACTGGAGGGATTGACGCGCAATGTGGGCAAGCATGCCGGCGGTGTTGTAATTGCACCAACCCGACTCACGGATTTTTCACCGTTGTATTGTGACGAAGCTGGCGGTGGCCTTGTTACGCAGTTTGACAAGAATGATGTTGAAGAAGCAGGTTTGGTCAAATTCGATTTTCTGGGTCTGCGCACACTGACCATAATCGATTGGGCGTTGAAAATGATTAATGCCCGGCGTGCAGAAGCTGGTGAAGCGGCGATTGATATTGCTGACATACCACTCGATGACAAAGCCACTTTTGATTTGTTGAAAAAAGCACAGACCACTGCAGTTTTCCAGCTCGAATCGAGTGGTATGAAAGGGCTGATCGAACGGCTGGCGCCTGATTGTTTTGAAGATATTGTTGCCCTGGTGGCGCTGTATCGCCCCGGGCCGCTGGAATCCGGCATGGTGGATGATTTCATCAATCGTAAACACGGGCGCGCCAGTGTTGCCTATCCTACGGTTGAGTTGCATCACGATGAACTTGAGCCGGTTCTGCGCCCGACTTATGGCGTTATTGTTTACCAGGAACAGGTCATGCAGATTTCGCAGGTCCTGGCGAATTACACGTTGGGTGGCGCCGATATGCTGCGCCGTGCCATGGGTAAGAAGAAGCCCGAAGAGATGGCAAAAGAACGTGTGAAATTCATGGCGGGTGCAACGGCGCGTGGCATCAGCGAAGCGCAGTCCGGTGGCGTATTTGATCTGATGGAAAAATTTGCCGGCTACGGTTTTAACAAATCGCATTCGGCAGCGTATGCACTGGTTTCATACCAGACGGCCTGGCTGAAAACGCATTACCCTGCCGAATTTATGGCGGCGACTATTTCGTCCGATATGGATAAAACGGACAAGGTGGTGACGTTTATTGAAGAATGTCGCGCCATGGGTCTGACGCTGTTGCCCCCCGATGTGAATATGGGTGACTTCCATTTCACGGTGGATCGCCAGGGTCGTATTGTTTACGGTCTGGGCGCCATCAAGGGACTGGGAGAGGGTCCTGTTGAGTCGATTGTGGAGGCGCGCAAGCAAGGCAAGCCTTTTGTAGATCTTTTTGATTTTTGCGCCCGGATTGATTCGCGAAAACTTAACAAGCGGGCGCTGGAGGCACTGGTCAGGTCTGGTGCCTTTGACCGTATCATGACGCCGGATGACCAGATAGCCCTGGCGGATATAGACCAGCTCCGTGCGGTATTGATGGCGGCATTGCCTGATGCCGTGCAGGCCGCCGACCAGAAAAACAAGAACCGCAATCTTGGCATGGTGGACTTGTTTGGTGATGTGGTTTCCACAGCGGCGGAAGCTTCTGGTGACCTGTACGCCGAATACCGGGAGTTGCCGGCATGGTCATTACGCGAGCGATTACAGGGCGAAAAGGATACGCTGGGCCTTTATCTGACCGGACATCCTGTTGAAGAGTACCAGGATGAGCTGCGTGCGCTGATACGCCGCCGTATTGCTGATTTGCAGCCGGAACGTGCGCCACAGCGAGTGGCTGGGCTGGTTGTCGATGTGCGCCTGCGCAAGACCAGGAGTGGCAAGAATATCGCGACAGTCTTGCTGGATGATCGCAGCGGGCGCATCGAGGTGACAGTTTTTTCTGATGAGTTTGAACGTGTCAGGGACAAGCTGGTGGTGGATCGTATCCTGGTCGTAGAAGGCACAGTCAGCCCGGATGAATACCGCGGTGGGCTGGGGATGCGGGCTACCCAAGTGCGCGAGCTGCTGGAGGTTCGCAACGAGCAGGCCAGGTATTTGCAGATTGCGCTGGATGCTGACAAACTGCCCGCTGATTTTGCAATACAGCTGTTGCGTGTGCTACAGCCCCACCGCCAGCAGTCGGGTGGTGGTCGGTGTACCCTACGATTTGTCTATCAGGGCCGTGAGGCGCGAGGGGAAATTGCAGCGGGCAGCGACTGGTGTATCAGCCCGGCCGATGAGTTATTGCGTGGTCTGCGGGCACGATTTGGCAGGGGAGCAGTCAGCTTGCATTATTAGCGAGACTGGCCAGGTAGTAACAAAACAACGATCGAAAACAAGTAGCGAAACAGGCTTTCCCGGTGAAAGCAGTACAAACAAGAACGTGGAGTGACCAGTGGCGTACAACTACTTGCAATTTGAGCAGCCGATTGCCGAGCTGGAAGCCAAAATCGAAGAACTGCAACTGGTAGGCAATGATTCGGGTATTAATATTGCCGACGAATTGAACAAGTTGCGTGAAAAGAGCCGCAAGCAAACAGAAAAAATCTATGGCGATCTGTCAGCCTGGCAAATTGTCCAGGTGGCGCGCCATCCCCAGCGTCCCTACACGCTCGACTACATCCCGCGTCTTTTTACTGATTTTGATGAATTACACGGTGATCGCCATTTCGGCGATGACAAGTCTATCGTGGGCGGTATTGCGCGTCTGGATGGCAAGCCAGTCATGGTGATCGGTCAGGAAAAAGGTCGCACCGTACAAGACAAGGTGGCGCGCAATTTTGGTATGCCAAAGCCGGAAGGCTATCGCAAGGCCCTGCGCTTGATGGAAATGGCAGAGCGCTTCAGGTTACCTGTGTTGACGTTGATTGATACTCCCGGTGCTTACCCTGGTATTGATAGTGAGGAACGGGGCATTTCCGAAGCGATTGCAAGAAATCTCGCCGTTATGTCCCGTTTGCGCACGCCTATTATCTGTACGGTAATAGGCGAGGGTAGTTCGGGAGGTGCATTGGGTATTGGTGTGGGCGACCAGGTCAATATGCTGCAGTATTCGACCTATTTTGTTATTTCGCCGGAAGGCTGCGCAAATATTATCTGGAAAACAGCCGAGAAAGCGCCTCTGGCTGCCGAGGCAATGGGTGTGACCTCCAAAACATTGCTTGAGCTCGGTATCGTTGATGAGATGATTCCGGAACCTTTTGGTGGCGCACATCGCAATATTGATGAAATGTCGCAACGCCTTCGCCAGAAATTGTTGGAACAGCTGGACGTTCTCCAGCAGAAACCTCTCGATACGCTGCTGGAACTACGTTACCAGCGTCTGATGAGCTTTGGCAATTCTTGACGAGGCTGTAGTGTGGGCGGCGATAGTGTGAACGGTGCATTGCGTGAACTGTTAAGAATCAAGCTGGAAAATTTCAGCGAAGTCCGCCGTTTTATTGTTGGTTACAGCGGTGGTGCCGATTCGCATGCCCTGCTGTATGCGCTGTCATCACTGGATCTCCCGCAAGAAATACTTGCGTTACATGTTAATCATGGCCTGAGTGCTAATGCAGATAACTGGCAACGGCATTGTGAATCTGTGTGTGCGGCATTGCATATTCCTTTTTGCGCTGAACGTGCGAATGTTGCCCGTAATAATGGCGGACTTGAAAATGCTGCCCGACAGGCCCGCTACGATATTTTTGCTCACCATGTAGGGTCAGGCGATGTGTTGTTGTTGGCACATCACGCAGATGACCAGCTGGAAACCTTTTTCCTTCGTTTGCTTCGCGGTGCCGGTGTCCGCGGACTGGGTGGTATGCCGGAATGGCGTGCGATCGGGGACGGTTGTATTTACCGTCCATGGCTGGAATGCGCGCGCGATGAAATTCGTGAGTATGCACACAGTCAGGATCTGGTGTGGGTGGAGGATGAATCCAATGTGGATATGCAGTTTGATCGCAATTATTTGCGGGAAAAAGTCCTGCCGGTGTTGCAGGCGCGTTGGCCAAAAGCAGGCAGTTCCATTGCCCGTAGCATGTCCTGGTGTGGTGAGGCGGATGCGGTAGCCGACGAGCTGGCTGAAATTGATTATTTTGCCTGCTATCCCCATGCAGAACGTCTCGGGTTTTCCTTGTCGTTTGCCTATCTGCGTGCATTGTCGCGCGCGCGTCGTCGCAACGTGTTGCGTTTATGGTTTACACGTTGTGGAATCATTTCTCCGGGCCACCGCATTCTGGATGCCATACTTGACCAGGTGATTGATGCGCGCATCGACGCTTCACCTCTTGTGTCATGGGCGGACTGGCAATGTCGCCGTTATCAGGGACGTGTTTACGTTATGCCGCAATTGGTGCCGTTGGCAAGTGAGCGAGTCTGGGATTGTGACGTGAAAGAAGGTGTTGCTGATGAAAGTTTTGGTGCATTGTCTTTCGTGTCTGCAGAAAGTCGTGGTGTGCGTTTGGACAGGGACAAACCGCTGAATATTGTTTTTGCCCGGGAGGGACTGCGTTGTAGGCCGCAAGGCCGAATGCATTCGCAGTCACTCAAGAAACTTTTTCAGGAATCCGGCATTCCGCCATGGTTGCGCGAGCGTACACCGCTTATTTATCAGGGTGATCAATTGCTTGCTGTGGGCGATTGGTGGATTTGTGCAGATGCCGCTGTGGCTGAAGGCGAGCTTGGTTATTTGCCGCAATGGCAATTGCCCGAGTATTGAACAAATTTGGTGTTACGGAAAACTGTTCCTCCCGGGTATATTTCCCTGCCTGAAAAAGACTTCTGGCGAATTACTTTTTTTCCATAGCAGCAGTTTGCCCACAGCGCGATTAAATGCAGCCATGACATCATCCATGTGCTCTATCAGATTTTTCTTGATCAATGTTTCCATGGCATTACAGCAATTCTTGAGTTCAATGACGCCACAATAACAGCATGCGCCATGAAGCTTATGGACATATTCGCCGGCCAGTGCATAGTTGCCGGCTTTAATCGCCTCATTGATCACTTTCTGCTCGTTTGGCAGGCTGTCCAGCAAGATGTTGAGCATTTCTGTGGCTATTGCAGGATTGTTACCGCTTGCCTTGAGTGCCACAGTCCGGTCGACACAATAAAATATATCGTCATCGATGATGTTCTTTTCTGTTGAGGTAAATTGATCCCCGGGCAATTCTGGTTCTGGTGTTTCCAGCCACTTTGCCACCATGCGCAAGAGTTGCTGGTCGGTGGCGGGTTTGCTCAGGTAATCGTCAAGCCCGGACATCAAGAGTCGTTGGCGTTGTTCTGCCAGCGCATGTGCAGTCAGTGCAATAATCGGTGTCCGCTTGCCGGATGTGGATTCCATTTGCCTGATTTTTTTGCTGGTTTCAATGCCATCCATGAATGGCATCTGTATATCCATAAAAATAATATCAATCGCTTCAGTCTGGAAAATTGCCAGGGCTTCCTGGCCGCTTTGTGCTTCAAAAACCGTAAAGCCGCAATCCCGCATCATCGCGCTGATCAGTTTGAGATTGGAAGGATTGTCATCAACCGACATGACCTTAATGTTGCTTGCGTTTTCTGGTCTTTTGCGTGTTGTGATATTTGTGTCTACGGGAATATCTGTAATTCCCATCGCAGTGTGTAATGCTTGTTGCAAACGTCGTTCGGTAACCGGTTTTGACAAATGAATTACAGATTTCTGCAGGTCTTCCGGTAGCCGGTGTCGGGCTGACATCGGCGTGCAAAAAATAACAGGGCACCGATAATTTTGGCTGACGCGCGCTATGCATTGCTGGATCTGTTCAAATTCCTGTGTGGTGTGTTTTACGGGAAGGCCAATGATAAGCGCATCAATGCTGTGTTCACTGCCTGCATAGCGGGCCAGTGAAGGAATAATCTGTTCAATGCTGTCTGCCAGTACAGGCTGTATGCCCCAGTCTGTCAATGAATGACTCAGTGCACGCCGGCACAATGGCTCCCGGTCGTACAACAGGATATGCGAGTCGGCGGCTTGCAACCTGCCTGGCGTGCTTTCTGTCATGTTGGCAATATCAAAACGCACGGTGAACCAGAACGTGGTGTTGCCGGGTTCGCTGCGGTAACCGATGTCGCCACCCATTTGTTCAACCAGTTTCTTGGAAATGGCGAGACCTAATCCTGTTCCACTGTATTCGCGGGTTGATGAGCTGTCGAGTTGACTGAATGCGTTAAAAATAGAGTTGTCATTGTTTGGCAGGCCTTTGCCGGAGTCATTAACTTCAATGTTCAGCAATACTTGCTGGCTATCCGTGTTTTCCTGGGCGATTCTTACCACAATATTTCCCTGTTCGGAAAATTTGATAGCGTTGCTGATGAGGTTTGTCAGTACCTGTTTAAGCCGGAGTGGATCGCCCAGTAGCTGCCTTGGTACATCGCTGTAAATCATGTGTAACAGCTCAATACCTTTTTCGTGGGCGCCTGGCGCCAGGATCTGTAGTATTTCTGCCAATACTTCATGAATATCAAAAGGCACGTAATCCAGTACCAGTTTGCCTGCTTCAATTTTTGACAGGTCGAGAACATCATTAATAATGGTGAGCAGGTTTTCAGATGATTTGCGTATGTTTTGCAAATAATCCTGCTGTTGCGAAGATAATGGTGTTTTAAGAAGTAATCGACTGAAACCGATAATGCTGTTAAGCGGAGTGCGAATTTCGTGGCTGGTGTTTGCCAGGAATTCAGATTTCACCCTGCTTGCCTGCACGGCTTCTTTTCTGGCCAGATCCAGCTCGATATTCTGGATTTCAATGGTCTCAAGTGTCTCACGCAGGTCGCGGGTTGATTGCTCGATGTGATGTTGCAAGTCAGATTGTTGTTCATCAATGGCATCGCGCATATCGGTTATTGATTTGCACAAATCCTGCAACTCTATGATGTCGCTCTCTGGTAGTTGGACATCGCCATTGCCGTTTCTGATAGACGTTGTGGCTTTTGCAATTTCCTGCAGGCTGCCAACGAGGCGATCGCTAAAGGGTGAGGAAAACCAGAAGCCGACAGCCAGTATTGTCGCGACAATAATGATATCTATCAGAATGGTCCGGTACTTGTGTAACGCAATAAATGTTCGTGAGAATTCAATCTGCACCCAGCCTATCGTTTGTTGGGGTTCATATTGTTTGTTGCTGTTCTTGTTGGATGATGCCGTGAGAGCCAGGTGTGACTTTGTGACTGGTACAAAGATCTGGCGATATACAGGTGTATTGATGGAAACGGTTTTTGGAGAAAACGGAATTATTTTTGTGTCAATGATTGCCTGGTGGCGTGGTCCTGCATGTGCCAGTAATTGCTGGTTTGAATCGTAAAAGCTGATGGATCGGATGAGGGAATATTCCAGTGCGAGCTGGGCTATGGTCTGCAGGCTGTCTGTTTGTCCGGCGGCCATAGGTGCAAACGCCTGCGCGCTGATCTGTTCTGCATATGTACTGCTGATTTCTTCTTCGTACTGGTTGATGTCACGCACCAGTGCATACGCAAGATAACTGCCTATCAATAATGAGCAGAGGACTGCTGGCAACAGCGTGAAAAGTGCAATACGGCTGCGCAAGTTGCTTTTATATTTCATGCAATTTTATCCGCGGGTCACTGATTGTTGTAAAACTGCCAGGTATAACGGTTGTACAGAAATTGTTGTCAGGTGGCAAAGCGCGCTAAAATGCGGCCATTCTTCGTACACGCAGACCCAAGGTTGCTACCTGCATGGATTATCCCACAGACGCCGGGCTCCTTACTGCCTACCCTACCATTGAAAGCTTTATCGGCAATACCCCGCTGGTGCGTTTGCAACGCCTTGGTGCCGGTTCCAGCAATACAATCCTGCTAAAACTGGAAGGATTTAATCCTGCGGGTTCGGTCAAGGATCGGCCGGCAGCCAGTATGATCGCCCAGGCTGAAGTGCGGGGTGATATCACGCCGGGTGATACCTTGATCGAGGCAACCAGTGGCAATACCGGTATTGCTCTGGCTATGGTGGCGGCAATCAGGGGCTACCGGATGATTCTCATCATGCCTGATAACATGACGATGGAGCGTAAGGTGGCTATGACCGCCTACGGTGCCGAATTGATTCTGGTCACGCGCGAGCAAGGAATGGAAGGTGCGCGAGACCTTGCCTTGCAAATGCAGCGTGAAGGGCGGGGCAAGGTTCTTGACCAGTTTGCCAATGCCGATAATCCCTTGTCGCACTATGTCAGTACTGGCCCCGAAATCTGGCAGCAAACTCATGGCCGCATTACCCATTTTGTCAGCGCGATGGGAACCACGGGCACCATTATGGGTACATCCCGTTACCTGAAAGAAAAAAATCCCGGGATCGAAATAGTCGGTTTGCAGCCGCAGGAAGGTGCGAGTATTCCCGGAATCCGCCGTTGGCCTGCTGCATATATGCCAGCCATTTTTGATCGCGAACGTGTTGATCGTGTGCTGGATCTTACCCAGCAAGAAGCGGAGCAAACCATGCAGGATCTGGCACGCAAGGAAGGTATTTTTTGCGGTGTCTCTTCTGGCGGTGCGGTTGCTGCAGCGCTGCGACTTGCACGTGAAGTGGAGAATGCCACTATAGTAACTATTATCTGTGACCGTGGTGATCGCTACCTGTCATCAGGTGTGTTTAATAGCTAGATACTTCCGGATTGCATTGGCATGGTCAAGATTCGTGAACATCATCCTGTAGCGCAAGATGGCCAGATTGACATCGAAGGCTGGTTGGCTTCGATAAGGGAACATGCATCACACCAGCAGGAATTTTCCCCGGCACAGATTGAGCAATTGCGCGCAGCCTGCCAACTGAGTTATAGCGCAGAACAATCCAGTACGGCTTCTGAAAAACGCTGGATGGATACCAGCAGTTTTCATACTGGCCTTGAAATGGCCACTATCCTCAATGAACTCGACCAGGATACCGAAACACTGGTTGCGGCAGTCCTCTACCGCGCTGTGCGTGAAGAGCGCTTGCCCTTGGCTGAAGTCGAGGCGCAATTTGGTGCGAGTGTCGCGCACCTGATTGAAGGTGTGTTGCGGATGGCATCTGTCAGTGCCATCCAGAGTATCAGCGAAGAAAAGGTATTGGGCCGTGCTGCCGATGTACAGGTAGAGAACCTGCGCAAGATGCTGGTGGCCATTATCGATGATGTGCGTGTCGCGCTGGTAAAAATTGCCGAAAGAACCTGTGCTATTCGCGCTGTCAAGAATGCGTCTGATGAAAAACGTCGTCGCGTTGCCCATGAAATCATGACGGTCTATGCGCCATTGGCACATCGCCTTGGTATTGGTCACCTGAAGTGGGAGCTGGAAGACCTGGCGTTCCGTTATCTTGAGCCGGATGCCTACAAGCATATTGCCCGTTTGCTTGATGAGAGAAGGCTTGATCGCCAGCAGTTTATTGCGCAAGCAAAAAGCACGCTGGAATCCGCCTTGAAGCAGGCTGGCATCATTACTGAAATTAGCGGTCGCGCAAAACATATCTACAGTATCTGGCGAAAAATGCGTGCAAAAGGTATCGGCTTTTCACAGGTGTATGACATCCGTGCCTTGCGGGTGCTGGTGCCGACTATCCATGATTGCTACAGCGCGCTCGGCATTGTCCATGGCTTGTGGCGCAATATTCCCAATGAATTTGATGACTACATTGCTAACCCCAAGGAAAACGGTTATCGCTCATTGCACACTGCGGTCATTGGGCCGGAAGGTAAGGTGCTGGAAGTGCAGATCCGCAGTTTTGATATGCACAAGGAGGCGGAGTTCGGTGTTTGTGCGCACTGGCAGTACAAGGGCGCTGACAAACTGGGACAACAAAGTTATGACGCGAAACTGGAATGGTTGCGTCAGGTTCTGGAATGGCATGAAGAAACTGGCGGTAATCTTGAGCTCGTGAAAGAGCTTAAGGCGGATATTGTCCAGGATCGTATTTATGTTTTTACGCCAGAAGGTCATGTGGTGGATTTGCCGTCTGCGGCTACCGCTCTCGATTTTGCGTATCACATCCACACCGGTGTGGGTCACCGGTGCCGCGGTTGCCGGATCAATGGTAGGGTGATGCCGCTGTACCAGCTGCTTAAAACCGGTGACCAGGTTGAAATTATTACGGGCAAACGCGAAGCGCCCAGCCGTGACTGGCTTACTTCTGGCCTGGATTACACACATACTGCGCGTGCGCGTTCCAAAATCCAGAACTGGTTTCGCCAACAAGCGCTGGATGAAAATATTGATAGTGGCCGAGCTATTCTTGACCGTGCTTTCCAGCGTCTGGCGGTTTCACAGCTCGATCTTGATGCTCTGGTGAAATCGCTGGGTCAGAAGAGCCTGAGCGACTTGTATGCGGCGGTGGGTACTGGTGAACTCAGTGTAAAAGCAGTATTGAATGTTGCGCTGCAGTCTGGTGCTGCAACGGCACGCCAGATTGATTTGCCGATGGAATGGTCTACTGAAAGTGGTCGTTCCGGTGAAGCGCCGTTAGCGGGAGGTGGCTCGCATCCACTACGACTCGCATCCTGCTGTAATCCTGTGGTGGGTGATGTCATTGTTGGTGTTATTGATGAAGATGGATCGGTATCGGTACACCAGCAATCATGTGAACAGGCTTTGCAGATACAACTTGATCATCCCGAGCAGATTATTCTTGTGAACTGGGGCGAAGCACCGCGCAGCACATTTCCTGTGTCAGTATCGGTACGGGCTTATGAGCGTCGCGGTTTGTTGCGAGACCTGAGTGCGCTGCTGGACAGTGAGCAGGCTAACGTAATCAGCCTGAATACGGTCACAGACAAGCCTACCAATCTGGTTGAAATGATCATTACACTGGAAGTGGAAAACTTCCAGCAACTCAGCCGGTTGTTGGAAGCAATCAACCAGATACCGAACGTCTATCAGGCAAGACGGCAGGAATAGTGATGGCAGACATCAACCGGCTGCTTGACATCATGGCGCAGCTGCGTGATCCACAACATGGTTGTCCCTGGGATCTTCAGCAGGATTTTTCCTCATTGTTACCGTATACGCTCGAAGAAGTGTACGAAGTTGTTGATGCGATTGAAACGCGCGACTATTCCCATTTGTGCGAAGAGTTGGGAGATCTGCTGTTCCAGGTCGTGTTTTATTCACAGATAGCCAGTGAGAAGGGATTGTTTGATATGTCATCTGTCATTGATGGCATAGTGGCAAAATTGCTGGTACGACATCCCCATGTGTTTTCCAGGTCGGCCGATGTTACCGGTACGCCGGCCATGGCAGAACTGCATGCGAAGTGGGAAGCGATCAAACAAGAGGATCGTGTCAGGAAAGGTGTTACCGGTTTGCTGGGTGATATTCCGCATGCGTTGCCAGCAATACAGCGCGCGCACAAAATCCAGTCACGGCTGGCACGTATTGGTTTCGATTGGCAAAATCCGCAAGAAGTTCTGCAGCAGCTGCGTGCGGAGATTGACGAACTCGAAGACGCGATCTCGGTCGGTGACCAGGCAGCTAGTGCGGGTGAGCTGGGTGATGTACTGTTCAGTTGTGTCAATCTTGCACGGCACTTGCAGTGTGATGCGGAGACCAGCTTGCGAGAGACGAATCACAAGGTCAGTGCGCGTATTGCGTGGATGGAGCGCACCTTGTCAGACCGGCAGGAATCATTGTCTGGAAAGTCGTTGGCTGAGCTGGAATTATTATGGTGTGCTGCAAAGCAGGCGCTCTCATCAGGTGAGTAATTTTTCTTTCTTCCTATATATGCGCGCGCAAGAGCATTGGTGATGCTTTATTGACGGCCTGCCCTCAGGCTTGAGTAGTCGGATAGAGCTGTGTAATGTGTCATCCGTGATTTTGGTTTTCTATAACGGGGTACAAATCAATGAGAGTGATATTACTGGGTGCGCCGGGTGCCGGTAAGGGAACACAAGCCAAGGTAATCATGGAGAAAGAAGGGATCCCGCAAATTTCTACCGGTGATATGTTGCGTGCTGCTGTTGCGGCTGGCACCTCGCTGGGATTAAAAGTTAAGGACATCATGGCATCAGGTGGCCTGGTATCTGATGACCTGATCGTTGCATTGGTCAAGGAACGTATTGCCCAGCCGGATTGCGCCAAGGGATTCTTGTTTGATGGTTTTCCTCGCACGATCCCACAGGCAGAAGCGCTGATTCGCGAAAATGTACAGATTGATCGTGTGATAGAGATTGATGTGCCCGACGCCGATATTATTGCCAGACTCAGTGGACGGCGTGTTCATGAAGCTTCAGGCCGTGTTTATCACATCCAGCATAACCCGCCAAAAACGCCTGGTGTGGACGATGTAACAGGTGAGCCGCTGATACAGCGCCCTGACGATACGGAAGAAACAGTTCGCAGGCGTTTGCAGGTTTACCACGAGCAAACCAAACCCTTGGTGGATTTCTACTGCAATCGGGGTGGTAGTCAGGTATATCGCAAAGTGGCGGGTGTCGGCAGCGTTTCAGAAATCAGCAGCAAGGTATTGGCTGCGTTGCAGTGAAATTCACAGGCAGTTCCGACGGGCCCTATGGGCCCGTTTTTGTATTCGTCAGCAGGTTTCTATCATGAACACTAAAAAGAAACGCGCCGTCTTATTGGTGAATCTGGGGTCACCCGCATCACCTGAGCCCGCATCGATCCGTAAGTTTCTTGGACAGTTTTTGTCTGATCGGCGCGTGGTCGAAATTCCGGCTTTGATCTGGCAGCCATTATTGCGCTGTGTAATTTTGCCTTTGCGATCAAAACGTGTGGCACATTTGTACCGGTCTATCTGGACAGCGGAAGGATCCCCGCTGGCGGCAATCACTATCAAACAGGCGGCCTTGTTACAGGATAGCCTTCATGAGTCCGGCGAAAAGTACACGGTGGTGCGTTACGCAATGACATACGGTCATCCGTCTATAGAGGATGTTGTAGGTGATTTGAGAGAACAGGGATTTGAAAAGATATTGCTGATACCGATGTATCCGCAGTATTCGGGTACAACGACTGGTGCCATATACGATCAGGTGGCAGATCTTTATCACAAGTATCGACATGTGCCAGATCTGCATGTCGTGCGAGAATATTGCTATCGGAATGACTATATACGGGCTCTGGCGGCGTCTGTCATCGATCATCGACAGGCACATGGTGCCGCAGACAAACTGGTGTTCTCATTTCACGGAATACCTCAAGCGTGTGTTGAGAAAGGAGATCCTTATTTCGAACAGTGCAAATACACCGCTCAGGCTGTTGCTGAATGTTTGGGTCTCTCCTCCGCGGAATGGGAACTGTGTTTCCAGTCAAGATTTGGGAAGGCGCAATGGCTGCAGCCGTATACTGACGATGTGTTGCAGCGATTGGCACAGGAGGGAATTCGTCGAGTTGATATTATCTGTCCGGCGTTCGTGGCAGATTGCCTGGAGACATTGGAAGAGATCGAAGTGGGTAGTCGGGAGTGTTTTACACGAGCGGGTGGAGAATATTTTGCTCGGATTGCATGCCTTAATGACCGGAAGGATCACATCCGGATGCTGCGTTCGATAGTTGAAGAAATGGATTTCTAAACGACGCGGGTAATGCGAAATCGGAAATATATCCAGACCGGATCAAGATTGAAGGCTTGGTTTTAATGCTCAAAATCCTTTTCTTCAGTCGCATTTTTTAATTAAGTGGCAAAAATTCACTAAAAAAATGAAAAAAACGGTTCATTTTGGCAAAAAAATATGCTTTGGGGATGCAAAAGTCAGAAAATTAAAATAGTATTTGACTAGGCCGTATGGGTGAAGTTACGAGCTTGTAGTATCTAACTATTAACTTTTCTACCATTGAGGAGATAAAACATGGCAAGAGCTAAAAAAGCCCCAGCCAAACGTGCAGCTCGCAAGGCTGCTCCAAAGAAATCTGTTAAAGCAGCAGGCAAGGCAAAAAGTGCTGACACTTCAGTAAAAGCCAAGGTGGCAGCTCTGGAAGCGAAACTGGCTACCAAGGCTGAGAAAGATCTTGAAAAAGCCAAAGCCAAGTTTGTCAGCAGCTGGGTCAAGAAACGTGCAGCTGCCAACAAGAAACGGGTCAAGGTTGCTGCCAAGAAGGCGGCCGTCAAGGCTGCTGCTGCTGCGAAGAAGGCTGCAGCCAAAGCTAAAGTTGCTGCAAGAAAGGCAGCTGCAAAAGCTAAAGCTGCTGCCAGAAAGGCTGCTGCAAGAGAGAAGGCTGCCGCGAAGAAAGCGGCTGCTAAAGCTGCTCGCCAACAAAAGAAAGCCGCTAAAGCTACTGCAAAGCCTGCCGCTAAGGCTAAGGCAGCCAAGAAACCTGCCAAGAAAGCTGCAAAAAAAGTAGCTAAGAAAGCTGCGGCTCCTAAAAAAGCCAAAGCCGTCAAGAAAGTGGCCAAGAAAGCTGCAGCTCCTAAAAAGGGTCGTGGCCGTCCAGGTAAGAAAAAAGCCGGTAAATAAGTTTTGATCGGTATGTTCTAAACAAAACCCCCGGCATGTCCGGGGGTTTTGTTTTTCCGGTTGTATGTTTCAATAAGCCCCATGAATATTCTCGCGCTGGATACAGCATCCACTACTTGTAACCTGGGTATCCAGGTCGGACGTATTCTGCATGTTCGATCAGTGCTTAATGCCCGCCAGCATTCTGCCTCTATCCTGCAGGCGATTGAGGATTTGCAGATAGAGGCTGGTATTACAATCTATCAACTGGACAGAATTGTCTGGAATGCTGGTCCCGGTTCTTTTACTGGTTTGCGAATCAGTGCAAGTGTTTGTCAGGCACTCTCATACAGCTTGCAAATCCCTGTGCTTCCAGTTTCGTCACTCGAAGCACTGGCTTGTTCCGTGTTGTCAGGGTTGCCCGTTTCCATAGAGGACGTTTGTATTGCCGTTGCAATCGATGCTCGTATGGGCAGTTTCTATTGGGCCAACTTTGTCTTCAAACAGGGTAATCTGGTTCGATTGACAGAGGATCGGTTAGTAGAGGCTGCTGATCTGGCTTCATTAAGACAAGGCTGCCTGAATGATGGGAGAAAGTGGATTTTGTCCGGAGACGGCTGGGCGTTGGTGGAGAATACGGTTATAGCCGATGAATACTTCTATGTTCCGGATGTATCTGCCGGGCTTGAGGCTATCATGGCTCTGGCCAGGCAGGCTGCAGAATCAGACTGGAGTACGGAAGCACAGCAATGTGTTCCCAGATATCTTCATCAGGCGACACACTGGAAAAAACGACAGCTCAAGGCATCATCAAAGTCCTAGTTTGTTCTGTTTGTATCCCACTCTGTTTATGTCACTAGAAGATATCGTCAGGTTCTGAAGTGTGTGGTGTTGATTGTTGGTTATCGGGACTCGCTGTTCCGCCGGCGGCGGGAATTCTCGTTTCAGCACTTGAATCTGCCGGTGCTTGGTCTGCACGAAAAATTTCGAAGATGGCATCTGCCTGATCCGGTTGCGCGCGCAGGCCGGTTTGTGGATCAATCCTGACAGTCACCAAACCCGGTGGCATTTCTCGCTCAATTACGGGTTTGTCACGGAGAGCCTCACGCATGAAATCAATCCAGATTGGTAGAGCTGCTGTTCCGCCGTACTCTTTTTTCCCCAGCAACCGGTTGTCATCAAATCCCAGCCAGGCGGTCGTGACAATTTCAGGATTGTAGCCAGAAAACCAGGCATCGGTTGGACCATTGGTCGTGCCAGTTTTACCTGCGATGTCCGAGCGATTCAATTCAAGCGCAGGCCTGCCTGTACCCTTGCGTATAACATCCTTAAGAATGTCATCAATGAGGTATGCCGTTTGCTCATCAACGACCCGGGGGGCAATTTTTGTGTCGCCAGGAATCTGGTCATCACATCCTCGGCAGACAACGGCATTATCCTGCTTATAAACAATTTTGCCGGTACTATCTTCAATCGTGTCCACATAGAAGGCGCTGACTTTGTATCCTCCATTTGCCAGCACAGCATACGCGTTGGCGAGGGTTACGGGTGTCATCGCATGTGACCCCAGGGCAAGGGATAAATTGGGTTGCATGCCCTGGGTATTGATACCAAAACGGGACAGGCTTTTGATGGTTTCGGGCACACCCAGATTTTGCAGGATTCTTATCGAGACCATATTTCTTGACTCATATAATGCTTTTCGTAAACGCGTTGGCCCCAGATATTCGTCACCAGCGTTTTCCGGTCGCCAAGCCTGCTCCATGCCGGCCTCCTGAAACACCAGAGGCGCATCGTTGATAAGTGTGGCCGGGGTGTAGCCCTCTTCCAGGGCTTTCAGGTATATAAAGGGCTTAAAATTGGAGCCTGGTTGTCGCATGGCTTGCATGGCACGGTTGAACTTGCTCCAGTTGAAATCACTCCCGCCTACCAGTGCCTGTATTGCGCCATTTTCACTATTCATGGAAACCAGTGTCGCCTGTACTTTCGGGACTTCATCGATCTCCCATGCATCGTCACCCTGTTTGCGAACACGGATAATGTCGCCACGTTTGAATAGGGCGCTGAAATCCGTTGGGGAATTGCTGAAATAATCTTCCGTCTTGTAGGGGCGTAGCAAGCGTGCCTGAGATTCGCTTAATGTCGTTTTGATTGTGCTGCCGTCTCGAAGTATTGCTTGCAAGGCGGTTTTGTTTATTTTGTAGATGATGGCAGGTTCCAGATCGCCAATTTTCCCGATGTTGGCAATCAGCCTTTGCCAATCCTGCAGATTGGTATTGTCGGAAGGAGGCTCTTTGTGCCCTTCCGGGCCTTGGTAGCCGTGGCGATGGTTGTAACTCAATACGCCATGCCATACGGCCTGTTGTGCTGCCGCCTGCATGCGGCTGTCTATCGTGGTGCGAACCTTGTACCCTTCCGTATAGGCTGTGGGACCCAGCTTGTCGGTTATGAATTGCCTTGCCATTTCGGCAACAAAAGGGGCTTCAATGTCCGTTTGAGGGCCGTGATAGCTTGCGACTTCCTGTTCTGTTATTGCGGAATCATGCGTAGGCTTATCAATAAAATTAAGCTTTAGCATGCGATCCAGAATCCAGTTGCGGCGAATTATTGCCCGTGATGGATTGACCAGCGGGTTGTAGGAAGAGGGGGCTTTTGGCAGGCCGGCAAGCATGGCCCACTGCGCCAGTGAAAGTTCTTGCAGGCTTTTGCCGTAGTAGACAAATGCAGCGGCCTGCACGCCATAAGCGCGATTTCCCAAAAAAATCTTGTTGGCATACAGCTCAAAGATTTCTTCTTTTGATAGCGACTCTTCCAGTTGCAGCGATAGCAGGATTTCATTGAATTTCCGGGTAAAGGATTTCTCCGAACTCAGAAAGAAGTTTCTGGCCAGCTGCATTGTGATTGTACTTCCCCCCGACTGTATGTGCCCTGATTTGGCCAGCTCGCTTGCGGCACGAGCTAGGCCATTTATGTCCACACCGGGATGCGAGAAAAAGCGATCATCCTCTGCGGCCAGAACGGCATTTACAAACAAGGGGGGAATTTCCTTGTAAGCCAGGGGTTGTCGGCGTGTTTCTCCAAACTCCCCTAGCAGCTTGTTATCTGCAGAATAAATACGCAGTGGTGTCTGCAATTTCATATCGCGAATGCTGTCGATATGGGGTAGTCTTGGCCCAAGATACAACGTAAATCCGCTAATTATCAATAAGATAGAAAAAAACAGCAGACAGCTACCGGTAACGCATAATCGCAGCAGCCAAAGGGTGTATTTCATTAAAATCTCTTTTATATCAAGTGGTTATGGTGTTGGTTGTGGTGTCGTGCGGGACTCGGCAGATTATAAATGCAATTTTGTGATTCAGATAACGGTTTGGGTGCTTGCAGAGTTTACTTAAAGTAATATAACATCACTCTGTCGTAAGTATCGGATGCAGATAGGAAAATGGCGATTTCAGGACTGTTCCAGAAAAAACA
>DAOMGE010000032.1:30624-34478 GCA_035430165.1 Pseudomonadales bacterium | reverse complement strand
CGTCAGGCATCTAATTGCAAAAGCCCTTGTGCAAACGCACAAGGGCTTTTTGTTGTCTGAAAGCTTTTGATTTTTTATCAGTAGTTGTCTGGAAAATTGCTGTAGCTTGCCTGAAAAATTACTGGTTAGGCCATGACACTGTGTGTAAACTCGGCGAATCAGATAAAAAACAATTAGCAGATTGGGCTAACAGAATTGATGTACCTGCATTATTGGGAATTGCTCTCTTATCGTGCACTGGCGGAGCTGAAGCGCGACTCATCCAATATGTATCTTGGTATGTTGTGGTGGGTGCTTGAACCTGTTCTTTACATGTTTGTCTTTTATCTTGTCTTTGGTTTGGGTCTTAGAAAAGGCGGTCTGGATTATGTCCTTTATCTGCTGTGTGGCCTGGTGCCATGGAAATGGCTGGATAGCACTGTTCGTACTTCCTCTGGTGTCATAACGGGCAGTGTTGGTCTGATGCGCCAACTGTATTTCCCAAAATGGATATTGCCCGGTTACATAATTTTGGCAAACACTTACAAGTTTTTTATTGTGCTAGCGTTATTGCTGCTTTTTCTGATTTTTGCCGGTGTTGAGCCGAGTGTGACGTGGTTTTCCTTGCCTGTACTTGTTGCAGCGCAATTTTTGTTAGTTTGCGCTTTTTCAGGCTTGGCAGCAGCATTGGTGCCACTAGTGCCTGATCTCAAGCATGTGGTTAATTACGGCATGACAATGCTATTTTTTATCACGGGTATATTTTTCGATGTGTCGGAATTGGGTGAGCCAGTCAAATCCTGGTTGATGTGGAATCCAACCCTTGTGTTAATCGATGCATACAGAGGTGCGCTATTAAACCAGCTATGGCCAGACTGGTACTTGCTTGGGCGAGTGGTATTACTTAACGTATTGTTATTCCTTATCGCGTTACTCCTGATAAAGCGCCTTGATCGATATTACCCCAGGGTGGTTAGCTGACATGCATGGCGTAGCAATGTGTTTACAGGATGTCGGGATGAGCTATCACGGAATTTTTCCTTTCGGCAAAAAAGCCAAGCATGCCTTGGAGGGTATTAGTTTTGATATATATCGTGGTGAAACCCTGGGTGTGATCGGAAAGAATGGTGCAGGAAAAAGCAGTCTGATGAAGCTGATTGCCGGGATCATTCGACCAGACACAGGAAGTGTGGTATCGCATGTAAATAGAGTACAGTTATTGTCATTGCAAGTTGGTTTTATCCATGAATTGACTGGCCGTGAAAATGTCATCCTGAGTTCGTTGTTGCTCGGTATGCGCCGGAAGGATATTGAAAGGAAAATGGATGCTATCATCGAGTTTTCCGACCTGCAGGGGGCTATAGATAATCCGTTACGCACCTATTCAACAGGTATGCGAGCGAGACTCGGGTTTGCAATCAGCTGTCAGGCCGATCCCGACTTATTGTTGATCGATGAGGCTCTTGGTGTTGGGGATAGCCAGTTCCGGGAAAAAAGCAGGAAGGTTATTTATGATCGCATGCAAAGCGACCGTGCATTTGTCTTGGTTTCCCATAGTGAGACCATGATTCTCGAGCACTGCAAGCGCGCTGTGTGGATTGATGATGGTAAGTTAAAGATGATTGGTGAGGCTGCTCAGGTTGTAGAAGCCTATCGTGCTGCATAATTTGCGGGAGTAACGAGATGTTCAGAAAAAAAGTAAAAACCCCTCCGCCGGCAATTGTCGACAAGATTGAAAATTCGCCAGTGATACCGCAGAAATATGGGTCTGATGACACTCCTTTTTTTATTCTGGGCTGTGTGCGTTCTGGCACGACCTTGCTGAGAGATATTTTGCGCCAACACCCACGACTTGAGTCGCCGGAGGAGACGCATTTTTTTCGCTGGGCTGATCCTTATGCAAGTCCTCGATATGAGCGAAATTATGTAGGTAATAAATTATTCAAGGCTCATAGGGAGATAGATGGCGTCAGCGATTTGAGTTTTCACAACGGCCGGGTTATTGCAAGAAACCGAAAAGAAATTTCAGATTTTTATGGGAAGTATTATCTCGAGGCCAGAAATAATATTGATGGCCGTTGGTTTGATAAAACGCCACAGAATGTCTATGGAATATTATTGCTGGGCTATATGTATCCGACAGCAAAATTTGTCCATATCTACCGTAGCCCGCTTAATGTGGTTTCAAGCCTGAAGGAAGGGCGTGTTATGGCAAAACACGAGGTAAAGGGCGGTATTAATTATTGGGTTGAGTCTATGATTATGCTCAATGAATACAAAAAAATGCCGGGTGGCGCTGAGAGAATACTTGAAATTAAATATGAAGATATGGTTTCTGATCCAAAGCCACATGTAGACAGGATTTTTGAATTTGTTGGCGAAGATCCGGCGCTGATGGATTACAGCAAGGTGACTACGCATAAAGAAAAAGATAAATACAGGAAGATATTGACGGAGACGGAGATTGACTATGTGAAGCAGTTGTGTGAACCATTCTATTCACAGTATGGCTACAAACACTGATTCTTGATGGCGGATGAAAAGCACTAGAAAGCAAATTGTTTTTGTACTGGGGGTCCACAGGAGTGGTACATCTCTGGTGGCCGAACTTGTCAGTAATTCAGGCTATGCTGTCCCTGGGCGAATGCTGGAAACTGAAGAGGCGATTAATGCTCGTGGTTTTTGGGAGTCGCAGGATGTTGTTGACTTTAATGAGAGATTTTTATCCGAGTCTGGTAGTGCATGGTTTGATCTCGACATTGAACTTGGAGAAAAGTGGTATAACGATTCCTCGCATACTGAGACAATTGGATTCGTATCAGGTTTTTTAAAAAAATCGCTTCAGGAAGAGGTGCAACTTGTAATCAAGGATCCCAGGCTCTGTTATTTGCTTCCGGCATGGTTAAAAACAATAAATAAAAAAACAGTCGATATTCGTTTTATTTGGGTAAATCGAAATGCTGCGGCTGTTTCTGGTTCGCTGAATCGCAGGGATGGGTTTTCCAGTCTGACAGGTGGTTTGATCTGGTTAAGGCACTTTTTCTGTGGTTTACAGTCGATTAAAAAATTCCCTTGTCTGCTGCTTGATTACGATTCATTGCTTGAAGAAAAAAGCACCAGAAAAGTGATTGCTGATTTTCTCCAGTGTGACCCGCTGACTCCTAAAAAATGGTCTTCGATAGTTAACCCAGGACTGAAAAGAAACGCCTCTTCTGATATGAGCGGTTCGTCTGTATTTGATCTGGCGGTTGCGTGCAGTGCTCTGATTAAGCATGGTAAATTTGTTGATGAAAAATTTTGGGACGGTTTCCAGTCTTTATCTATGCAATACGACGATTTATGTTCGCAGTCGTCCGAATGGATTGCTGCCTTGTCTCATGCCAATCGTGAACTGGTTGCCGCCAGACGTCAGGCCATGGATGTGGGCAGGATGCATAGCCAAGCGCTCGGTACTATCGCGGACAAGGAAGAGCAAATCGATGAAAACATTCGCTACATAAATCAGTGTCATCTTTATCTTGCTGAATGTGAAGAAAAGCGTCTTGAGCTTGATAGACTGAAAGAGCTTCGCGATCATCATCTGGAGGTTATAAAAGATCGTGAGCAAAAAATTGTTGAAAATGTCGCTTATATACAAAAATGCGAGCTGAGACTGGCTGAGCTACATGAAGCAGTAGTTGAGTTGGATCCTCTGCGTAATCGCCTCGCGGAAGTTGAGGCAACCTTGAAACAGCGGGAAATGGATATTGTTCGAAACGCAAGTTATATAGAAAAATGTGAGGAGCATATAACTGAGCTTGATAGTGCGCTGGAGCATTCTGCCTCTATTCGAGAACGTCTGGCGGAAGTGGAAGCGACATTGCAGGAACGCGATG
>DAOMGE010000032.1:0-30524 GCA_035430165.1 Pseudomonadales bacterium | reverse complement strand
CTGATGTGGCGCGCAACGCGGCGTATATCGAGACCTGTGAACAACATATCCGTGAGCTGGATGCGGCGTTGGTGCAATTTGAAGCGGTGCGTTCACGCCTGGCGGAAGTGGAAGCGACATTGCAGGAACGCGATGCTGATGTGGCGCGCAACGCGGCGTATATCGAGACCTGTGAACAACATATCCGTGAGCTGGATGCCGCGTTGTTGCAATTTGAAGCGTTGCGTTCACGTCTGGCGGAGGTCGAAGCGACATTGCAGGAACGCGACAGCGATGTGGCGCGCAACGCCGCATATATTGCCGAGTGTGAAGCACATATCAGGAAGCAGGATTTCTTGATTGCAGAGTTGGGCAAAGTCAAGGAGTGGTCTGAACTGGCAGAACAGGCGATCACTGGTAAGGATTTGCAACTGCAGGAAAGTGCATCCTACATTGATAAATGCCATGCCAGGATAGCAGAGCTGGACGCTGCCTTGCCAGAGATTGACTTATTGCGTGCAAGACTGGCAGAAGTGGAGTCAGAATTACAGCAGCGTGATAACGATGTGGCGAATAACACGGCTTACATTCATCTCTGTGAAAACCGTATCCGTGAGCAGGATTTACTGATTGCCGAGTTGGGCAAGGTCCGGGAATGGGCAATCAATGCAAAATACAAGATGGCTTATCAGGAAAATGGCCTGCGTGAATATATGGATTACATTGAACACAGTAATGCGCGTATTTGTGAGCTTGAGCTATCCCTCAGTTCATCACAGGAATCACTTAGGGAAAAAGAAAGATTGTTACAGGAAAAATCTGGCCAGCTTGATGAAATCCAGAATTTACTGGCCGCTATTGATAGCCGTTTGCGTGGTCTTTTGTCATGGCGAATGGTAAGGCTGCTTGAGCGTTACACCACAAAAACGGTGCATTGATATGATAGATGTGATTATTCCTGTATATGATGGCCTTGAAGAAACACGCCGTTGTATCGCTTCTGTTTTGGATAATAAAAATTGCACGCCTTTTAATCTTCTCGTCATTGAGGATTGCTCCCCCAACCCGGCTATCAGGGTTTATTTGCAGGAATTGGCGTCGGCAGGCAAGATTGAATTGCTCGTGAATGAAGTGAACAGGGGATTTGTTGGTACCGTTAATCGCGGTATGTCATTACATCCTGAACGTGATGTCTTGCTTTTGAATAGCGATACACAGGTAGCCAATGACTGGCTGGACAGGATGCTGCGGCATGCCAGCGAGGACGCAACGATTGCCACAATCACTCCGTTCTCGAACAATGCCGAGATTTGCAGCTTCCCGAGGTATTGCCAGCCGAATCCGTTGTGGGAAGGAAAAACTGTAGCTGAGGTCGACGCAGTTTTTGCTTCACTACCTGCGCATCATATTGATGTGCCAACGGGTGTCGGCTTTTGCATGTATGTCCGTCGCGCTGCACTGGATGCAGTAGGGTTATTTGATGAGAAAACCTTTGGGCGTGGTTATGGCGAGGAAAATGATTTCTGTATGCGTGTGGCTGCGTGTGGCTGGCGCAATGTCACCTGCACGAATGTTTTTGTTTTTCATGATGGTGGTGTAAGTTTTTCTACCGAAAAAGCTGCACGCGTACAACATGCGATGGAGGTGCTGGACAAGAAATATCCCCAGTATCATCGATTGGTACATGAGCATTTGCAGAAGGATCCTGAGCGGCCGTATCGTGTATTGGCACAACTTAAACTATTGCTACAGTCACAAAAGCGCAAATATCTGTTTGTAGCGCATCGCCTTGGCGGTGGTGTAATCAAACATTTGCAGGAGTTGGCGGACTATGTGGCAACTGATGTGGATGTGCTATTCCTGAAGCCGGGTGATGAAGGTGGTGTGCAACTTTGCTGTGAGTACGGAGGCTATCACTGGTCCCTGTATTTTGATCTTGAAGCGGAATATCCGGCTTTGCTTGAGTTATTGCAATCCATAGGAATCGAGCGGGCACATCTCCACCATGTCATGGAAGTGGGAGATGCGGTTTTTGATCTGTTGAAGGATCTGTCGATTCCGTTTGATGTGACCTTGCACGATTACTATTTCGTGAATGCCAACCCGACCCTGATTAACAAGGATGGAGTTTTTGCAGAGCATGTCGATACGCGTGACGCGCAATGTGCGGAGTCTTATCCGGTACCTGCCGGATTGTCAGCACAAGCCTGGCGAGAAAAGTATGCGGCCATCCTGACGACAGCAGCTCGTATATTTGCACCGAGCGCGCGATGTCGGGATGTCTATCTGGAGTATTTTCCTGACTTGCCAATAGAGGTTGCCTACCATCCCGAATGGGAGCAGTCACATCCTTATGCGGTTCCACATGTTCCCACGCTGGGTAGCGCCGATAAGCTCAGGGTGCTGGTAGTGGGTGCGATGAGCAGGGAAAAAGGTGCGGATGTACTGGAGAAAACAGCTACCTATCGGGATCCGCTGGGACGGCTTGAGTACCATCTTCTGGGCTATGCCTACCGGCCGTTGGCGCCTGAAGTAATACAGCATGGACCTTATGAAGATGGAAAACTTGATGCGTTGATTGCTGGATTGCAGCCTCACCTTATCTGGTTCCCTGCACAGTGGCATGAAACGTACTGTTATACCCTCAGTGCGGCACTACGTAGCGGATTGCCGATTCTGGCAACCGACCTCGGTTCTTTTCCCGAACGTCTGGAAGGTCGTCCGCTCAGCTATATCAAACCCTGGCGCACGAGTCCTATCGAGTGGAACGACACCTTGTTGCAGATACGGGACTGGTTATTGTCCAATCAGGCTTACAACGAGGAATCCCCGGGTTGGTCACAGCTTCCGGTACTGGAACGCGAATTTCTCTATAGCCGTGATTATGTAGTCATTGAAAACAATGCCGATCGAGCTGCCAGCGATGTATCCGGGTTACCCGCATTCGATCGCTTGTGTGTGTGGTGCTACCCCCATCATGTGACAACAGGATCCCAATTGTCGGCACGGGAAAAGTCGTTGTCCCTGTTGTTTCGTTTGCGTGAGTTACCCGGGATGCATCTGGTATTACGGCTGGTGCCGTTCGAGTGGCAGAGAGCCATAAAGCGCTGGTTCAGCCATCGCCCGGTACATGAAATTGTTAATGAACAAAAGCGTATGTGATTCTCTGTGGTGTATCATACGCGGCGCCAGTATTTCAGTTCTTGCCAGGGAGATTTTTGATGAAGACCAACATAGAAATATATGCCTTAGCAGTCTGCTTTGTGTCTGTGCTATGTCTGGTTGTCCTGTTTGGTGCTGCGGGTTACTCCACCTTCCAGATCCTCACGCCTGAAATGACAATGAGCTCCTACAAGTATGACAAGTACCAGAGCAATGATACGTTCTGGAATGGCAGGAGTGGTGTCTGTTCCAAGGATGCGAAGTCTGCAGAAAAGCCAGCTGATGATGTACTGACCAGGCAAAGGCTTGAAGCATTTGACATGGAACTCAAGTCTGAAAGAAGGGACGGCTTCCAGTCGCTGACGCGCTGCTTCCTGTTTTCCCTGGCTGCAGCATTGTCGTTATTTATACACTGGAAATTGCTGCAAAAAACCAAGGCTTCTTCTTCGCATCGCTCGCGGTCTTCACGTCACTCGTAATTAGCCCGTGTAACTGTACTCCCTTGCCACTCGTTAATCGCGTGTGGCAACATCTTTCCAGATGGTTTTATGCGGCGAGGGATCCTCGTTTGCTGGTCTGCCATTGGTGTAATAGTACAGTGCAACCGATTTGCGCGACTTGTCCGCAGGACAGGTAAGTGGGTGGGGGTGGCCGTGAAAACTGTCGCGTGTGGTTGAGAAAATTACGCAACGGCCAGCAACCGGTGCAACGCGTTGCACACATCGGCTCATGTCCTTTTCCCACAATTCCAGATGTCCGCCCCATTCATCCTGCCAGTCTTCATTCAGGTAAAGCAGAAAGTTGATGCGGCGATCCAGTTGGTATTGCGGATGTTTATTGAAGTCGGCATGAATCATCAATAAGCCGTCACGTCGGGTCTGGTGTACACCACCCCCGGCCAGATGTGGATCCGGTATCAGATGCCTTATACCGGTGATTTTTTCCAGAAATTCCAGGAAAGGCGCGGAATTCAATTCCCAGTACAAATGCCGGAATAACCGCGAAACGCCCAACTGGTTTGATAGCCACAATTTATTGGGTTGGGGCAACTTGCCATCTTCTGTCATCGCCGCTTCAGGTGTTTGGCCTGCGCGTTCCTTCAGGTTCGGGAATTCACGAATCAAGGCAGCTATGAATTGCGGATCAAACAGATTATCGAGAACGATATGCGGGAAAGGTGAAGCCTGCTGGTAATTCATAGCCTGCCGGCTGGAAATTTCCGCCAGTTTTTTATAATCCAGCACTGGTGTAATGCCCGCATGGTCGTTCATGGGGATGCTGCCTGATGTGTCCAGTAAACAATTTTCATGACGTTTTTCTTGTCAGCCGAAGCCTCATCGGTGCCGATAGTACGGCCTGCGCTGCTGGGTACAGAAAGGTTGCGGATAATTGCATCGCCGTTGTCGAGTAATAACAACAATACCAGCGATGCATGCAATCCGGTGTCACTATCTCTTGCCGCCGGATTTTTGGCGAATGCTTCACCGCGTGGCAATAAACAACTTTGCTTGCAATGGGTATCAGGGAGCAGGTTTTTTATACCTGTGATATTTTCCAGCAGGCGCAGCATGATGCCGCTATGCAATTCCCACAGGCACTGGCGAGTCAGGGGTGAAAGCAGGTTTTGTAATCCGGTATTGGGCATGGTTGTCAGGATGTCAGCATCTGCTGACAGGGCATCGCGCAGCGCCAGCAATACATCACGCCGGATGAATTCATGGACATGCAGTTCGTAGCCGGGAACAGGAGTGGCAGCAGCGTGCAAGGCGCGAACCGGACCGTAGCTAAACAGGTTTTCGTGTGTGCCGTCAGGTTTGCTCATGATTCTTTTACGTCGTATCCGTAGCGTCCAAGATCCAGACCTGTCAACGCCTGCAGCCTCGCGTTGCTTTCGCCAAATTGTCCATCAAATGCCTTGCTCACGGTTTGACGGAAATCATCTTCAAACCAGTTGTCTGTCCAGCGTGGCAACGGGTTCCTTTTGCTGCGGGCTATACGTTTATGGATATCGGCTTCTGTGGAGTGGAAAAGTCCCGCGTAATTAAACGGGCTGGAAAGCAGGACCAGATTAAGCAGGCGCTGCCAGTACAGATTGGCGAGTGTCTGGTTGGTATTCAGTCTTTTTTGCCAAGGTAATTTATCAAAGGCAGCATGCTGTGGAATGCCTGCATGTTGCTGGATTTTTTCTACAAACGATTTCGGTTCTTCAGCAAAGGATTCGTACGGCAATACCAGTACATTTTCCCTGCCAAACAGTTGCTGGTAATACTCCGTAGCCAGATCAAAACGCAGGAAATCGAGATTGAATTGTGGCGCCATTGATGTGTCATACGGGTGTAGCAAGCGTTTGATGGTATGTGGCATGCCCCAGACAACCAGTGTCTTGTACAGTGAGCGCATCAGTTGTTTCTGCTCCCGGACAATCAACAGGATTCTTGCTTGTGGAAATACCTGTTTCAACCGGTCTGCATTTTGTTTTGCGTTATAGCCACCACAATAAAAGTTGCCGATCAACGCTTCTGCACTGCAAACGGGTACCAGGCCTTGATGATGTGGATGTTTTTCCAATGCATCAAGCATGAACTTTCGTGCCGCGTCTTCGGAAAAAACAAACGGGGATGGGTCGATAATACTGAGTTGTGTACAGAGTGAGTTGAGCACATTCAGGTAACCGTGATCTGGCCTGAACAGGAACTTTTGCAGCCATGATGACAGCGCTTTGGGGAAGCCGATATGTATCAGGGGCGTTGTCAGTCCATGAGCCTGATGATCGAATGGCATGGGAATTATGAGGCTGCCTGTTGCTGGGCCAGTTGTTCCTTGCGCTGTTGCTGGTGTCGTTCCTGACGTGCAATCTTGCGTTTCATTTCATGAAACTTTGATGCATGCGCATAGAACGCACGCAGGCTTTCATGGGTGTCGGCATCGCCTTCAAACAACATTTGCAGCAGCGGATCAGTCAGGGCAGGGCCACCAGCCTTGCGCAACACGCCGAGGCCAAATCCTTGTTTGAATTCAAACGTGTTGTATTGCGGTGCGATTTCCTCCCAGAATTTCCATGCACCAAAATCCATCATACGAGCCTGGATATCATGGAAAAGAATAACACCGCCGGGTTTGACTTTCGGGTACCAGTTCCTGAAATCTTCCGATACTGCTTCATAGGTATGTAAACCATCGATGTGAACCATATCCAGGGAATTGTCGCTGAAATGATTGAGTGCATCGTTGAACAACATACGCATCAAATAGGCGATGCTGGGATACTGCTTGCGTGCATGTTGCTGCACGGTTTCAAAAGTGGTGTTGTCGTAGGCGCCGGTGTGTTCGTCACCGGCCCATGTATCGACGGCATAGCACAGTCCGTCAATATTGTTTTCAGCCATCGACTGGCAAAAGCAGAAAAAAGAAAAACCGTGTTGTGTGCCAAGTTCAACCAGCAGTTTTGGCTTGATCGCCGCCACAATGTCATAGCCGAAGGCAAGATGGTCAGTCCAGGTGCTGAAGCAGACGTAATCCGGCGTCAGGTTGCGCAGTGAAGGCGGCAGATAGGGTTTCATGATGTTTTCCTGTTTGTCGGGCCAGTCTAATAGTCCAGCTTCGCTATGGCAATTTCCGCTTCATCCTGCCAGGGCTGTTGCCCGTGTTTTTCCAGTCTTCCCAGGCGTTTTCTGGCCTTCTGGCTGGAGTAGTGAAGGAATTTTTGTGCGTGGCTGGTTACGGCCCCCAGCAGTATCGGTTCACGTCGCAGCGAATGAAACTTGCCACCCCAGTAGGAATGCAGTTGTTTGCGATGGGTTTCCAGTACTTCGTCGAGGTCGTCCCACTGCGCGGTGGTAATGCCTCCATGGAATTGATGGAAGGAGCCTTCGCCTGGCATGACGAAGTAGTGTCGGCTTTCCGGTAACAGACCGAGTTGCCGGAAAATATGCAAATTGATCGAGCCGCCACCCGGGAGCTGGTAATCCATATTGGCGCCACCGATGCGTTCGAAATTGCGGGCAGAGGTAAACACACAATTGCATTCCATCAGTGGACTCATACAGCCATTCGGGTTAGCCCCACTGATCGTGGCGATATCAAACAGGCGATAGCCGTGTTGTTGCCACTTGGTTGATGCCAGTAGCCCGGTTTCCACGGCTTCACTGTAGGCGTTTTCACGATGAAAGCGCTGGTCTTGCCAGCCAATGCTATAGCCGGGCACGGCTACCAGTGCATGCTCGTCTATCCGTTGTGCCATCAGGGCATATTCGACGATGCGTGGTGTCACCATGCGGGCACCGTCTATCATCAGGCACAGGGTGTTGCCGCGGCACTGCGAGAAGCCAAAATTGATTGCGCCCACGGGAGACTGGCTGGTTTCGTGGCGGAGGAAATACCTGACATTATTACCCAGCGCCATCACTTCGGTTTCGTCCAGCGTCTGGGCAGAGTGATTTTCCACGACGATAATTTCGTAGTCGGATTCGCGGACATTCTGCTGGTGTCTCGCCGACAGGCTGTAAAGCGTGTTCATGGCCTGGCGGCGCATATGGTAGACCACCACAATAAAAGACAGGCGCGGTCTGTCCTGGATCAACGGCTTGGATGTCAAAAGGCTGGCTCCGTCTGGGGAAGTCTTGTAACGTTATCTCTGCTGAAAAGTATGACCGGCTTGGCGTGCATTGCAACATTGGAAAATGTAACTTGTGTATTGAACAGATAAATTGTGTCAGGCAGGGGATTTGATGTCGCATACAGACAAGGCGTTATTGCCGGGATTCCAGCCGCTGCTGGATTATGATTTCCTGTATCGCCTTGCAGAGCGCGAGGCGGGAGCGTTCCAGTCAGCCGAACCTTTCCCGCATATCATGATCGACAATTTTTTTTCACCGGAGCTGGTGGAAGCCATCAGGGCAGAAATTCCGGATTACCAGAAACTCAAGACCAACAAGGATGCATGGGAAACACTGGAAGATGGCACGGTTGCACAATTCCGCAAAACATTTTTATCGATGGAAATGCGCGCAGGTCGTTTGACGCGCCAGTTGTACTGGGAACTGAACTCGGCAGATTTCCTCACGTTTATCGAGCGTTTGACAGGCATCCAGGGACTGGTGCCGGATCCGTACTTGCTGGGTGGCGGTATACATGAAACGAAGCGCGGTGGTTATTTACTGGTGCATGCTGATTTCAACAAGCACCCCGAACTCAAGCTTGACCGGCGCCTTAACATCATTATTTACCTGAATCCGGACTGGCCAGATGAATACGGCGGACATCTCGAATTATGGGACAAGCCGATGCAGAACTGCGTCAAAAAAATTGCGCCATTGGCGGGGCGTTGTGTGATTTTCAAGACAGGTGTCGATACCTGGCACGGCCATCCGCATCCGCTGAATTGTCCTGAAGACCGTATGCGACAGTCTCTGGCCCTGTATTACTACAGTCATGGACGTCCTGCGGAAGAAGGCAATGCCGAACATCTGACTTTATGGAAAAAAACCGGCGAAAAAATACCTAGCGCGGATCACATTTCGTAAACAGGCCTGTATCGGACTGGTAGCGAAATCCGCTGCGTTGCCTGTCATCCTGACAAAAAATCACCTGGTTTTCATGCAGTCGGTTAAAGCGCTTCTGGCCGCGTACACTGCTGTAATGCAATAAACCTTGTGCATGACTGGTTACAGCGCCGATTAACAGGGGTTCGCGCTCCAGCGCCGGGAAACGACCACCCCAGATCTGTTCCAGCTGTTCGCGGAACTGTCGCAATAAATCTTCACGGTCGCTGCGCTGTGCCGTGGTAACGCCGCCGTGAAACTGGTGGAAATTCGCTTCGCCCGCCATCACAACATAATGCTCGCAGCGCGGTAACATGCCGATAGAGCGATACATGTGCAGGTTCAGGGATCCGCCACCGGGTAGCTGGAACTGTTCATCAGCAAAACCGATGTCGCGGAAGTTTTCACGCGATGAAAAATAGCAATTGTTTTCCATGAAAGGCTGGAAAAGTCCACGCGGATTGGCTTCGCCAAGATTGCTGATATCAAACAGGCGATAGCCGTTTTGTTGCCAGTGGATCTGCTCCAGCAGGGACTTTTCCTGTTCTTCCCCATAGGCGCTGTCAACGTGATAATGCAGTTCAGGCCCCAGATTGAAGCCGGTCACTGTCACCAGCGCGTGTTCCGACATGCGTGCGCTGGCCAGTGCATATTCGATGACGCGTGGCGTCACCATGCGTGCGCCGTCAATCAACAAACCGATAAAAGGTGCGCGCGCCTGACGGAAACCTTCGTTGATCGCCGCTGCCGGTGAGACCCCCGAATCCTGTCGCAGGGTGTAATGCATGTTGTGGCCGAGTTCATGGATTTGCTGTGGATCCAGTGTATTGGCGGAAGCATTCTCGATGACGATCACTTCGTAGTCATTTGCATTGACATTCTGCTGGTAGCTTGGCGAGAGGCTGTACAACGTGTTCATGGCCTGGCGCGCCATGTTATAGACAACTACGATGATCGAAAGTCTGGGCATTTGCAGCTGGCCTGGTGGGCAGTATGTCTCGGTGTGTCGGTTTGCTCTCGCAGGCTGATGGTAGCCAGCTTCATGCCTTGCCTGCAAGCTGGGCGTGTCCGTGTGATAGCAAATTGTGGGCGGTGCCCGCATTTGCGATACTGCGAGCCTACATTCATTCAGTCCGGTGCAGTGATTTTGCCAATGCGCTCGTCTCCCGCTAAACACATGGTGCCAGTTCTTGGCAATGTGCTGCTATGCACGGTGATTATTCTGTTGCTGTATGCATCGCTGGAATGGGCTTTTCCTCGTTATTTCAACCGCTTGTTCCCGATTGATGCGATGCAGAAATTTGATGAGCCGAACGGTATGTGGCCGTTGTTACAAAGCTCCAAGCGCGGTTTTTTTCCGGAGGATTATATTGCGCTTGCTGGTGACTCCTACGCGATGGGGATGGGTGATGAAATGATGTCGGGACCAGAACGGTATCGACCTCGCTTTCATAGTGCGCATATTTTGCAGGATATGACCGGGAAGGATGTAATTTCTTACGGATTTCCCGGTTCGGGTAGCATACGTGGCCTCATCAGTAATCTCATCGGCGGGCAGCAGTACATCCGCAAAATGTTTGACGAGAATTTTCCACCACCACGCTGGGTATTACTCTATTTTTATGAAGGCAATGACCTGTCTGAAAACTGGATGTATTTTGATAAAACTTTCCCGCAAGCCTATGCAGGGCAGGATTATGATGATGTGCAGGTGTTTGACCGTTATGTGCAGGATGTTGCGCTGGGTCGACATCATCTGTATCAGGCCGCCAATGCGGCCACATTCAGGGATCGTCTTTTTTTCTGGAAATATACCTATCGTTTTTTTGCGGAAAACATCCTGAAAAAGAAGTTCTACCGCAAAAAATATCCTGATGAATTCGGACTGATTTATCTGCCGCCAGACGTCTGGACTCCCCGGGTGGTGACGGATCCGGTCAACAAGGCACTGGTAGCCGGAAAAGTGCAATCCCTGCCGGATAACTTGCAGGGGCCTTCACTGGATTTGAGTCCGGAGCAGCTGCAGCATGCAGTCGGTACGTTTTCCAAATCGCTGGATTACGCCCGTCGTCATTTTCCTGAAACGCGTTTTGCAGTGATCTACATTCCTTCGGTGTTGTCTGTTTATTCGATAGCCGGGGACAAAATACATGCACAGAATTATTTTGGCACAGGCAATATATTCGACAAGAAACAGCTGGAAGAACGGCACAACTGGATACGTGGACAGATAGCGTTGGCCTGCACTGTCCAGCAGGTACCATTTATCGATACAACGGATGATTTGCGCAAGGCAGGCACGCAAGCCCTGATTCACGGGCCGAAAGACTGGAATCATCTCAGCAAGCAAGGTTATGACGTGCTGGGTGAATCGGTTGGCAGGCAGATGCAGCCGGTGTGGGTGGATTACATCGGCCACACACGTTAGTTTTTGCTCCAGAAATCAGTTTGACAGGGCACGGTAATCCGTTAGAATGCGCGCTCTCGAAACGGGTGGTTAGCTCAGCTGGGAGAGCATCGCCCTTACAAGGCGAGGGTCACAGGTTCGATCCCTGTACCACCCACCATACCGCAACGGTGTGGAACGTTTCGGAATCGAAAATGGCCTGGTAGTTCAGTCGGTTAGAATGCCGCCCTGTCACGGCGGAGGTCGAGGGTTCAAGTCCCTTCCAGGTCGCCATTTTCCCTATACCATCCCTGAAAAAATTTGCGAAACCCGGCTCTGCCGGGTTTTTTGTTTCTGTCTTGCACGGTGTCGCCGTCGGGGAGGGCAACAGATTGTAGTGATAGAATCCTGCCGTCGCTTGCCTGACGGCGCCGAAGCTTTTCGTTACTCATTGATGGGATGTTGGTTATGACAAGAATTCTGGACGAGCTCAGCCGTGCACAACTGGCCCAGTTGGGTCGTGAATATATGCTTGCGTCACAGTTCAACAGTCGCACCGGTTATGCCGCGTTGCGTATGAAACATGGTGATGAATCCTACAAGGAAATTGCGATTACCAATTGGCTGGCGGTGAGCCCGATTTATACCCAGCGCATGCAAGTTGCCATGGGTTTTGCAGGCGGTACGGATGTGGCTACGATTTTCAAAGGGCTGCAGCTGGAATGCGGTTTTACGCACCAGTATTTTGATATCCATTTCGAGGTGTTTGCACCTGACAAGGGAAGATTCTGGCTGGCCAGCTGTGGGCCATTGCTGGAGACGGAACCGCGTGGTGAGGCTGCGGTCAAGGTGATGTGCCACGATATCGAGGATCCCACGTTCGATGGCACAGCGATTGCGACCAATCCCAGGGCGCGTGTCAGGCCCGTGCATCGTCCACCCCGCATACCGGTTGATCGTGCACCCCATTGTGAGTGGAATGTATTTATAGACCATGATGCCGAACCACTCAGTGAGCCTGCAGTGACGACCGCGATGCGTGGTACACGGCTGGCACACGTCGAGAATATTCGCCCGGGCAAAAACAGGGAACCCGGTGGCATGGAATATTACACGGGGCCCGTGTTCGAGCAGTTGCGACTGGAACAGTTGTCACATGCGGCGCTGGTGGTGGTCTGCAAGGAAATTGCGATACAGAATCACCTGCTGATCCTGGCGCTGATGGTGGCGATTGCGGAAAAATATGGCAACGAGGCAGCTTGCGCTGTTTCCGAGTTCCAGATGGTCGGCAGTGGCTGGGTGATGAGTCATCGCCTGCGCGACTGGCTTGGCTGCGAAGCGGGTGGCATTGATGCCATTATTGCTGTGATGGAAATTCATCCGGCGTTCCAGCCCTGCGAATACCATGCAATCGATATTCAAAAAACCGGTGCTTCGACAGCAGTATTCACGTTGCGGGATTGTCCCGCCCTTGAGGAGGCCGAAGACAAGTCTTTTGGCTGGTTTGCGATGCTGGCGCGAGGCCATGTGGCTGGCCTGGAGGCAATTGCGAAAGGCGTTGATTCCCGCGCCAGGGTTATACCCCGTTCCGGGGATAACAGAACCTGGGAAATTGTGGTGGATGCGATAGCGACAGAATCGCCCGAGCCTTTAGCTGTGCAGATAGCCAAGGGTACCGTGTTGTACCAGACACGACTGGAGAACTATATTCCGCTACTGCAAGTCTAGGTTTTCCCTGGTGAGATCAATGACCTCATCCAGCCAGTCATCGGGCAGGAATAATCGCAGTACTACACCGTCGTGTGCAGGCATCGTCATGGCGAAATGCATCGGAATTATTGTTGCCAGGTCAAACCACAAGGGTTTGCCGGAAAAATCCATGGCATACGCAGGAAATTTTGACCAGTTGTTGATCATGATGCCTTTGCCATGCACACAGGCGGCAGCGAGCGTTGAAGAAAATCGTGTGAAATAACCGATTTTATTGACATTGCCCTGATCGAGTTGTTGTTGCATGAATGCAAGGTAATTGTGCACGCCGGCATCATCAATTTGTTGGCTATCTTGTCGTAAGCGCAATGCTAATTGTGGCAGTGGCGTACTGATAAGGGTATCGAGGCTGGCCTGCGAACAGACACTGAATACCATGTTGCCGATATAGTTTTCCAGTCCCAGGCGTGAGCGGATATTGATGACATTGCCGAGCGGAAAGGCATCCGTTGCAGGTGCGCCGTGTTCAAGTGACACCTTCGCCAGTGATTGCCACAGCAGTGCCATGAGTGCGTCCTGTGTGCTGATCCAGTCCGGTGCCAGTGTGGCATTAATCCGGTTTTTCAGTTGCTCCAGTGTCGCCTGCGGCAACAGCAATTGTCTGCTGCGATAGTGCGACATGTTGGCAATTTGTTGTTGCAACAACGGTAATGCCGGCATTTGCAGGTTATCCGGTAAGCCGGTGTCGGCGTGGTGTGGTGCAATGTAACGGCAGCAATTGCCCTCTAGCGTGGGCAATGTGATGTCATGAAATGCATCGCGCCAACTTTGCATGAATTGCCAGTAGCCGCTGCCATCACAGAGCGCGTGTGAATTACATGTGCCCATTACCCAGTGGTTATCGTTATATACCGATATTTTCACCGTAAAGACCCCGCCACCATCATCGACTGTCTGGCCAATGGCTTCATCGCAAAACGACGTGGGCAGCGATAGCGGATGATCAATACCGAAATCAGGTAGGCGATCATGCGTTGTGACTACGGTGAAACGTACGCCAGTGTCATTGCGGTCGAGACCGGGGATGCCATCAATCATACGAACAGTACCCGCAAAATCCGGCCAATGCGCGAGCGCCAGGGTCAGGCTTTCTTGCATGCGAGGCACATCCGGTTGGCCGGAAAAATAAAATACGCGCCGTACGGGCATAAAACCGGAATTCAGGTCGATGCCGGCGAGTCTTGTCGGTGGCAGCGTGCGGCTAGCGCGAATCTGGTCTATCGATGATTTGCCAGACATTTATGCAGCGCCGTGATGACCAGTATCTACTGGCAAACTGGAGATTTCGCGATTGAGGAAATTGAAAAGATTCCACTCGATATTTTCTGTTAGCACACGCGCATCCGGCGCATAATCGAGAAACGCTTTCACCAGAAATCGTACTTCAGTTCGCGCCACGTGTGCGCCTACGCAGTAATGCACGCCGTGACCAAAAGAGAGTGCATCCTTGTTGTTGCGTGTCATCTGACATTGTTCCGGTTGTGAGAACACGGCAGGGTCATTGTTCATTCCGGCGAAACTTAGCAATACCGTCTGGCCTTTCCTGATGGTGTGGCCCTGGAATGCGGTGTCACGCAAGCAGAAACGGTACGCAAATTTGGCGCCATGTGCAAAACGAACCAGTTCTTCCACAGCGTTATCAATGTGCTCGGGGTGTGCTTGCAGCCAGTTGCGTTGTTCGTGCTGGGTGAGCAAGGCATGCACAATCAGGGTGAGTGTGAATGCGGTGGCGGTGGAACCGGTGGTGATCAAGGCCATAAGAGTGTACATGATGTCGTAATCGGTCAGTCCGCCGATTTCGTCAGCTGCTTTCAGAAAGTCACTGATGAGATCTTCACCCGGATTTTCGCGTGCGCGCTCAACCAGTGCGCGCAATTCCGCCTGCATGAAAACGGCGCTTTGTTCCATGGTCACACGTTCTTCTGTTGTGACAGTGGGGTCAATCATTCGTGCAAGAATCTTCGAGTGATGCAAGAAGTCATCTTTGTTGGCGAGTAATCGATCCACACCAAAAATAGCGGAAATGACAGCATAAGGGATAGGGTCGGCAATGGTTTTTGCCACGTCGACGACGCCGGGAATTGTAAGTTGAGGTTTGACAATCGCATCAATGGCATTGTGGATTTGCTGTTCGATACGGCGCAAGGCAGAAGGGCTGAATGCGCGTACCAGTAATTTTCGGATCGAGGGGTGGCGTGTGTCATCGGTAAACGGGTTGTCGTCACGAAACTTCTGGCACATGGGATATTTTTCGGCAAATACCTCTGAAGCATGGCTGCTCGAGAATTTGGGTGACATGTGGAAGTTGTCGTGCATGAAGAGCTGCTTGCACTGTTCGTGACCTGTGGCAATCCATAGCTGCATGGTTTCGTCAAAAAACAAGGGGGCATAGTTGCGCAGTGGTGTTGCAAATGCGATAGGGTTCTTGCAGATATTTTCGCCAAACATGTCAATGGCAGGAGCAGCTTTCATGATTTTTCCTGTGCGTGTAAGAGGGTCTGGAATCAGCGTGTAATCAGTAGGATTGGCATGTCATCTGCAGGTTTTGGCAACGGGAGTGCCTGCATGGAGGGCTCTTTTTCATGTTTCGCCACAAAGTCGTATTTGAGCATGAATTTGTAGAGAAAGCATTTGTATTCCATTTGCGAGAAGTGCATGCCGATACACTTGTGTGCACCACCACCAAACGGATGAAACTGAAAGGTATGTTTCTTGTGTTCGGCGCGTTCGGGTGAGAAACGATCCGGGTCAAAGTTGAACGGGTTGCTCCAGTATTCTTCCATGTGTCCTGTGAATCGTGGCACTGTCATGATCATGGTGTGCGCAGGAATTTTTACACCGGCCAACTCAACCTCGCGAATAGTGCGGCGCGGCACAATCGGTGTGGATGAGCGCAGGCGCTGTACCTCCAGAAAGATATTCTGCATCAGTGGAACCTTGTCCAGGTCTTCATAGGCAAGATGATCCTTGCCGAGTGCCTTGCACTCCTGATACAAACGCTCCTTGATGTCAGGATGGCGGGACAGATAAAAAATGGTATGCGTGATGGCTGCTGTGGTGGTGTCGTGTGCGGCAAACAGGAGAAAAATAGTCTGGCTGGCGATTTCCTCATCGGAAAAGAATTCGCCGTTTTCATCTTTTTCCTTGCAGAAATAGCTCATGGTGTCATGGCCGTCACTGCGACGTTTGGCTGGAACACGTTCACGGAAAACTTTTTCCAGATAGGCCCGGCCCCTCAGGCCTTTATCAAGGGTGTTGCCGGGAAAGCGGAAGGGCACGATGTACATCGTGCCATTGGCGCAATCGATAAACGCCTGGTTGATTTTGTGGAATTCTTCACCGCGTTCTTTATCGCCAAGAAAAATTTCTGCGGCCACTTCCAGCAATAATTCTTTTATGTACTGGAAGAAAAGGATGGTCTTTCCGTTATCGGTTTCCCAGTGCTTCAGGGCGCGATCATAAATAGTGTTGATGTCGGCCGTGTAGAGTCGCATGGCGTCGTTCTTGAATGCGGTCTGCAGGATGCGACGCTGGTGACGGTGATGCTCGAAGTCTTCCATGATCACACTGTTACCAAAAAACCTGGCGACACGATCCATGAATCCCATTCTGGACGAGAAGTCACGACCGGGATCGAGGTAAATGCGTTCCATCAAGTCGGGGCCGAGTACGGTGACACCGTCACCGCCTAACAGACGCGTACGGATGACCGGACCATATTTCGGGTAATTTTCCCGTGCCCATTCGAACGGATCCTTGTAAAACGAGGCAGTGTGTCCAATGAGTGGCAGGCCGTTATCGCCAGGAATGCCATCCAGATCCCGGTTATTGGGTTCGTTGACATACTCGTCGTAGTTTGTGGTGCCGAATCCAGCCATGTATCACTCCTGACAACGGGCCAGCCGTGTCTCTGCAGTTTATTTTTTCAGTTTGAAATCGGTTTTGGTTCTATCCCAGACTTTGCCAGTGAGGCCTTTTTCACGCAGTTTGTATTTCTGGATCTTGTTCGTTGGTGTGTAGGGGAGTTCTGTTACAAACTCGATATAGCGAGGTACGAAGAAATAAGGCGCGTTGTCATTCACGAATCGCGCCAGTTCTTCTTCTGTGACATGCATGCCGGGTTTCAGGATGACATCAATTTTCAGTTCTGCTTCACTCTCGATAAATTCAGAGGGAATGCCGAAGCAGGCGACGGCTTGTACCGCCGGATGTTGCATCACGGCATGTTCAACTTGCAGCGAAGAAATATTGCGGCCTTTGTCGCGTATGTAATCGCTTTTGCGATCGACGAAAAAGAAATCGCCATCGGCATCACGCACGCCGAGGTCACCCGTGCGATACCACTCGCCGTGATACGCTTTGGCAGTCGCCTCGGGATTTTCAAAATAACCGTTAAAAATGGCGTACGGGCGCAGTGGTTTCAGGCAGAACTCGCCGGGTGTGCCGGGAGGGCATTCATTGCCCTCATCATCGCGCAAGGACACTTCAACACCTGGCGCAAAACTGCCCAGGCAATTGGGTTTCCATTCGTTTATACCATCTTCGAGACAGCGCATGATCAGGGCGGCTTCGCTCTGGCCAAAGCCTTTCTGGATTTTCCGGATGCCGAAACGCTGCATGAACGGTTTGACCAGATGAGGCGGCAAGGGAATCACATTGGCGTGGCGCAGCGTGTTGTTGGCATCTTCCGGTGTTTCCGGTGCGTTCCAGAGAAACATGTGCATGGCGCCAAGCGTGGTGGTCTCGGTTGCCTTGTAGTGTTTGATGCGATCCCAGAAATTCGATGCAGAAAAGTGTTCATCCAGTGCGCAAGGAATGCCGACAACCAGTGCGCGAAAAATGGCGGTAATCCATGCGCCGGTGTTGTAAAGCGGCATGCAGTTGTAGATGACATCATCCGCTTCTACGCCGAAATATTCCCTGGCGCTTTCTGCCGCATTGATCCACACATTGTGTGGCTGCAATACGCCTTTAGATTTTCCTGTGGTGCCGGACGTCCACAGGATGGCGCTGGTGTCACCGTAGTCGATATCCATAGCAGGCGGTTCTGCATCGGACAGGCTGTCAAACGAGGACAAGTCTGTTGCGTCAGCAGGCACGCTTGCGCCGTTGATGGATTTCACCACCAGCTTGCCGTAATCCGGGGCTGTCAATACTTCATGGATACGTGGCAATTTATCGGTGTCCGTCAGCAGCACCTTGCCTTTGCTTTCCCTGATGGCTTCTGCAAGCCAGCTGCCTTTGTAATCGGCATTGATGGGTACCCAGATTGCCCCGAGTTTGTTGGCAGCAAATGCCATGAAAATAAATTCCACGCAGCTGCGCATATAAATCACAACGCGATCACCCCGGGTGACACCAAGCTGTTGCAAACCGGCGGCATAGCGATTGACGTTGCGGTTGACATCAGAAAAGCGGAATACCTGGTCATCCACCAGATAACAGGGCGCATCCGGAATCTGTTGTGCCTGCAAAAACAGGATGCGCCCGAGATTGCGGTCGCTGGTGTTATCAAGTGGAAGAATGTTCATCTGGAAAAATCCTTTGCCGTTGATTCTGCTGACGAGTCAATTGCTATCAGGGGCAATTGTCATGGGTGAAAGTGCGGTCGGCATGGATGGTAAGTGTTTTGCCGACAAACTCTTCCTGTGTCATCCGCGTGAGTAGTGCCTTGTCAGATGACTTCACCACCGTACGCGCACCGGCAGGGGTGTCGCAATACGCAAAACCGTGTGACGGTTCTTCCTTGTTGAAAACCACGGTATAGCCCACCACCGTGGCACTGCCGGTGTAATCGCCAGTCACCGGCAAGGGTTTGTCGATGGCGGCTACCGCGTGGGTAATATCTTCGAAGCAGTAACCGCGTGGATTAGCCTGGTTGGAAAAGAGGACGACGGCCTGTTTGCCAAAAATCCCGCTCAGGTTGGATGTCAGGCCAAAACGCGCCGGTTTGTTGCCCTGTTCGCGCAAGACTTCCACCATTCGCGCCACGCCATCCAGTGCGCCGTGATTGTAAGGGCCACCAGCAAACGCCATCGAGCCTGTGACAGACCACGGGCAAACGCCCTCGAGTTGCAGGTCGTGGGCGAAGGATTGCACGGAAGCGGGAAAACAGCTGTAGAGATCCGCGGCACTGATGTCCTTGTTGCTGATACCTGCCAGTTCATAGGCGCGCTGGCCGGCCATGACCGTACCGGGATGGCTGTGCAATTGTTTTTGCTGCGCGAGACAGACGACATGGCGTGATTGCACGGCAGCAACCGGATAAATCCAGCGAGTGTCATCGAGTCCCAGCGCTTTTGCCCTGGCGTAGGAACAGACGATGATGGCAACCGCCTGATTCACATTCCACTGGCTGTTGTGTTTCTTGGTATACGGAAACGCGAGCATGGCGTTCTTGCCGCCCGCATTGCGGATATCTGCCGGGGAAACGACTTCCTGACTCCATGCGTGTGGATTGCGCGAGGCAATGTCGCTGAAGCTGCTGTACAGGTTGGCGATACTGTCTCGATGTTGCTCGACTGTCAGGCCCTGCGCGTGGCGAATGGCCGATTCGATAACAGCAAACAATTCCACGGGCATGAAAATACCGGCGGCCGCTTCCACTTCAGTGGCAAATGGATCGGGAGTGGGGTGGTACACATCCGGTGCAGGCGTGTCTGCATCCTGTTGTGTGTTACTGATGGATTGCCCGTTTATTTTTGCACGCAATTCGCGGTATTTGGCTTCGCCACCGGTGACCACACCGATCTCCTGCTCGCCTGACAGGATGGCGTCGAAAAGATTGAACAGTGGGGTCAGCTGCAAGACACCCAGATCAGCCAGAATGCTTTTTGCGTTTGGGCAGCCAATTGTATCGGCAATGAGTTTGCCGGGATTGCGGTAATCCCACATGCCCTGTTCCACAGAGATGGATTGCAGTTGTTGCAGTAGCGCGTCGTTGCCTGCATCCCGGGCAGCGTCTTGCACGGCATTTACCATCAGCTGGTATGGCTCAGAGCAGGCGAGTGCGTCATCCCGCTTCTCCTGGCAAAAACCGACGCCAATGATGACAGGGGTGTTGGGTGGCAGGTCTTGCATGCGCATATCCTTGTAACGTGGTGTTGGCGGTTTGTGGTATATCGGTATGTTTTGATATACTGCAGTATATTAACTTGTTGTCTTGTGGTTAATATACGCACAAGTTCGTAGGGTTGACTGGCGTATGCCGATAACTACCGGGAGAGTATTGCCATGAATACTGATGAGATGAAGCGTGCCCTGGACAGCCAGAGAGCTGCATTCCTGGCAGACGGATTTCCCGCTGCCCCGATTCGTGTCGATCGTTTGCGGCGTTTATACCGGATGGTGGGCGAAAACCAGCAGGCCATCATGGAAGTCTGCTCACGCGATTTTGGTAACCGCTCGTTGCACCAGAGCCAGATGGGCGAAATCCTGGCGGTGATGCAGAATTGCGAACACGCGATCAGGAATCTGAAGCGCTGGATGAAACCGGAAAAACGTCCGGTGATGTTTCCGTTAAATCTTCTTGGCGCGCGAGCGCGCGTGGAATATGTGCCCAAGGGTGTTGTCGGCGTGCTGGGAACCTGGAATTTCCCTGTCTATACCGCGTTGTCACCCGTCGCCGGAATTTTTGCTGCCGGTAACCGCTCACTGGTCAAATTATCCGAACTGAATCCTGCCACGGCAGCATTGTTGCAATCCCTGATCGCGAAAACATTTGCCCCTGAAGAGCTGGTTGCAGTAACCGGTGGGCCGGAGGTCGGGGCTGAATTTGCCGCACTGCCACTCGACCATATTATTTTTACCGGTGGCACCGGCATTGGTCGCCACATCCTGCAGGCTGCTGTGCAAAACCTGACGCCATGCACACTGGAGCTGGGCGGAAAATCACCGGTGATTGTCGGTCGCAGTTATGACACCGTGAAAGCAGCCGAACGCATCATGAGTGGCAAACAATTGAATCAGGGGCAAGCCTGTCTGGCGCCGGATTATGTGTTTGTCGCAAACGAACAGCTGGATACTTTTGTGAATACAGCAGTGAGTTTCTACAGCGGGTTATTTCCGACATTAATCAATAACAGCGATTTCACCTCGGTTATCAATGCACGTCACCAGCAACGCGTGCTGAACTACATCAGTGACGCAAGGCAGAAGGGTGCTACTGTGCATGAAATCAATCCTGCCCATGAAGATTTCAGCCAACAGCCTGCCGGTATGCATAAAGTGCCGATGACACTGATTGTGAATCCGACGGATGACATGCTCTGCATGCAGGAAGAATTGTTCGGGCCGGTGTTGTGCATCAAGGCATATCATGATGTGAAGGAGTGTATCCACTACATCAACACTCGCCCGCGTCCCCTCGGCTTGTATTATTTCGGTGAAGATGCACAGGAAGAGCGCATGGTGCTGGATCACACGATCAGTGGTGGCGTCACACTCAATGATGTCATGTTGCATACCAGTTGCGAGGATCTGCCTTTTGGTGGCGTCGGTTTTTCAGGTATGGGTGCGTATCATGGCCAGGATGGCTTTCGCACATTCAGCCATGCACGTGCCGTGTACAAGCAAACAAAGCTCGACATCATGAAACTGTCTGGCATGTTGCCACCTTATGGCGAGAAATGTGAAAAGCAGTTGAATAATCTCACCAAAGTTAAACTCTGATTTACAGGACGCAACAGTATGCTGTACTACGAGGATATCGAACTGGATAAAGAATACAGATCGAAAACGTATTACATCGATAAGGAAAAATTGATTGCATTTGCACGGGAGTGGGATCCACAACCGTTTCATATTGATGAAGAAGCGGCGAAGCATTATCCGATGGGTCTGATCGGCTCCAGCACACACAGTTATGCCATCCTCACCAAACTGCAGACGGAAATTGATGCGGAGCCGCCAGCGATGATTGCAGGTCTCGGCATTGATGAGTGGCGCACGCCGAATCCATTGCGTCCCGGTGATACCGTGCACGCGGTCAGCTATGTGGAATCCAAGCGTGAATCCAGCTCCAGACCCAATCTCGGCATCCTTACCTCGGTCAGCAAACTGGTTAACCAGAACGGTGATGTGATCTTGAGTTACAAAAGCAACGGATTGGTGATGAAGCGCCCGCAATAGAAAAAATGAACAGCAGGAGAGCACCCATGCAAGCCGAAAGCATGCAAGCAGGAACCATGAACGAATCCAGTGCAAGCCAATGCCCGTTCCATGCGGCGACTGCTGGCAGGGTTAATAGGGGCGCAGGCAGTGGCAAACGTCCGCCGATGATCAAGGCCATGCCTTTTTTCGGCCCTATCAAGCAGTTTACCGGTGATGTGATCCCGTTCCTGAACGCCATGCGCAAGCAATACGGTGAAGCCTTCCGCCTGCGCATTGTTGGCTACGAGATGACGTGCCTGTGCGGCGATGACGCCATCGCCCTGTTGGAAAACGATGAGCTGCTGGGCACGACCAAATCGATGGATGTACTGGCGAAAGCCGTGAAAAGCCGCTTGCCTGCTACTTTTGATGGTCCGCAGCACAAGTTTTATCGCAAGATCCATACCCAGTATCTAAACCGGGGACTTGAGCGTGACAGGCGTGAAGAAATCATCGCCTGTGTGAGTAAACATGCTGATCAATGGCAGCCCGGTTACGAATTTGACCCGTTGAAAGAATCGCAGTCGCAAACGGTGGATGTGCTGTCGCATATTCTGAATGGCGAGCCTTTCCCGTTCAGCAGCACCGATCTTGCCCTGGTGATACACACCCTGATTTTTGCCACCTATGGGCATGTGCCGTTGTGGCTTGCGCTGAATAATCCCTTCTACAAGGCAGCGCAAAAACGCATGAACGAAAACTCCCTCAAGCTGGTAGCACGGGTTCGCCAGGATCCGGAACTTCGGGAGAATACACTGGTGGGACAGTACCTGAATTTTCCGCCGCCAGATGAACTGGGTGGTTGGCGAGATGATGATCTGAAGATCGTACCGTTAGCGGCTTATCTGGCGGGGTTTGATACCGTTGCCTCAGCGGCGGCATTCATGTTGTACCGCTTGCTCAGCCGCCCGGATTGGATGCAGAAAGTGAGAGAGGAATATCAACAGCTCTCCAAAGAATCCGGTGGCCATGTTGATCCGATGAAGCAAAAAGTGTTGCGTGCCGTGTTTATGGAAACCACGCGCATTAACCCGCCGGGAGCATTGGTTATCCGTTATGCGAAACAGGATTTTGCCTTTGGCGATTACACCATCCGCAAGGGCGATGAAGTGCTGATCCAGATTTCCAGTAACCACATGAATGAAGCGTTGTTTCCTGAGCCGGAAAAATTTGATCCCGAGCGTTTCCTGGGGCCGGATACCACCGAACTGAAGCGCACCATACTGACATTTGGCAGCGGTGCACACCGTTGTACAGGCGCGATGGTGGGGCCGCTGTTTTCACAGGAAATGGTGTCCTACTGGGTCAACAACTTTGATATGGAACTGGTGGCCAGACACGACAAACCGAAAGTGGTGGCACTGCCGTTTACCCAGCCATTGGGTTTGCGGGTGAGAGTGTTGGGCCGCCGTTCCACTCAGCTGGAGGCGTAATACCTGTATGCGCACGGTAAAAGCCCCAATCGGTTATATGAGTGCGGACGGTGTCGCCATCGATACGCTGCGTCCGGGTGGTGTATTGCGCGCGCCGACAAGGCCGAATGATGACGAAGTCTACAAGGCATTGGCGATGCATGAATGCACGGTGCATGATCTCGCTGCAGCGGATGCACTGCTACCTTCACTGGGCACGACAGGTTTTGACACGATTGATTTGTCATCACTCGCTGATTTGCAAAGCCTGCTGCAGGGAATTGGCAAGGCTAACACCATCACACACGAGCAGATAAAACGCATTCACAGATTGCTGTTGGGTAAATCCTTCCGTCTGTCGAATGGCAAAAAATTGCGTATTCTTTTTGTTGCCGGTGAAGGCACGATCTTGCGCAAGGCGGGGCCGAATGCATTGAAGATCAATGTGGACGAACCGATCACTGACATCAACGGCCATGATGGCGCGCAAGCTGTACACGGCGACCAGGATGTGCGCGGCACACCTGTGCGACAAATGTTAAAAGGTGCGGCACCGTGGATTTTCCGGCACGAAGCGCCGGATGGTTTCAATCGCCGCTCACCTTTATTTTTATTGAATTTGTGGATCCCGCTGCAACAGATCACGCGTCCACTCGTGTTGATGGATGAGCGCACCCTGGATCGGCAAAAACACCAGTTGCGTTACGCGCTGCCGACAGCATGGTTCCTGGATCGTCCCGAAGATCGCCAGCTCAATGACATCTGGACGTATTTGCATGATCCGGCACAGCAATGGTATTTCACCTCTGAACTCGACAGTCGCCGCGCTTATGTTTTCAATACGCTGGGCAACCCGCACGGATCTTTCATTTTGCCGGGTGAAGACATCGCCGAGCAGTTGTACAAGGCGTTGCAGGCGGCCTGTCGTGCCAGCCAGCAGCATGACAGCAGCGCGTTGCAGGCGATTGCCACACCCGATCTGGCCCGTTTGCCCGCTGATTGCCCCGCGCCGTTGCGCAAGGCCATTGACGCGATGGTCGCCCTGTTACAGGAAGTGAAGCAACAACCGGCCGCAGACTGGGAACAGCGCGCCCTGGCAGCGATGGACCGCGTGGTACGCAAGTCGATTGAAATGCGCACCGTGTGCTGGGTTTCATGAGTATGCTTCGTTCCTGCCCAGCCTGCTTTACCGCAGGCCCCGGACGCTGGACAAAGTCATTTTGGTAAAGCACACTTGACTACTTGTAGGGTTCCATACAGGACAGTCAGATGAGCAAGTCAAATACCAGCAACACTGTAGATTACATCGTCGTAGGCGGCGGCTCAGCCGGTTGTATCGTTGCAGCGCGCTTGATTGCGGCCAATGCGGGTACCGTCGTGCTGATCGAACGTGGCGATCGCTCGGAAGCCAACCCGGAAACCCTGAGTGCAGACGGCTTCAAATACGCCTTTGCCAATGACAAGGTCATGCTGGATCGTCTGAGCGTGCCACAAGCCGAATGCAAGGATCGCACGCTCTATGCCGGCACAGGTTCCGTGATCGGTGGCAGTGGTGCGGTGAACGGCATGGTTTACACGCGCGGCGACAAGCTCGATTTTGACCAATGGCCTACTGGCTGGAAATGGCAGGACATTGAGCCGGCGTTTCAGGCGGTAGAAGCGGGGTTGCGTATCCGCCACCGTGAAGGCACAACGTTTACCGAAAAAGCCTTGGTAGCAGCCGAAGCAGTGGGCTTCAAACGCAAGCACGGCATGAACGATGGCGTGTTGAGCGGTTTCATGGGCTACAACGACATGAATTATGAAAATCAGGAACGCCGTAATACCTATACCGCTTTTTTGCGTGATGTGGCGGATCGCGACGCACTTACTATCCACACAAAAAGTCTTGTGCACAAAATCCTGTTTGAAGGCGATCGTGCTGTCGGTGTGGAAGTGGAAATCAAAGGCAAGAAACAGATTATCAAGGCCAACAAAGAAGTGATTTTGTGTGCCGGCGCATTGGAAACGCCAAAATTGTTAATGCTTTCCGGTGTGGGTCCTGCGCAACATCTGGAATCACTCGGGATTCCGGTGGTGAAAGATATTCCGTCCATTGGTGAAAATCTGCACGACCATCCGAATGTCGCGATGTTCTACCAGGGTCGCAAGCCGGTGGATTTTGGCTATCCGCAAATTTATGGTTTCCAGCGTTTCAACCCGAAATTGCCGTTACCGGAAGGGCAGGCTGATACCTGTATGGCGTGGATGTCTGCACCGGTGACAATGCAGCAATCCATGCGCCGGATGGGTCCTGCCAATATTTTGAAAGGGAAGAAATTTTTTAATCCGGTTTTACGTTTTCTTGTGCGCACGGCGGTGATCATTGCTACCTCACTCCCACCGGTCAACAAGATGATCAACAATCTGTATGGCATCGTGGTGATTCTGGGCAAGCCGTTATCACGCGGAACCTTGCGACTGGCTTCGACGAATGTGAAGGAACCGGCGCTGATTGATCTCGCCTATTTCCGCGATCCTGCCGATATGGAAACCATGTTGAATGCGATTGCCTGCGCCCGGGATATCGCTGCGCACGAAGGCCTGAAAGCATGGGGCAACAAGCCGCTGGCCGGCCAGCTTAATTCCAGCAAACCGGAAGTCTGGAAAAAATGGGTGCTGAATAATGTGATGACGACGTTTCACTTTTGTGGCACGTGTTCCATGGGGGAAGAAGCCGATAAGCCCGTGGATACTTCACTGCGTCTGAAAGGCATCCAGGGTCTGCGTATCGCGGATGCCTCGGTGATTCCGGTGATTCCGGTATCCGCCCTGAATGCACCATCCATGATGATCGGTTACCGCGCTGTGGATTTCATTCTGGCGGGCAATCGCTGAAAGGGAATATCAGGTCTCAGTTTTTTTCAAAATGAGACCTGATATCGTGCCTGCGTATCAGGGTGTTGGTTACGATAAGGAAAACGGCCAGCACAGTCAGTGTCATCAGCCAGATAACCAGCCCGACGACGTCTGAATTTTCAGCCGGTTTGATGATGTTGGTGATGTTGCCATTGAAGCGGTCAATGAAAAACAGGCAAAGCGCAAGGAATACAGCAAATGTTGCGGTCATGCCAGCCCGATAGCCTCCCGTCATGAATGCGATCAGCGGGGAGCAGACCAGCAATGGCATGGCGGGCGAATGCCAGCCCCCTGTGAAGAAAATGGTTGCACAGTATGAGACAAATGCCTGCAAGGAATAAGCATTGGCAGTGACCTCGAGTTTTCCATAAGACTGGAAATACAGGTGCTGGAAAAAAATCAGGAAAATAACAGACAGTGTGATGACGAAAGCCTGGCTGAAATCCATATCCGTCAACAGGTGGAGGCCGCCAAATATCAGCAGGGCCAATGAGGGAGCCAGCAGCGACAGGCCCAGCACTATCACCATGCCCCAGGCGCGGACACGGTAATCCCAGGCGAGGTCCGGGTTGTTTTTCATCGGTGTCGGCAGGAGCTTGTTGACCCGTGTTAATAGTCCTAAACCGATATCCATGCGCGGCCCCTGTATGGGTGTACGCCTTGATTCTATCTGAATGCGCTCTCTAATCAACACGCTCCCTGACAACGGGTGCCAGTGAAAACCCCGTGACTTACAGTCATCCTGCCAGGTTCAGGATTCTTCAAACGCCCGTATCAACCGCTTCCATGTTGCAGGATCGCCTTTTTCGGGTTCCCCAAAATAAATCAGCACTTCGTCCAGCATGTCGCCGTATTTTTTTTGCAGGAGACTTGGGATGTCTTCGTACAAACCCTCAACGGAAAATTCAGCCATCATTTCATCGGTGATTTCGCTGGCCATGCTGTCCCAGTCACCTTTGCGCGATTTTTCCAGCAGTCGCTCAAAAGTGTCAGACCAGTTGTGTGCGTCGAACATGTCCTTGTAGTAACTGGTGGCGCCGTAGAAGCCGATCATGCCACGTACGCGTTCACGCATCACGTCCAACTCACGTTGATTGCTACCCATGACGGCCATCACCGGTGCTGTAATCCTGAAATCGCTACGCTTGCGGCCGGCGTTATCCAGGCCTTGCTGGATGTTGTCGATCACATTGGCTTTCAGGGTTTTTGCCGTGTGAAAACCGTGGCAATGAAAACCGTCGGCGACTTCGCCGGCCATCCGGCAATTCCACGGGTTCACTGCGCCGACATAGATAGGTGGTGGTGCAAAGGGAATCGGGCCGGGATTGAACATCGGTGTCATCAGATTGAACCTGAAAAATTCGCCTTCAAAATCCAGTTTTGTTCCATGCTGGAAGCAATCCCAGATCGCGCGGATCGCCACAATGTATTCGCGCAATTTCGGGCCGGGGCGATCCCATGTCAGGCCGAAGCGGCGTTCATTGTGTGCTTTTACCTGTGTGCCAAGCCCCAGGATAAAACGGCCATGGGAGGCGTTCTGCAAATCCCACGCGGTGTAGGCCAACACCATCGGGTTGCGGGGAAACGCCAGCGCAATTTCCGTGGTGAGTTTTATACGGTCGGTGTTTACAGCGGCAACAGCGAGTTGCATGAAGGGATCATGCTTGCGTTCTGAAATACAGAGTGTTGAAAATCCCATTTCCTCGATACGTCTGGCAGGATCTGCCACATCGCGCAGGTTATCCACCACAAGATTGGTGCTGAGTTTCACTGGTTGTTCTCCGTGCGTCGCAGCAAAAGTGTCGAGATTTTATATTCCGTGACAATCTGGTCATTCTGGTTGAGCAGGGTATTCAGCGAAATAATAATGCCGCGATCCGGCTTCGACTGTGATACTCGTTTCTCGATCACTTCCGATTTCATGCGCAATACATCGCCGACGCAAACCGGCGTGGGAAAACGTACATCATTCCAGCCAAGGCCGGCGATCACGGCGAGATCTTTTTCCATCATGGTGTGCGACAGGCGAATGCCTATGCAGATACTGTGTGCGCCGGAAGCGAACAGTTTGCCGATCGGTGACAGTGCGGCAATGTCTTCATCGAGATGAAAAGGCATCGGGTCCCACTGTGCAGCAAACTGTTTGATGTCTTCTGCGGTGACCGTATAGGTTGCATCGGAATGACGCGGTTGGTTGATGTGAATGTCTTCAAAATAGAGCATGCGTCATGCTTCCGTGTGGTGGCAGGTGAATGTTGCATTTATAACATGCGACGATATTCAGCGAGCCAATATTTTCTTGTAAATCCAGTCGCTCATGCGGATCGGCAGGTATTCCAGCAGGCTGCGGGCAACATCTGCCTTGACCGAATAGGCGGTTTTTGGTTTTTTGGCGGTGAGTGCCTTGTAAATGACTCCCGAAAGGTAATCCGGATCGCCAGCTTTTTTGTTGGCTTCATCGACGAGGCTGCCAAAATGTTCCAGTTGTTTGCTGTAAAGCTGACTGTTTTTTGCGGCTTGCTGGAATCCGCCCACGGTGTTCGCAACCATACTGGTCCTAAACGGGCCCGGCTGGATTTTTATGACAGGAATGTTGTAGATAGAGAGTTCGCGTCGCAGCGCATCCGAATAGGCTTCGATGCCGTATTTGCTCATGGCATATGCGCCGTTGAACGGGGATGCCGTATGCCAACCGGTTTCCGAACTGACGTTAACGATTCGTCCCTGCTTCAGCAAGGGAAAAAATATCTTGTTCACCCGGCAGGTGCCGAGAAGATTGATATCGATCACCTGACGCAAGGTGGCTTCATCCATTTCCACCATGGCACCCACGCGCAGGATGCCGGCAAAATTGATGACGGCATCCAGTTGTTGCGTGTGTTTTTTTACTTCGGCCAGTGCGGCCTCCACGCTTTCCGTTCTGCTAACGTCAATAAAAACAGGTGTGATACTGGCCGTGTTTTTTAATGACGCCAATCCCCCTGCATCACAGTCAGCAGCAAACACGTGCCAGTCATGCCTGACAAGATGGTGTGTCAGTGCCAGGCCAAGACCGCCAGTGGCACCAGTGATGAGAGCCGATTTTTTCATGGCCATCGCCTGTGGAAATTTTATAAGGGGAGGGTGATCACAGCGGTTCCCGTGGCATGGTTGCCGGCATCATTGGCGGCCTGTACGGAAACCTCGATATGACATTCACTGCCAACAATGTTTTTACCCAGCACTTCGCCGGTAAATTTCAACACCTGGTGTGGCACAGCGGGCACACCGAGTTTGATATTGATTTTTTTCACCCAGGCTTCCGGGCCGGCCCAGTCTGTCAGGAACTTTGACACAAAACCGTTGGAGGAAAGGATGTTCAGGAAAATATCCGGTGCAAATTGCGCCAGTGCATAATCCTTGTCGTGATGCACGGGCATAAAATCCATGGAGGCAATCGCTGTGGCGGTGATGATGGTGTGAGTCAGCTTGATATCCATCGGTTTGATGGCATCGCCCACGTTAATATCATCGGCGTTGAGTGACTTGCGATTTATATCGGCAAATTGAATTTTCATAATGATTTTCTCTCGCGATTATTGGCCGATGGTGGATGCATCAAACTTCAGAACACGAAACGATTGGCGGCCGACTGCCTTTTCGTTCTGGTCCATGAACTCGGTGATCCAGGTTACAAAATATCCCAACCCCAGACCGGTTTTTTTGCGCGGTGAAACGGATTCCAGATAGATATCCGTGTGCAACCAGTCTCCTTCGCGCAACGGCCGGTCGAATTCCAGCTCGGAATTGGTGGCCAGAATGCCTGAGAAGCCGACACGATCAAGCACGCCCAGTGGCATGTCAGGATTCAGGGGTTGTCCTGAACCGCCGCGTTCACCAATGCCTTCGAGTATTGGTCGGGGCATGATCCATGCCTGCATCATGGCCGGTGGTGCAATGCGGCCGTTGAAGCGTGTATTTTCAGCAATAGCAATATCTTCGTAGACAGGATTACGATCAGCGAAAGCATCGATCCAGTGGCGAATCATCGGCATGTTGACCGGGTCAGGTGCAATCTGGGTTCCCCCCATGTTCATCTTGTGGCCTACCCAGCTTTGCAAGAAATCATCCAGTGCTTGCTGGTCTTTCTTGAATAATTCGATATCAATAGGAAGTGGCATATTGTCATTACCTCATCATTTATGTCGAAAAACGAAAACGCGGAATGGAGACAAACTCGCTCATGGT
>DAOMGE010000031.1:0-34843 GCA_035430165.1 Pseudomonadales bacterium | reverse complement strand
AGTTCACTCTCGCAGAACCAGAATGTAAAATTGTCCGGCTTCGGTAATTTCGATCTGCGGGATAAGAGCCAACGCCCGGGTCGCAATCCTAAAACCGGTGAAGAGATTCCGATTACTGCCCGTCGCGTGGTGACGTTCAGGCCTGGCCAGAAACTTAAAGCCAGGGTCGAAGCATTTGCTGTTACTACAGGCAAATGAGCTGCAGGAAAAATTTAAGACAGGAAATGTGTAAATGATGCTTGAACCCGGTAATAACGATGAACTTCCCCCGATTCCAGGGAAGCGTTATTTCACCATTGGCGAAGTGAGCGAGCTGTGTGATGTGAAACCTCATGTGCTGCGCTATTGGGAGCAGGAATTTCCCCAGCTGAAACCCGTTAAACGTCGTGGAAATCGCCGCTACTACCAGAGACAGGATGTACTGACAATCCGCCAGATCCGCGCCCTGCTGTATGAACATGGTTTTACTATCGGCGGTGCTCGTTTGCGATTGACAGAAGAGGGCACTATCGTCGATGAGAACGCCGAGAAGTTCCGGGCCCTGATCAGGGATATGATCAACGAGCTGGAGAGCCTGCTGGTTGTTCTTGCAGTGCCGAAATAATTCTTGGTTTTTTCTTTTTTCCACGGTAATGAGCTGCATTGATATTGCAGTTCCCTGTTTTGAATTCGGGGCGTAGCGCAGCTTGGTAGCGCACTTGACTGGGGGTCAAGTGGTCGGAGGTTCAAATCCTCTCGTCCCGACCAATATCCAAAAGGCCGCCGGATTACCAGCGGCCTTTTTTGTATCTAGATAAAGGATTAAGGAGTCAGGTATCGAGTATGGAAGGATTCAGTGGACTATTCATTCCCCGATGACCTTGGTGCTACATTGAGTAGGCTGCGGTTCATGGGTGTTTGATTGGTTGTTGCAAAATTAGTCAGGCATTGAATAACGGAACATGTAGATGTTGATTGACCATATTGACAAAATCGCCAGGGAGAAAAAACGCGATGTCATCTACATTGCGTTTCAGGAAGATCCTTTCAGTGATCCCGATGAGTTTGATCCCGCAGAAGATTATCCTGCCAGTGAGGTCAGGGAAAATCTTCTGCACTGGTTCAAGGATAACGGTATTACAGTTATGCCATGCAGACCGTTTGCGGTGGAAGGGGATATGGAGAGCTATCAGGGTCAGCTTTACATTGATGTTCCGTTCGACAGGCAAGATCCTGACTACGTGAAACTGGAAAAATATCTGGCTGATAAAAGCGGATCAATGAAATTGCCAGGTGTAAAGTTCTTCTATCTGACGCTTGAGGAGGCAATGAAAAACGCGCACCATGATGAGCCAGGCTACTGGGAAGAAATTGATTTGTAGGTGCCGGTTTTGTCAGGCTTTTCTTGTAGTTGATCACGTGCCAGTAGTTCAGGAAATAAACGCATCCACAATGTCGCTACGATTATTGTTCCTGCACCACCCAGCAAGACTGCGGGTACGGTGCCAAGCCATGCAGCAGTTATCCCTGATTCAAATTCTCCCAACTGGTTTGATGTACCGATAAAAAGTGAGTTGACAGCGTTCACTCTGCCACGCATCTCATCCGGCGTTTCCAGTTGAACCAAGGCTCCCCGGATAACAACGCTGACCATATCGGCGGCGCCAAGCACTAGCAGCGCTGCCGATGTCAGCAAAAAATTTCCAGACATTGCAAAGACAATTGTCGCGGTGCCAAAACTGGCAACGCCAAGAAAAAGTTTTTTCCCGGTATGGCGATTGATCGGGAATTTTGAAAGCCAGAACGACATCAACAGCGCACCGACGGCCGGTGCGGATCTGAGTATGCCCAGACCCCAGGCGCCGGTATGTAAGATGTCACGGGCGTAAATTGGCAGTAACGCTGTTGCTCCGCCCAGCAGTACGGCAAACAGATCCAGGGAAATAGCGCCGAGTACAACGGGATTTTGTCGGATGAAGCCGATACCGGCAAATACGGTACTGAAACTTGGTCGTTCACGCAGAATCTGTGGAGCCTGCACCTGTTCAATTTGTGATACGAGAATGGCAGCAATCACGAACAGCGTAGCGCTGGTACCGTAAACTATGTGGGCGCCCAGTACATAAATCCAGCCGCCCATAGCTGGACCCAGAATAATCGCTGTTTGCATGGCCGCCGCTGACAAGCTTATGGCTCGGGGCAGCACATCGGCACTGACGAGTGACGGTAGCATTGTTTGCAGGGTAGGAGTCTCAAAGGCGCGCGCCGTACCAAAAAACAGGACCAGCCCATAAATATCATTGCGTGTCAGCCAACCGGCAAAACTGCCAAGGGCAAGTATGGCAACGACAACGCATTCGATCATCTGACAGATGCAGGTGACGCGTTGTCGGTCAAAATGATCTGCCACCTGTCCAGTTACCAGCACCAGCAAAACTTGGGGGATAAAACTGATCAGCCCGACCATGCCGAGATCAAATGCACTGCTGGTGATGGCGTAGATCTGCCAGCCAACAGCCACCATCAGCATTTGTGTTGCAGCCATTGAGGCGACACGGGCGCACCAGAATAATGTGAAGGAACGATTAAGCATGTGAGAGGGAGGTGGATTCAGGTGCGCTATGGTAAGACTAACGGCATTGCTTCAGTAGTCCGTCTGGCCAGATGTGGCAGTCGCACCCGTTCGATGCTTGCGGTAAACTGCGCACCCCGCCGATTATGTACGCAGGAGCTCTCATTATGTCAGGTATCAAAACCATTGAAGGTGATTTCAAGCCAACCAAGGCCAGATTTGTCTTGTTGGTATCTCGCTGGAACAGTTTTGTGGTGGAGAGTCTGAAGGAGGGCGCCATTGATACGCTGCGTCGCCATGGAGTGACAGAAGCGCAGATCACCGTGGTTTACGCACCGGGTGCTTTCGAGCTGCCACTGGTGGCGCAGAAGCTGGCTGCTTCCAAGAAGTTTGATGCAATTATCGCGCTTGGCGCGGTTATCCGCGGTGGCACCCCGCATTTTGAATATGTCGCGGGTGAGTGTGTGAAAGGTTTGGCGCAGGTAGGCCTCAATGCCGCCATTCCAGTGGCTTTCGGCGTGTTGACTGTTGATTCAATCGAGCAGGCAATCGAACGTGCTGGTACCAAAGCGGGCAACAAGGGCGCAGAAGCTGCGACTACTGCATTGGAAATGGTCAGCTTGCTGTCGCAACTGTAATCCTGTTTTTTAAAGCCAGAGTCCTGAATTTTTGTGAAAGATCCTGTGAGTGATGTTGTAAGCAAGCCTGCTGTTGCGAGCAAACCTGGTGCTGCAAGTGGTGAGGCTGATCTGGATGTTGGCGCGCGCCAGAAAGCGCGCCACTTTGCTGTGCAGGCTCTTTACCAGTGGATTCTCGCCGATGCCAAACCCGCGCAGATCGAAGCAGAGTTTCGTGTTGATAATGATATGCGGGGTGTCGATCTCGAGTATTTTCACGAAATGCTTTTTCAGGTAGTTGCGCAGTCACACGAACTGGACACGTTGTTTGACAGGCATCTTGATCGGCAATTACAGGAGCTTGATCCTGTTTCCCTGGCGCAATTGCGCATGTCAACGTACGAACTGAAATCACGTATCGATGTTCCCTGGCGTGTTGTCATTGATGAAGCCGTGCGCTTGTCAAAAAAATTTGGTCCGACTGACAGTTACAAATATCTCAACGGTGTGCTCGACAAGCTTGCGCATGAATTGCGGCCTGCCGAGACGGCGACCAAACGGTAAACTTCATGTCCGTGCCGGGTGAATTTGATTTGATCCGGCGGTATTTCACGCCATCTTTTTTACCTGCACATATCATCCTGGGTGTTGGTGATGATTGTGCAATATTGCAAATTCCAGCAGGCCATCAATTGGCAGTGTCAATCGACACGCAAGTCGTCAATGTTCATTTCCATGCTGATACGGATCCGGCCTTGCTGGCTTCACGTGTACTGCGTTGTGCTGCCAGCGACCTGGCAGCAATGGGAGCAGAGCCACTCGGATTTACCCTGGCGCTGACACTGCCAGCCGTCGATGAAAGCTGGCTGGAAAAATTCTCGACTGGATTACTGCAGACGGCTAAAGCATTATCTTGCCCGCTGATTGGTGGTGATACCACGCGCGGCCCGCTCTGTATCAGTATTCAGGTACACGGCAGTGTGCCGACAGGCAAAGCCATCAAGCGCAGTGGGGCGCAGATTGGCGATCAGGTATGGGTTTCCGGTTCCCTTGGCGATGGCGCAGCGGCGCTTGCATATATGGAACAGCGGCTGGAGGTCACGCCAATTACAGCAAATTACCTGTCACACCGTTTTTATCAACCGGATATCGATTTTCTGATGTCAGTGCAATTGCGCGATGTTGCCAGCAGCTGTATTGATGTGTCCGATGGCCTGTTGGCAGATCTCGGTCATATCTGTGAAGCCAGCGGTGTTGGTGCGCGTATCTATCTGGGGCAATTGCCCGTGGCAGCCGAGTGGAGCGATATTGTTGGCGCAGGGCAGAAATGGCAATGGGTCTTGTCAGGCGGTGATGATTACCGTTTGTGTTTTACGGCATCCATCGACAGACGTGAGCAATTATTGGCAATGGGTGGAGTGTACTGCATCGGTGAAATAGTGGTGGGCAATGCTGTGCAGGTACTTGATGAAAGTGGTGCAATCTACACAAAAAATCCGGACAGCGGTTTCAGGCATTTCTGATGTTCAGTCGAGCGATTAATCCACAGGCATTTCGCAATTGGCGCCATTGGCTGGCTTTCGGCTTTGGTACCGGTCTGGCAACAAAAGCGCCAGGCACATGGGGCACATTGGCAGCTGTGCCATTCTATTGCTTGTTCGCATATCTCCCTCCACTGCAGTACATGGTTGTATTGCTTGTTTCATCTGTATTGGGTGTCTGGCTGTGCGAAACTGTATCGCGTGACCTGCGTGTTCATGACCACGGCGGGATTGTCTGGGACGAAATTGTCGGGTACTGGATTACGATGCTGATGTTGCCTTTCAGTGTTTACTGGATGCTTGCAGGATTCATGTTGTTCCGTTTGTTGGACATCTGGAAGCCTTGGCCGATTTGCTGGTGTGACAAGAATGTGCATGGCGGCATGGGCATCATGCTGGATGACATCCTTGCCGGCATATTGGCGTGCCTGATTTTGCATACTGTGAGACTGGGAGCTGGTCTGTGAAACGGTTTCTATATGGCTTGCTGATCATGGCTTGTGCAACCGTTTTTGCTGTTGAAGCCGCCGGCAATACACAAATAAAAAACAGTTCTCCCAATTTCATTATCATCCTGCTGGATGACATGGGTGTGCACGATGCCAGTTTTGCTGGCAATGATTTTATCGAGACACCTGCGATGGACAAATTGGCCAGTGATGGTGTTGTCTTCACGCATGCTTATTCGAATTCACCCAACTGTGCACCAAGTCGGGCTGCGATTATGTCTGGACAGTATGCGCCGCGGACAGGTATGTACACGATGATGACGGGTGATGTGGGAGAAGCCAGCCAGCGTCGTGTAACGACACCTAAAAATCTGGTTTACCTGCAGGAAAAAGTTTATACGCTTGCAGAGTTATTGCATGACCACGGTTATGTCACCGCGCAAATCGGTAAATGGAACCTGGGTTCCGGGCCAGTGCGTGGACCTTTGGGTCAGGGCTTTGATGTCAATAAAGGTGGGAGTCGTGTCGGCAGCCTGATCCATGGTTACTGGGCGCCTTATCGAGAGGATTTGCCGGGTCTGGAAAATGCGCCTGCCGGTGAATACATGACGGATCGCCTGAATCGTGAAGCTGTTTCATTTATCCAATCCACTGGTGATAAGCCGTTTTTTCTTTATCTGTCACACTTTGCGCCGCATTTTCCTATACAGGCTCCACCGGAAAGCCTGAAAAAATACAAGAAAAAATATGCGGAGCAATGTGCAGTAAAAGCGTTGCTCCATGATTGCAACATGCAGGATATTTATCCCGAATATGCGGCAATGCTTGATGTGGTGGATAAAGGTTTGCAGCAAATTCGTGAAACACTGAACCGACGAGGTATTGCGGATAACACAGTCATTGTATTGATGTCAGACAATGGCGGGTACTCCCTGGTAGAAGACAAGGAGGGATTTCGCGGGCAGAAATCCGTGTTGTATGAAGGAGGCATCCGTGTGCCGATGGTGTGGCATGTGCCGCATGCTGAAACGGGTATTCAGATCAGCACACCGGTGAGCGGCATTGATATCTATCCTACCTTTGCGGCATTGGCTGGAATTGATGTCAGTAAACAAGTGCTGGACGGAAATAACATCTTGCCGTTATTCAGTGGTGTCAATTCGGCCGGGAATAAAAAACTGGAGGAAATCCTGAATCGGCGATCGCTGTACTGGTATTTGCCGGGATACACACAAAATATCGACGGAGAAGAAATTTTTGCCGACACCGGAAAAGGTACCGGAGACAATTTTTCACAGTTGCCAGCAGCTGTTATCCAGCGTGATGGATGGAAACTGATCCGCTATTACGACGGCACGCCTTCTGAACTCTATCATCTTGATGTTGATACAAGGGAAACGCGCAATCTGTACAGTCAGGAAACACAACGTGCGGCTGTGATGATGAAAGCGCTTGAGTCATGGTTGCAGTCTACGGGCGGCGCGCTCAGCTTGCCCGCCAATCCCGCTTACCACGGCCGTTAATTTTTATATAGCTACACGGACTAATTGTTCTTCCTTGCGTGAGCGTCGGTGGGTCAGGTTATTCACCAGTGGCAACAATTCACCTGCCTGATATGACTGTGCGATATGCGTGGCATCGACATCACCATACAGGGTGTTGCGATGCTTTGGATGGCGTCCCGCTGCAAGGATGATGGCATCAAGGTTTTCAGGAGAGTTTTCCTGCCCGTGCGTGGAGCCCGCTGCACGCGTGATACTTTCATTCATCAGTGTTCCGCCCAGGTCATTCACACCGGCAGACAGCGAGGCTTGCACGCCGTCATTTCCCAGTTTTACCCACGATGCCTGGATGTTGCGTATACAGGGGCTTAACACCAGGCGAGCCACGGCGTGCATCAATACGGCTTCACGAAAAGTAGGTCCTTTGCGCGCACGACCTTTCAGGTACAGCGGCGCTTCTTCTGCGACAAAGGGCAATGGGACAAACTCGGTAAAGCCGCCAGTGCGTTTTTGCAGGTCGAGTATGCGAAGGAAATGACGCGCCCAGTGCTGGTAGTGCTCGACGTGGCCAAACATGATGGTGGCAGTGGATTTTAATCCGATACGATGTGCAGTCTCCATCACCTGCAACCATTCGTTTGTACGGATCTTGTCCGGACAGATAACCCTGCGAATTTCATCGTCGAGAATTTCTGCTGCAGTGCCGGGTAGTGTGCCCAGGCCATTGTCTTTCAGTTTTTGCAGATATTGTCCGAGTGGCATTTCCAGTGTGGCGGCACCTTGCCAGATTTCCAGCGGTGAAAATGCGTGGATATGCATGTCCGGTTGCGCGGTTTTTACAGCATGCAGTATTTCAATGTAAGTGTTGCCATCGTAATCCGGATGGATGCCGCCTTGCATGCAAACCTCGGTTGCGCCGCGCTGCCAGCCTTCACTGGTTCGACGCTGGATTTCTTCCAGCGAAATATCATAGGGGCGGCCACGCAGGTTTTCGGACAATTTGCCTTTCGAAAATGCACAGAACTGGCATTTGAAATAACAGACATTGGTGTAATTGATGTTGCGGTTGACAACGTAAGTAACGGTATCGCCATTCAATTGTTGGCGCAGCTTGTCCGCTGCATGGCAGATCAGGCCGACATCATCACCACGCGCACGGAACAATCGTACAACTTCGTTTTCAGTGGGTGAATGGCCTTGCGTAATCCTGGCAAGAATGGCTTGCACATCGGCAGAGGCTGTCCGGTATCGATCTGGTTGCGAAATTTGTGTGAGAATTTCTTCCGGCGGTCTGTTGGCACTGCCGGTCTGCCAGTTGTCTACACGTGGAAAGCCGTCGCCGTCCGTAGCCTGCAAGAGTGATGTATGAAATGTGTTATCTGTCCATGTGGCGTAATCGCGCACATAGGATGGATAAATAGTCAGGCGTTCCTGCAAGTATTTTCCTGCATTCGCCGTCGCTTCGGCGAGCTGGCCGAGATGTGGCCATGGCGCTTCCGGATTGACAAAATCTGGCGTCAACGGTGATACGCCGCCCCAGTCGTTAATGCCGGCATCGACCAGTTTTTCCAGTACACCCGGTGATAGATTGGGTGGTGCCTGAATCGACATCCCGCTGCCAAAAATGATGCGGGCGATAGCGAGTGTCCACAATAAGTCTTCCAGTCCTGGCTCTGGCGCTTCTGACATTTTTGTATTCGGTTTGGCGCGGAAATTCTGGATAATGATTTCCTGGATATGGCCATATTGTGCATGCAGCTTGCGGATAGCGAGCAGTGATTCAATCCTTTCGCGGCGTGTTTCGCCAATCCCGATCAGGATGCCCGTTGTAAATGGCACTTTCTGTTTGCCGGCTTCTTCCAGCGTGGCGAGACGCACAGCAGGGTCCTTGTCGGGTGAGCCGTAATGCGGCATACCTTTCCCGCACAGCCGAGTCGACAGACTTTCAAGCATGATGCCCATGGATGGCGAAACCTTGCGCAGAGTGGCCATTTCAGTGGCGTCGAGCGTGCCTGGATTCAGATGGGGATACAGTCCGGTTTCTTGCAGGACTTTTTCCGCAACAGCGTGCAGGTAATCGATGGTGGTGGCATAGCCCATCTCATCCAGTGCCTTGCGTGCTGCGCTATAACGCAGCTCGGGTTTTTCACCCAGCGTGAAGAGGGCTTCCTTGCAACCCATGGCCGCGCCTTGTCGCGCAATGTCGAGTATGTTTTCTATCGACATATAGGCACTTTCTATTTTTTTGGGTGTTTGCGCAAACGTGCAGTAATGGCAAACATCGCGACAGAGATGAGTCAGCGGGATAAAAATCTTTTTGGAAAATGTAACAACATTGTAGAAGTTCTGGTCGCGCAGTGTGCGGGCCACAGCCATCAGTTGTGCTGTGTCATCGCAATCAGCCAGCGATAAACACGCTGTTTCGTCGGGTATCGTCCCGTCCTTGATTACGGATAAGAGTCCAGAAAATTTCAACGTACTTCTTTCAGTCGTTACAGTATTGGTCATTACGGATCCAGTCTTCACAGATTGGCGGCTTGTGGCCATTCAAACAGATCGCCGTACAGCTCGAGCCAATGGGCGAGATGCTGGCGTTGTCGCGTGTTGCTGGCGAGGGTGAACAATGGCTGGAAGTCGTGCCACAAATCTATGTCACACCCGATATGTGCATTTTCCAGCGTCTGCTTGCTGATGTTTTGTTGTGAAGCAAAATGGTTATGCGCTGTATAGCTGTTGCTGCCGTAGGCAAATTCGAGACGGGTCGGCAGGTCCAGCAGGATGGCGTTGGTGCCATTGTGATGGTTATCGGGTACGAGGGAAATCGCACAGCCGCTGTTGCAGTGATCCTCGACCAGGCTGGCGATGTCACTACTGGTGACCATGGGCAAATCCCCGTGCAGGATAATGGCCCGCTGGTGTCCGCGCCCTGTGATGGCAGCAACCGCTGCCGTGACGCCGCTATTGAGACATTTATCCTCTGCCAGTGAGATCACCTGTACGTTGTGCATTCCGGCGAGGCTTGTCGCCTTGTGGCAGCGGGTAACCAGACTGATTCCCTCAATGGACGCACATTGCTTCAGTGCTACAAGAAGATCGGAGAGCAGGGCAGCCATCAGAGACTGGCGTGCATAGTCAGGCAGGGCGTTGGCCAACCGGCTTTTACAGGTGTTGAAATCTTTGACAGGTATCAGTGCCCACATGGTGCTGCTCGTTATGGGACCCGGTTGCGGCTGGTGTGGCTATGTTGCTGGCTTTGGTGGCCGGTGTCGAGACTTGCATTGTCGCTATCTGCATGCTTTTCGGTAATTACGACACTTCTCGTATCGTAATAAAGCGGTCAGGGGAACTTTACCAGTTTTGCCAATTGTATCTGTCGTGACACTACTCTTTAATAGCGGCTCGCTGTTATAGGGGCCAGACATGCAAACAAGAAGATTTCTGCCGACTATCATACTGATCGGCGTTGCTGCCGGAGCAGCAGCGTTCGGGTACACGCAGTGGCAAAAAAGCAACGGCAACACCGTCTATCGTAGTAATGGCCGGCTCGAAGCGCGCCAGAGCCATATCGCCAGCCGTTTGCCCGGCACAGTGGCCCGCTTGTCGGTGCAGGAAGGGGATCACGTACAGCAAGGGCAATTACTGGCAGAACTGGACAGTCGCCCGCTACAGGCTGAAATTGTCCGGGCTGATGCGGCAATCCAGCAGGCGCGTGACCAGTCGACGCTGGCCCGTGCACAGCTGGCGCAACACGAGAGCGAGTGTGATTACGCGCGTAACCAGTTGGGGCGGATCCAGTCGTTGAGCCGCAAGCAATATGTGTCACTTGAACAACTGGACAATACCCACATGCGCGCCGAAAGTTGCGACGCTGTCATCAATGCATCCAAGGCACAGATTGCGGCTGCTGAATCGGCACTGAAGGTGGCAGAAGCAGGCAGTGCGCGCCTGCATGTCGACCTTGATGACATGAAAATCAATGCGCCATTTTCCGGGTATATCCTGTACAGACTTGTGGAAGCGGGTGAGATTATTCCTCCGGGCGGCCGATTGTTTACCCTGGTAAGTGACACTGATATTTATCTGACAGTTTTCCTGCCTGCAGAAGTCAGCGGCAAGTTGGCACTGGGCGATGCTGTGGCGTTGAAAATTGATGCAAAACCGGAGGTCAGTGTGCCGGCGATTGTTTCCCTGCTCGCACCGGAGGCGCAATTTACGCCGAAGACTGTCGAGACATCCAGCGAACGCAGCAAGTTGATGTTCCGTACTCGACTCAATGTCGATCCGGCATTCCTGCAGCAAAACACCTGGTTAAAAAGCGGTATGCCCGGCGAGGTGGTGTTACAGCTGGGTGCCTCGCGTAAATCTGATAGCGCTGCAGCAAACTGACTCCTGTCATGGCAATCGCTGTTATTGAACAGATTGAACATCGTTATGGCGATGTGATTGCACTCGACAAGATTTCGCTCGCTATTCCGCAAGGGATACTTGCCGGCATTATCGGGCCGGATGGTGTAGGCAAGTCGACACTGCTGGGATTGATTGCTGGCGCCAAAAAAATCCAGGCCGGATCCTTGCTGGTTTTTGACCAGGATTTACGCGACGCCGAGGTGCGGAAACATACGTGCCGACGTGTTGCATACATGCCGCAAGGTTTGGGTAAAAATCTTTATCCTACGTTGTCTGTAATGGAAAACATCCATTTTTTCGCCAGTCTTTTTGGCGAACGTGGCCCTGCCTGTGATCGACGTATCCAGTACTTGCTTGATGCTACCGGCCTTGCGCCTTTCGTTGCACGTCCTGCAGCAAAATTATCGGGCGGCATGAAACAGAAGCTGGGTCTGTGTTGCGCACTGATCCATGAGCCGGATTTACTGATTCTCGATGAGCCAACAACGGGTGTGGATCCTTTATCACGTCGCCAGTTCTGGCAATTGCTTGCTGATTTACGTTCGCAACGTTCCGGTATGTCGATCCTGGTTGCCACCGCTTACATGGAAGAGGCCTCGCATTTTGACTGGCTCGCCATGATGGATGAGGGCAGGGTGCTGGCCCAGGGTGAACCCACAGCCTTGTTACGACAGACCCGCACCAACAATCTTGATGCCGCTTTTATCAGTCTGTTACCGGCGCACAAGCGTGAAAATCATGAAGAACCTGTGTTGCCACCGATGGATAACGAACAACACAGCATTGTGATCAGTGCGCGCAATCTTTGTCGCACATTTGCCGATTTCAAAGCTGTCGACAATGTGAATTTTGAAATTCGCCAGGGTGAAATTTTCGGTTTCCTTGGCTCAAACGGTTGTGGCAAATCGACAACCATGAAAATGTTGACCGGTTTGTTGCCTGCTACAAGCGGCGAGGCATTCCTGTTTGGCAAGCCTGTCGATGTCGACGATATCAATACACGCCGGCATATCGGTTATATGTCGCAAAGTTTTTCGCTCTATGAAGAATTGACGGTACAACAGAATCTCGATTTACACGGACGCATCTTCGGTTTGTCCAGGCAGGAAATCCTGGATCGCAGTAAAGAGCTGTTGCGCGACATGCAGCTGGAGCCTTACGCCAACCAGCCAACAGTTTCACTGCCGCTGGGTGTACGCCAGCGCCTGTCGCTTGCTGTTGCCATCATCCATCGCCCCTCCATACTGATTCTGGATGAGCCGACATCGGGTGTTGATCCTGTCGCGCGTGATGGTTTCTGGATGTTGCTCATTGAACTGTGCCGCCAGCAGAAAGTGACGATTTTTATCACGACCCACTACATGAACGAAGCCGAGCGCTGTGACCGCGTCTCCTTGATGCACAACGGTTGTGTACTTGCATCAGGAAGTCCTGATGAGATTCGTGAACAGTTCCAGGTTGATACCCTCGAGGCCGCATTTATTCATGTGCTGGAGGTGGCACAGCCTGATCTTGCTGTGCAGAAAAAAATCCAGGTACTGGATGAGGCTGATAGCTTGCATGCAGGGCGTTCACAGCACCATGCCAGACCGCTGAGTGACGGTTTCAGTCTCCGTCGCCTGTGGGCCTATGCCCGCCGTGAAACCCTGGAGTTGATGCGCGAACCGGTGCATATGACCTTTTCCATGTTGGCGCCGATTTTCCTGCTGGTGGTGTTGGCGCTCGGTATCAATTTTGATGTCGATAATCTTGGCTACGCGGTGCTTGACCATGACCAGTCACCGGCCAGCCGGGAGTACTTGCGCGAGTTTGCGTCCAGCCCTTATTTCACCCAGCACGCACCGCTTCGTGATTACGCGGATCTGGATTACCAGTTATCGTCAGGCAATCTGCAATTTGTCATCGAAATCCCGCCAGACTTTGGTCGTCAGTTAGCCATGCACCAGGAGCCTTCTGTCGGCGCGTGGATTGATGGCAGTTATCCATTTCGTGCTGAACGTACACGTGGATATATTGGCGGATTGCATCGCCGTTACCTCGAGTTACAGGCAATCGGGCAGGGTGCAGGCGAGGTCCCCAAAGAACCGTACAGCATTGAAACGCGCTTTCGTTACAACCAGGACATGGCCAGCATCTATGCGATGGCACCATCAGTGATTGCGTTGTTGGTGACGCTGATCCCGACCATGCTGATGGCGGTTGCGGTGGTGCGCGAAAAGGAACTCGGTTCCATCATCAATTTCTACGCCACTCCGACAAGACGACTGGAATTCCTTTGGGGAAAACAGCTGCCTTACGCCGGTATTGCCATGATCAATTTTGTCAGCCTCGTCATATTTACACGTTATATTTTTGATATTCCGCTGAAAGGAAGTTTGTTAACGCTGTTATTCGGCGGTTTCTGTTACAGCTGGGTATCGACAGCGCTTGGCCTTGTCGTTTCGGCGTTTACGAGCACGCAGATTGCTGCACTTTTTGCCGCGTTGATCATGACAATGATTCCCTCGGTCAATTTTGCCGGCATGCTGAAACCAGTCGCTTCGCTCGAGGGTGCTGCCTACTGGATCGGCAATTTCTATCCGACAACCTTTATCATCAATATCACTGTTGGCACCTTTACCAAGGGACTCGATTTCCAGGATCTCTGGCGGAGTTTTGCTGCAATCGGTGTGTGCTTCGTTGTGTTCACCAGTCTCAGTGCCATGCTGCTGCGCAAACAAGACAGGTAGGTCGTAGCTATGTGGAACAGCATCCGTAACATCTATTATCTTGGCCTGAAGGAATTGTGGAGCCTGCGCAGTGATGTCGTGATGTGTGTACTGATTGTGTTGTCGATGACAGTATTTGTCGTCATACCGGCGCGCAATGCGGTTTTTGATATGCGCAATGCCTCGGCAGCTATTGTCGATGAAGACCAGACGCCACTGTCACGCTCGTTATTTTTTGCACTGCAGCCACCATATTTCAAACCTCCGGTGCAACTGGATGCAGGTGATGTAGACAACACAATGCGCGATGGTATCTATACGTTTGTTGTCTGGATACCGCGCAATTTCCAGGCAGATATGGTGGCGGGTAACCAGCCTGCGATCCAGCTACTGGTCGATGCGACGGCGATGAGCCAGGCCGGCAATGGCGCTGCTTACCTGACAGAAATCATCGACAACACATTGAAGAATGAATTGCATTTGCCGGAGCGAATTGCACCTGTCAAGTTGAACACACGTATCGCATTTAATTCGAATCTGGAAGGCAGCTGGTTTTTTGCGATCACCAACGTCATCAACGTGCTCGCCATGTTGGCGATTGTGCTGACGGGTGCGGCACTGATTCGGGAACGTGAACGGGGTACAGTCGAGCATTTACTGGTAATGCCTTTGCGCCCGCTGGAAATTGCGTTGGGTAAAGTGTGGGCGAACAGCGCCGTTATCCTGGCGTCCATGTTTATAAGTCTTCTTTTGGTGGTGCATGGCATGTTGGGAGTGCCACTGCAGGGTTCGTTGTTGCTATTCATGTTCGGTATGGGTTTGTATCTTTTCGCACTGGCGGCCATCGGCATTTTCCTGGGCACTGTGGCGCGCTCAATGCCACAGCTCGGTCTGCTGTTCCTGCCGGTGGTGATCCTGATCGTCGTTTTGTCCGGTGGTTTGACACCATTGGAAGCGATGCCGGAGTTGATACGCAATTTCATGCAGATCATGCCATCATCGCATTTCACCCGATTTGCGATGGCGGTATTGTTTCGTGGTGCAGGGTTTAGTCTGGTATGGAAGGAAATTCTGGCTATGGCTGGTATTGGCACGGTGTTTATCACGTTTTCACTGATGCGTTTCCGTTCCTCAATTTCTACCGCCCGCTAACTCCGGATACAAGCATCCGGATACGAAAATAAAAAAAACCCGCTTCTAGCGGGCTTTTTTGTGGTGCAAGTCTACGTCTTACAGCTTGTAGCCAAATGCCAGAGTGAACACAACGGGGTCGATATCCATGTTGATATCCACGTTGCCGCCAGGGCCGCTAAGTTTTGCTTTCGTGCTGGTAGGTGTGTACATGGCTGAAAGGTTTGCATAGGCATGATCGTTCAACTTGTAATCGACGCCTACTTCGACAGCAGGCGATAAATCATTAGCCATTTTCATTTTGGTGATACCGGCCGCTTTCAGGGTCGGGTCGGAATCATTGAGATCAGAATGCAGGAAGTAGGCATAATTGATACCTGCACCAACGTAAGGTTTGAAGTCACCGGCATTGAAGTGATACTGGGCAAGCAGCGTGCTGTACATGGCATCGTACTCACCGATGTGACCTACTGCAGCGCCGCCGTGACCCTGAATCTGGTGGTTGAACGGAGAACTCTGGGAAAACTCAAGTCCCCAATTGGACGTAAACATATACGTGATATTGCCGACCGCTCCCGGTGTGTAGTCCAGACTGACATCATCGGTGCCTGCGATGCCGACGATGTGGGTGCTCTCGTGAGGAATATCGGTAGCCATGCCAAGCCGGATCAACACATCGCCAGCCTCAAGCGCCTGGGTTGCACCTGCGGTGAGCGCCAACAGAGTTCCTGCAATAATTTTTTTCATAACGGATCCTTTGTATTGAAGTGTGTGGGTTCTGGTTTAAGCCTGTTTTCACAATATCTTCACAAACAGGCGTGAGTGAATACTTGTTGAAATATGAAAATGCCGTCATGACGTAGATCATGATTTCAGGTCGAGCAATCGGGGGAAGTCTATTTCTCTTGATATACGTGGTATGTGCGGTAACCCACTGAAACGGCAGACACAAAAAAGCCCGCACGAGGCGGGCTTTTTTGTATTGCGTATTGGCTATTATTCTGCCGTGAGTGAATTTACATGTTCCAGCGCGTCAACGTATTCAGTCAGCAGGCGCATGACAACCTGGCCACTTTTCTCGATGTGATTGATCTGGCCAATGACCTGACCTACCGGGTTGAAAGCCACTTTCTGGCATTCGCCCACACCGGCGTATTTGTGGGTACGGCGGATAGCATCACCTGTTACCAGGCCTTGCAGTGGCATGCCCAGCGGTTTCGGGTTGCCTTCAGCTTCCCACGCCATCGTCCACTCGTTTTTCAGCATGCGGCACGGTTTGCCAGTCCAGCTGCGTGAGCGCACCGTGTCTTCGGAAGTGGCTTTCAGCAGGGTTTCTTTCTGTGCCGGCTCGGCGTCAGCTTCTTCAACGGTCAACCACAGTGAGCCTGACCATACGCCTTGTGCGCCCATAGCCATGGCAGCCAGAACCTGACGGCCGTTGCCGATACCGCCGGCAGCCAACACCGGGGTATCACCCACGGCGTCGATGATTTGTGGCCACAGCACCATAGAGCCTACGTCGCCGGTGTGACCGCCACCTTCGCCGCCCTGGGCGATGATGAAGTCCAGGCCCGCTTTCTTGTGCTGTACAGCTTGCTTGACCTTGCCGCACAGGGCGCCAACCAGACGGCCGGAATCCTGGATGCGTTTGATGATGTCAGCTGGCGGGGTGCCGAGTGCGTTGGCGATCAGGCGGCACTTCGGACGGGTCAATGCCACGTCAACCAGTTGGGTCGCGATGGCTTCGTTCCAGCCCAGCAAGCCCATTTTGTCATCCTTGTCCGGCCACTCCGGCACGCCGTGGTCAGCCAGCAATTTGGCGGCGAAGTCGTGGTGACCTTGCGGCACCATCGCCTGCAGGGTTTCTTCCAGCTTCTTGGGATCCATTTCACCCATGCCTTCGTATTTTTGCGGGATAACGATATCCACGCCGTAGATGTGGTCGCCAATGTGCTGGTCGATCCAGTCGAGTTCCTGTTTCAGTTCTTCCGGGGAAAAGCCGACAGCGCCGAGTACGCCAAGGCCACCGGCCTTGGATACAGCGACAACCACGTCGCGGCAGTGCGTGAAAGCAAAGATGGGCACTTCAATACCCAGTTTTTTGGCGATAGGAGTTTGCATGGTGATGCTCCGCAGGTTGATAGGAAAGGTTGGAAATTATGTGGGCTGCATTATGGGGCAGATGCACGCGTCAGGCATAGGGGGATTTACTGAAAAGAGTGCCGGATCATGGCGATAAGCGCAGGATATTCCAGTCACTACCGTCCCGCTCGTAGGTCAGGCGATCATGCAAGCGGTTTGGTCGGCCTTGCCAGAATTCGACGTGTTGCGCTTGTACGCAATAACCACCCCAGTTGGGCGGGCAGGGTATGGTTCCATCCCCGAATCGCACTTTTTGTGCAGCAAACGCCTCATCCAGCACGTGCCGTTCAGCCAGTGCCTGACTTTGGCGGGAAGCCCACGCAGCCAGCTGGCTGTCGCGCGGGCGACTGGCGAAATACTGCTCATCGACAACCCGGTCGGTACGCGTCACCGTGCCGTTGATAATCACCTGGCGACTGAGTGACAACCACTGGAATAGCAGTGATACGCGAGTTTGCACAGCGATGTCCTGTGCCTTGTGGCTGTCAAGGTTGGTGAAAAAAGTAAAGCCGTGCGGGCCGTGGTCTTTCAGCAACACAGTGCGTTGATGTGGTTGTCCCTGTGAGTTTACAGTCGCCAGCACCATCGCTGTGGGGTCAGGAATGTGAGGATGTTGCAGTGCTTCACCCAGCCATTGCTCGAATTGTGTAAAAGGTTCGGGAGCCAGGTCGGCACGGCGCAGCTCGCCATACTGGTAATCACGTCGGATATCGGCGGTTTTCATGATCTCTCATCGTCATGTGAAGTAACGCGCTCATGGTAGCATTGCGCTGTCAGTTGTTTAACGCCGGAGACGTTGATGAAATTGGGCAATATCAATGAATTGATGAAACAAGCGCAATCGATGCAGGAAAAAATGCAGAAGATGCAGGAGGAAGTGGCGAGGCTGGAAGTGACAGGCAACGCCGGTGCAGGGCTGGTCAGTGTGGTGATGAATGGTCGCCACGATGTGCGCAAGGTCAGGATTGATCCGTCGTTGCTGAAGGACGCAGCCTCGGATGAGAACCGTGAAATGCTGGAAGACCTGATCACTGCAGCAGTTAATGATGCAGTGCGTAAAGTGGAATCCAGCCAGCAAGAACAGATGCAAAAACTGACCGGCGGTATGCAGATGCCGCCCGGTTTCAAAATGCCGTTTTAAGCGGGCAGGTTCGGGCAAGGACAAGCTCAGGTGAGGGCGGCGAGCAGCGACTGGATTTTGGTAATCGATTCCTGGTACTCACTTTCGGCATTGGAATCAGCCACAATGCCACCGCCTCCCCAACAGTAAAGCGTGTGGTTATGCAACAGCAGGGTGCGGATCATGATGTTGCTGTCCATCGCGCCGTGCGCAGAAAAATAGGCAATGCTGCCGCAATAAATGCTGCGCCTTGTCGTTTCCATTTCCTCGATAATCTGCATGGCACGAATTTTTGGTGCGCCTGTAATTGAGCCGCCGGGAAAACACGCCTTTAACAAGTCTGCAGCGTTGAGGTTTTCCGGCAGTTTGCCTGAGATTGTGCTGACCAGATGATGAACATTGGCAAAGCTTTGCAATTCAAACAGCTTGTCGGTTTGTATGCTGCCGGTTTCGCAAACTTTCCCCAGGTCATTGCGCAACAGATCGACAATCATCAGGTTTTCGGCGCGATTTTTTTCATCATTCAATAATGCATTGGCACTTTGTATATCCGCTTCAGCATTGGCATGGCGTCTGGTTGTGCCCTTGATAGGCTGCGTGGTCACCAGATGCTCCGGTGTCATGTGCAGGAAGCGTTCAGGCGACAGGCTGATGATGGCATCAGCGCTGCCCAGCACAGGCAAAAATGTGCAAAAGGGAGATGGCATGATCTTGCGCAGATGCCAGTAAATATTTGCTGCTGGTTGGTCGCAGTGGCTCTGGAAACGTTGCGCCATGTTGATCTGGTAGCAGTCACCTGATTGTATGTACTGCTGGATTCTTGCAAATTTTTCCTTGTAGGCGGCTTCAGTGATATTGCTGGAGAACCTGCCGATACGTTTGTCGTTGCTGCCCGGTTTGCCTGTCAATTCCGTGGTGGTTATCGGGTTCGTCAGCAGGGCGGGCAGTTTTTCAGACAATGACGGATTACAGTGCGGATGGATGACCAGCCAGCATTTATGGCGCTGGTGATCCTGGATACAGGCCCACCCATAAAAACCGAACTGCATGTCGGGTATATCGATATCTGCATCGCTGTCCGGTGCAATCGGTATATATTCACGTGACAGGTCATAACTGCAATAGCCGAGCAATCCGCCACAAAAGGGCAATTCTTCAGTAATACAGGCGCTGTAGTCGACATCGTCATTTTCGATCAGTTCTATCAATGCATGGAGATTGGCCAGGCCATCAATGGATAGTGTCATCGCCGGTGGATTGTTGCCTGCAAAACATGCGATCCCTTGCCTGTGTGTCAGCCAGTATTCCGGTGAGGCTGTCAAAATGTCGAAACGGCCTCGACTGGGTTGTTGTGTATTGCTGGCATGAATGTCACTTTGCAAAATGACAGCCATTGGCAGATGGAGACTGATGGTGTGAAAATACGCAGCACTGTCGCGCAGGTAAGGCAGCGACACCAGCATGGGGCTCATGGTTTTTGCCGGTTGGTTCATAGTGTACGGATTGTTGTTACAGCGTTTGTCATGGCGGCAGGGTGATTGGTAAAGGCATGCGATTTATAGCACTGGAAAAGTTGCATAGGCTACATGACGGTTTCCGCGCTGCTGTGAGCGTAGAGGGCCGCAATCTACTCCTTTTACAGGATGATGGCCAGATTCACATCATCGACAATTATTGCCCGCATGCTGGCGCAAGACTGGATCGTGCCAGTATCCGGGGTGGTGAAATCCTGTGTCCCTGGCATGGCATGGCGTTCAGGCTGGATTCCGGCAAAGGCACTACCTGTGGCCTTGAGCTGGTAAAATACAATCCGGTCTTTGAAGGGCAGCAGGTCGGTATCCTGTTGTAGTTTTTTATTCCGAGGATAACAACATGCTGGTTTCTACTCCCGACTTGTGTGACGCCCACGAAAACGACGTGATGGTGCTGGATTGTGCTTTCCGCAATTTCGGGGGTAACAAGGCATTTGGTGGCATGGTTGTCACGGTCAAATGCTTTGAAGATAACTCGCTGGTGAAAGAACAGCTCGGCATGCCGGGTGACGGTCGTGTGCTGGTGGTGGACGGCGGCGGTTCGTTACGACGTGCATTGTTGGGCGACATGATTGCGGAAAGTGCTACACGCAATGGCTGGAGCGGTGTAGTGATTTACGGTGCTGTACGTGATGTGGATGCAATTGCGGCCTTGCATCTGGGTGTGCAGGCGCTGGGAAGTGTTCCCCTGAAAACAGAAAAGCGCGGAATCGGTGATCTCAATATTCCGGTACGATTTGGCGGTGTCACAATCAGGCCGGGTTATTATCTTTACGCAGATAATAACGGTGTGATTGTGTCGGAGCATGCGCTGACCTGATTTTCATATCACGGGTAGTTGTACTCGCTGGTTGGCAGTCTGTCCATCTTGTCGAAGTCGATAAATCGTTTACAGCTTTCATACATTTTTTTCTGGTTGCTTTTTAGCAATTCCGGCGATTCGTCCCGGTAGAAAGCGTTCTGGTCGCGCATGGCAGCCGGGGGGAAATTTTCCTCGACAATCGCATCGAAGCGCGGCGCATCAGCAGTCAGCGTGCGCACGACAATATTCTGGCGATAGCCAAAGGTTTGCTGTGTGTCGATAGCAGTGGGGGTGTGCTGCTCCAGCCAGAGATCCTGCCATTGTTCACGATCAAGCCGTGGCGGTATCTGTAAAAACACCACATGGTTCATGCCGTGGCAACGTTCACCTTCCCCGGGGGGGTACAAGGTATTGCGCAATGGCTCCGATTCGCACACGGCGTAGCCGGCGATGCTGGTGGCACGGCGCAGGAGCGCTGCTTCGACCGGCCTCCGCTGGCTTGCGCTGTCGAGCCACAGCGAGACCATGGCATCGGGCGCAGGTGGGCGTGTTGTCAGTCGCAAGGCTTGCGCGGGTTCGATATCCCTGTCAGCCAGGTTCAGCCTTAACCTGCTCGCGCCTGCTGCCCTGAGCTCGGGTACCAGTAGCTCTCGCAAGGCAACATGCCAATCCTCCTTCCCGTTGGTGTCGTTGCTATTGCCTTGCCATAACAGGTAGACCAGTTTTTCCATGGATGTGGACTCGCGTGATTACGGTTGGGAATACATTGTGAACTGTGTCAGATTTGCGCAATTTTATCCGCGAAACAAGTGAAATGTTTTGCGAAAGATGCTTTGAGGAACCCCGTAGTTAGAGTAAATTGAGGCCAATCAGGATAATCAGAGCAGTATTGATACCCATGGCAGTTCAAGACGGTTCGACAGCGATAGCATCACCGGATGCCAACGCCTCCCAGGAAGATATACAGAAATGGCTGAAGACTATCACGCCTAAACTGCTGGCTGACTGGATCGCCAAACTTCCCAAGAGTAATTTGCCTGCCACGGCACACCTGCAAATGCATGTGTTGAAGGCGCTTGATGAAGTGAATATGCAACCGATGCAGAAATTTGCCCTGCTGGATGTGCTGCGTGCTTCTGCGTACCAGACCGTGGATGGACTGACCAGCGGGTTTATGGGCAGCGCGTCCGGTTTCAGTGAGGAATTCAAGAGCATTATCAATCAGGCTATGTTGTTGCAGGGTCAGTTAGCTTCGTCCTACACGAATGTTGCAATCACTGCGCGCCTGCAGGGTGAGCAGAGCCTTTTTATCATGGGCAGCGCCTTGCATCGGGCGATGATGGACCAGTACCTGATGTTGTGTTTCTACCTCCAGCTTTTCCTGCCGGTGCCGCAGCATTTGTGGCGGCACATGCATCGCCTGTTCAAGGTCTCGGAAGAATCCCAGCTACTCGCACATGTGATGGGCGATAACGTTTTTGCCAGTGAGCAGATGTTGACCATCAAGCAGATTTATCTGGCAGCCGTATTGATGGGCTGTGCGCGCTGTAACCAGTTACATGCAGAAGATGTCACGATCACTGCAAAGGCGCTGAAAAAATGGGCGTTGCACGCGGATGTCAGTAAACAGCAAGATGCGGGCAAGCCACATCAACTGGCAGTTGATGTCGACAGTGGTCACAGCCCGTGTTTTTCCTTGACTGAAAATCTCGACAAGGGAAAAAACTGGCGCTACCTGCACACCGGCAAACTGGTTTCCTATTTACAAAAACAGTTCGGATCCGCCGTCAAACTGGGTGAGCGGAATGTCACCTTGCCGGATAACCTGTTGCGTCACCTGATCGCGGCCTGGAGCGAATATGTTGAACGTGACAATACCCGCCATGAACGTGATGACTCGGTAACATCCAGCATCGGCATGGATTCCCTGCATTACTACCTGACGGGAGCCATCGAGGTCGAGCGCTTCATTGGCGAAACCAGGCAAACACCTGAACCGGTGGCCAATCGTAAGTTGGTGGTAGGTGATGATGTGCCGGAAGAATTCAACTTTCGCGCCTATTTGCCTGCGGATATCAATAATATCGAACAGGCTAAATATCCCTGCTTTGATGTGCGTGTGATCAATGAGAGTGTCGGCGGTTACTGTCTGGAATGGCCGCTGGAAATACAGAGTGCATTGCTGGTTGGTGAAGTGATAGGGATCAAGGAATCCTTTGCGCCTTACTGGAAAGTGGGTGAAATTGTGTGGATGCGCAAGACAGAAGAAAACAAGGTGAGGATCGGTGTGCGCACCCTCAGCAGCGAAGCGATTCCACTCGTCGCGAAAGTACTGCACAACATTGAACAGCGTGGCAACCATCTGCCGGGCATGTTATTGCCAAAAGATCCTGAGTTGGGCGAAGCTCGCACCACTTTCCTGGTGCCTAACGTCAAGCTGAAAACCGGTGAACAACTGAAAGTGATCCAGGAAGGCAACGAACAGGCGATCCAGTTACTGGATCCGGTCAAGGAAACCAGCGCCTACAGCCAGTTTGATTGCGCCTATCTTGTTGTGCAGAAAACCTGATTATTCCTGAAGGGGGCGATCACCGTGGGAATGGCTCGTATGCCTGTTGGTGCAGAAATTTTACCGGGCCGTGAAAATGCCATGTCCGTGCCAGCACACCACGCGGTGCTGGGAACCTCCATGCAGCCGCCATTCCCGCCACACTTGCAGCAGGCAATGTTCGGTATGGGATGTTTCTGGGGTGCCGAGAAAAAGTTCTGGCAAGTCATGGGAGTCCATACGACAGCTGTGGGATACGCAGGTGGATTTACGCCCAATCCCCTTTACGAGGAAGTGTGCTCGGGCATGACCGGGCACAATGAAGTGGTACTGGTTGTGTTCGATCCTTCAGTGGTCAGTTACAGCAGCCTGTTGGGTGTTTTCTGGGAAAAGCACAATCCCACGCAGGGCATGCGGCAGGGTAACGACAGGGGCACCCAGTACCGTTCAGGTATTTACTGGTTTGACGACACCCAGCGAGAGGAGGCCGAAAGAACAGGGAGGGATTACCAGAAAGCGCTGGATGCGCACGGTTGCGGCGCCATCACGACAGAAATCCTGCCCGCGCCGGAATTTTATTATGCCGAGCCTTACCACCAGCAATACCTCGCGAAAAATCCGCAAGGTTATTGCCCGGATATCAGTTGTCAGGCAACAGGATTGCCGGCTTTCCGGGCCCTGAGCTGAGCAATTGCGCGCAGGTTCTGGTCAAGATGCGGCATACGCGAAGGCGGCGAGCTTTCCACAAAGGTGGGTAGATACACCTCGCCACCTGACATGGGCAGGAAATCGTTAACCAGTTTTTCCAGTGTCGGCATATCTTCTTCAGCAAACGCTTCGGAACCACAGATGGTAAACATGCGGCGATTGCTTTTGGTGTGGCTGGTGGCGTGCTTCAGGCGATAGTCAAACACCAGTACATCGCCCGGCTTTGTAGGAACAGTAACGCTGGGCACTTCCTCTTTGGTGAGTCCGTAATTCTCTTCGTGCTTCCAGACAAAATTTTCCAGTTTGTTGGCAAATTTATCGCCGAACAGATGGCTGCCGGGAATGGCCTGGAATGCGCCGGAGTCACCATCCAGCGGGTCGAGGTACATCAGGATCTTGACGTGCCGGTATTTGAAAAATGCACCGTACAAGTCAGAGTGCCAATAGGTGTCGCCCGTGAACAGATTGGCATCGCTGGCCCGATACTGATAGCTATCGCCCAGCAAGGAGCGGAAAAGTCCGTCAATCCTCGGGTCTTCCAGCAAGCGTGCCAGTTCGGGGCGACGCTCGATGAAATGCATCAGTATCAGCCGCGATTTCATGTAATGCGCTTCGTGCATCCAGTCGAGAATTTCCGGTTTACACTCCAGAAACAACTCGTCAAATGCCTTGATGACATCGCCAATCGTATCTGCCAGCAAGCCCGGCAGTTTCAGGTACCCGAAGGTATCGAAAAAATTTTTCTGGTGTCTGTTCAGGGCAAATGGCTGGTCGTTTGTCATAAGGGTTCGCGTCTGGAAATTACCGTGTTGATTTTGTTGTGTATGCCGGATACCAGCGTTGACTGTGGTCAACCTACCATAAACTTTCTACCCGCGCCAAACATTTCCCGGCCATGGCATCGCAGGCATAACGTGTTGTATTGCCTGGCCCGATTCGGCATTATTGGGCGCTTGATAACGTAGTGCGAGTAATAAATGCCGGCAATTTCGCGACAGGGCAGGATAGTGATTACCGGAGCTGCGGGGCTGGTGGGACAAAACCTGCTATTGCTGTTGTCTGAACGTGGTTACACCAATTTACTGGCTATCGATTGTCATGCATCCAATCTCGCGATTGCCGCCAGGCTGAATCCCCGTATCGATACCCTTTGTGTGGATCTGGCAGTGCCCGGTGCCTGGCAGGATGCGTTTGCCGGCGCTGAGGCGGTGATCCAGTTGCACGCGCAGATCACAGGATTGTTCGAGTCCGATTTTGAACGCAACAACGTCGAGGCAACGAGGCAGGTGCTGGCTGCTTGCCAGCGCCATCGTGTGCCGTATCTGTTACATGTGAGTTCATCGGTCTTGCATTCCGTGGCAGATGACGCCTACACACGTACGAAGCGTGCACAGGAACAACTGGTGCGCGATTCCGGGCTCAACTGGTGCATCCTCCGTCCTACGTTGATGTTTGGCTGGTTTGATCCGAAACATTTTGGCTGGTTGTCACGTTTCATGGCGCGCGTGCCTGTATTTCCGATTCCGGGCGATGGCATGTTCCTGCGCCAGCCGTTGTATAACCGCGATTTCTGTCGCGTGATTATTGCCTGTCTGGAAAGCGGGAAATCAGGTCATGCATACGATGTTGTCGGTGCTGAAGATGTTCATTATGTCGACATCATCAAGGCTATCCGGGATGTAAAGGATTTGCAGACGGTGATCTTGCATATTCCTTTCGGTTTTTTTGATGTGCTATTGCGTGTTTATGCGCTGTTTTCAAAAAAGCCGCCGTTCACCAGTTCGCAGCTGCAGGCACTGGCAGCCGGAGATTATTTCAAGGGTGTGGACGTCGCTGCTGAATTCGGTGTTACGCCGACACCTTTTTACGATGCTATACAGGAAACCTTTACTCACCCGCACTATTCGCAAATCGTTGTAGGTCGATAATGGCGATGACACAAAAACATATTGCTGTGCTGGGTGGTGGTCCGATGGGGCTGGCCGCTGCGTGGCGCCTGTTGAAGCAGGGGCACCGTGTTTCTATTTATGAGGCAGGTGACCGTCTGGGAGGCATGAGTGCCTCGTTTGATTTTGATGGATTACCTATCGAGCGTTTTTTTCATTTTCTCTGTGCAACGGATTACGATTATTTTGATTTGTTGAAAGAGCTGGGCATTGATCACAAGTTGCATTGGGTCAATACACGCATGGGAATTTTCTATCAGGGTGCATTACACGAATGGGGTAATCCCGTGGCCTTGTTGAAATTTCCGGGCTTGAGCCTGATTGAAAAAATTCGCTATGGCATGAAAGTCCTTTATTGCAAGAACCTGAAAAATTTTGATGCACTGGACAAGCAGATCGCAACCCGCTGGTTGAAACAATGGCTGGGTGAGCGTGCCTACAAGATACTGTGGGATCCGCTCATGTCGCTCAAGTTTTATCACCTGCAGGATGAGGTGTCTGCGGCATGGATTGCTGCACGTGTGCAGCGTGTTGCCTTCAGTCGTGAGAGCCTGTTCAGGGAAAAGCTCGGTTATGTCGAGGGTGGGTCTGATACATTGTTGCATGCGCTTGAAGCGGCAATCCGGGCGCGTGGTGGTGATATTTTTCTCTCCTCTCCTGTGGAGCGCGTGCTGGTCAATGATGGCAAGGTCAAGGGTTTGCAGGTCGCCGGTACCGCTTATGCATTTGATGAGGTGATCTCAACGATCCCCTTGCCCTATGTGGCGGCTATGGTGCCTGACCTGCCAGAAGAAGACCTGAAAAAATTACGCGAGGTAAAAAACGTCGGTGTAGTAACCGTTAAGTTGAAATTACGTCAGCCCGTCACGCCTTATTTCTGGCTGAATTTCACAGATAATTCCTTCGGGATTCCCGGCATCATCGAATACACCAACCTGAATCCGCTTGAAGACAAGATCGTGTACGTGCCGTATTACATGCCGCAAGGCAATATCAAATTTTCCTGGGATGAAAGCCAGTTCCGTGAGGAAACCTTTCGTTGCCTGAAAGCATTGAATCCTGCGTTCGAGGAATCCTGGGTCAAGGCAGTACATGTTTCCCGTTACTTCTACGCGCAGCCTGTCTGCGTACCGGGTTTCCTGGATACCTTGCCGCCCATGAAAAGCACCATCAAGGGTTTTTATATGGCGGATACCAGTTCTTACTACCCGCAGGACCGTTCCATCACGGAAAGCGTAAAAGTCGGCAATCAGCTGGCTGACATGGCTGGATCCGCGCATGGATAAAGCGATTAAAAAACTGCTGGATGAGTTTATCTCGAAGGAATTTCTCCGGTTTTTCTTCTCGGCATTGTCTGCCGCTGCGGTCAATTTTGCTGCGCGTTATCTGCTGGATCCCTATCTGGGCTACAGCCAGGCCATCGTGGTTGCCTACCTGATTGGCACAGTCGCTGCTTTTTTTCTCTACCAGAACGAGGTTTTCGGCAAGGGCGCGCGGCCAATGTGGCAGGAAATCGGCCTGTTTGTATTTGTTACAATGGCCGCAATTGCGCAGACGCTGGTGGTGAGTGTGTTGCTCACCGATTATCTGTTTCCCCTGATGGGGTGGACATGGCACAACAAGGAAGTGGCACATGTCATTGGCATGGGCGTTCCCATGTTCAGCAGTTTCCTCGGGCACAAATACCTGACCTTCAGTCATGAACCGGTTCAGGGCTGACGCGCTTTCTTTTTCCGAATATTTTCTAGTTGTGGAGATTTGACTATGTTGCATCCGTATTTTCATGCGCAGTCCAGACCCGATCAGGCTGCCATCATCATGTCTGCCACAGGCGAGACCATTACCTACCAGCAACTTGACCAGCGCTCGTGCCAGGCGGCGCAATTGTTTCGCCACCAGGGTCTGGCGCGTGGCAGCCACATAGCCTTCCTGTTTGACAACCACCCGCGATTTTTTGAAGTGGTGTGGGGGGCACAGCGAGCAGGCCTGTACTACACGCCGATCAGTTATTACCTGCAACCTGATGAAATCGAATACATCATCAACAACTGCGGTGCGAAGATCCTGGTTGTTGCAGCAAAATTTGCCGACAAGGTGCGTCCGATCCTGTCCAGATTGCCGGATGTGAAAGCAGTTTATGCTGTCGATGAATCGTTTGATGATTTGCCGCGCTGGGAAGACGAAATTGCAAAAATGCCGGCTGAACCGATTGCTGACGAATCCGAAGGCCGTGAAATGCTGTATTCCTCCGGTACGACCGGACGGCCCAAAGGCATCAAGTTTCCGTTGAGCGATGGCGGTCTGGGCGAACCACAAGACATTGTGCGCTCGGTAGGGCTTGCCCAATTCATGGGCGTAAACAACGACACCATAGCCCTGTCGACATCGCCGCTGTATCACTCTGCGCCTCTCGGTTTTGTGGTTGGTTGCCATCGTCTCGGTGCCACGGTTGTCATCATGGAAAAATTTGATGAGGAAAAAACCCTGCAATTGATCGAGAAGTACAAGGTCAGTTACAGCCAGTGGGTGCCGACCATGTTTGTGCGCCTGCTGAAATTACCGGAAGACGTGCGCAACAAATACGATGTGTCCAGTATGAAACTTGCCATTCACGGTGCTGCACCGTGTCCGATGGAAGTGAAGGAAAAAATCATCCAGTGGTGGGGGCCTGTGTTGTGGGAGTTCTACTCGGGTTCCGAGCGCAACGGTATTTTCATGATCAGTTCCCCCGAGTGGCTGGCGCACAAAGGTTCTGTTGGCAAATGTGTTGATGCACAAGTACACATTGTCGACGATGAAACCGGTGAGGAATTGCCGGTTGGCCAGATCGGCACCATCTACTGTTCGAAAGGCATGCAGTTTGACTATCACGGCGATGCCGAAAAGAAAAAATCGATCACCATTCGTGATGGCTGGACCACGATTGGCGATGTCGGCTATCTCGATGCCGATGGTTATCTCTACCTGACAGACCGCAAGTCCTACATGATTATTTCCGGTGGCGTGAACGTGTATCCACAGGAAACAGAAGATTGCCTGGTTACGCATCCGAAGGTATTTGATGTGGCTGTTTTTGGCGTGCCACATGAGGAAATGGGCGAGGAAGTCAAAGCGGTAGTGCAACCTGCCAATTGGGACGATGCAGGCCCCGCGCTGGAAAAGGAACTGATCGATTACTGTCGTTCAAAAATCAGTGCCATCAAGTGTCCCCGCAGTATTGATTTCGAGCGGGAATTACCGCGCGAAGAAACCGGCAAACTGAAGAAGCGATTGATCAAGGATCGTTACTGGCAGTCTGGCAAAGCCATTAACTGATGTTTCATTTTTTCAGGTAACGTTTTATGTCGCGTCCAGTGGATGTTGTGCTGTTTGATTTTGGCGGTGTTTTTACAGCCTCTCCCTTTGGTGCTGTCGAGGGTATGGCACGCGACCTTGGTATCGCAGTAGAGCCTTTTGCCGAGGCGATGTTCGGTGCCTATCATCTGGATACCGATCATCCCTGGCATCGGCTGGAACGCGGTGAAATCAGTTTTGACCAGGCACGTGAAGACATCATCGCACTGGGACGTGAGTCAGGTTTGTCAGTGGATCCACTGGATTTACTGGTACGTATGGCGGGTAGCAATCTCGTGCATGACAACATGGTACAGGCATTGCGGGATATCAAGGCCGCCGGTTATCCCACAGCTATCATCACCAACAATGTGAAAGAATTTCGTGACGGCTGGCGTGCGCTGATTCCGGTGGATGAACTGATTGACCGGGTGTTTGATTCCAGTGAGTTGGGTATTCGCAAACCTGATCCGGCGATCTACAGGCATGCACTGGACAAGATGGGTGGTATTGATCCGCATCGCGCGGTTTTTCTCGATGATGTTCCGCAGAATGTGCAGAGTGCAAAAGATCTCGGTGTGCGCGGCATTCAGGTGACGGACGATCCGGCGCAGGCGATACGCGAATTACGGGCACTTTTGAATTTGCCCGCTTGATATAAATTCTTCACAGGTAATTTTTATGCAGACAACATTTAATGAGCACAGCACTACAGCGGATGTCATTGCGGGTGTCGATTTGCACGGCAAGGTTGCACTGGTAACCGGTGCCAGCACAGGTCTCGGGCTGGAAACGACACGAACGCTCGCCAGTGCCGGTGCACGCGTGATCATGGCTGCTCGTCCCGGTGAGAAACTGGACAATGCATTGGCCGGTTTGCAAAAGGAATTACCAGCCGCCAGGCTCGACAAAGTGGAACTGGATCTCACGGATTTCGACAGCATCCGTGCTTGTGCGCAACAGGTCAGCGCCCTGACCGGCAAGCTGGACTTGCTGGTGAACAATGCCGGCATTATGGCTGTACCGTTTGCGCGTACACCGGCGGGTTGTGAATCACAATTCGGCACTAACCATATAGGTCATTTCTTATTGACCAACTTGCTGGTGCCATTGTTATTGCATGCAGGCAAAGCGCGTGTGGTGAATCTGAGTTCCGGTGGACACAAGCATTGCCCCGTAGATTTTGACGACATTCACTGGCAAACGCGCGAGTACAACAAGTGGGGCGCTTACGGACAGGCCAAAACGGCAAATGCATTGTTCACTGTCGCATTGCAAAAACGGCTGGGCGACAAAGGTGTGAGTGTGTTTGCCGTACATCCCGGGGCGATTCCCACCGAACTGGGCCGTCACCTCACTGAAGAAGACATCAATGCGCTGATGAACAGCAAATCCTTTGGCGGTGACAAGAAGGAATCGGGCGGTACCAGCCGTGGCAAGTTGCTGTTCAAGACGATTCCGCAGGGTGCCGCTACCAGCGTCTGGGCAGCGACGTCACCGGATCTGGAAGGTAAGGGCGGTTTGTATCTGGAAGATTGCGGTATTGCAGCGGAGGTGCCGGTTGGCGTAGCCGAGCATGGCTATTTTGCCTGGGCGCTGGATCCGGTTGCGGCGGAAAAACTCTGGCAAGTGTCAGGGCAAATCGTCGGCCAGTCATTCAGCTGGTAACGGGCAGGATAATCGTAAAACTTACAGGCAAGGCAGGCAGTACATGCACACGGTTCTCACAGGCATCACCACAACAGGCACCCCGCACCTCGGCAATTATGTCGGGGCCATCCGTCCGGCCATTCGGGCCAGCCAACATCCGGACAGTCGTGCGTTCTATTTCCTGGCGGATTACCACGCATTGATCAAATGCCATGAGCCGGAACATGTACACCGTTCAACGCTGGAAATCGCTGCTACGTGGCTGGCATTGGGACTGAATACGGACAATGTCACGTTTTATCGCCAGTCTGATGTGCCGGAAATTACCGAGCTGGCGTGGTTGTTGTCCTGCATGACTGCCAAGGGATTGATGAATCGCGCCCATGCTTACAAGGCGGCCGTGGCAGCCAACGAAGAGGAGGGTGATGCTGATCCGGACAAGGGCATCACCATGGGTTTGTTCAGCTATCCGGTGCTGATGGCCGCCGACATCCTGATGTTCAGGGCCAACAAGGTGCCGGTGGGTCGTGATCAGATCCAGCATGTGGAAATGGCGCGTGATATTGCCCAGCGCTTCAACCACCATTTTGGTGAGCATTTTGTGCTGCCGGAAGCGGTTGTGGATGACAATGTGGCGGTCCTGCAAGGTCTGGACGGGCGGAAGATGAGCAAAAGCTACGGCAATACCATCCCCTTGTTCCTGCCACCGAAGCAACTGCAAAAAAGCATCAACAAGATTATTACCAACCTGCTGGAGCCGGGTCAGCCCAAGGATCCGGATACCTCTACCGTTTTCCAGATCTGGCAGGCGTTTGCGACACCCGGACAAACCGAAGAGATGCGGCGTGAATTTGCTGCCGGCATAGCCTGGGGGGAAGCCAAGAAGCGCTTGTGTAGCCTGATTGACGCAGAGATTGGCGCGGCGCGTGAGCGTTATGAAATGCTGTTGGCCAATCCAGCTGCGATTGAGCGGGAATTGCAGAAAGGCGCTGTGAAAGCCAGGTCTGTTGCGCAACCCCTGATACGTGACTTGCGTGCTGCTGTCGGCATACGTCCACTCGAATAGTGTTGGTTTTTCTGCCAGAAACCGGCGGCGGTTGTTATCGGCAGGTCTTTCCTTTACGCTGGTGTAAATGACATATCAGCTAGTGGTTTATCTGGCGTGAAAATAAAAAGACTGGCACTGGACATTGAATTAACCAATCGCTGCAATGCCTTGTGCAATTTTTGCCCGCGTGACAAGACGCCCGAACAGGGATTCATGACGGAAGCGGTGTTTCACCAGTCGGTAAAGCGGGCAGAAGAGGAAGGATTGACAGCATTCCTCACGGGTCAGGGTGAGTCGCTGATCCATCCGGATTTTGACAAGTTCGTCCGTTACTTGTCGGCATCAAAAGTTCCATTTTCGATGACAACCAATGCCGCGCTACTGACACCGGAAAAATCGGCGTTCCTGCTGGATCAGGGCATCTCGCGCATGACCTTCAGCGTCAGCGATCTCGGTGAGGATTACGAGGAAGTCTACAACCTTGATGTCGACCAGATGCACAGGCATGTCGATGCCTATCTGGCACTCAACAATGGACGATCAGAAGCATGGGTCAGTATTGTCGAGCACGATATCAATCGCGACAAGATTCCTGCCATGCGTGAGTTCTGGGAGAAAAAAGGTGTGACTGGCGTGTATGTTTTTCGCCAGATTACCCGTGGCGGCGCATGCCAGACCGGTCATTATTTCTTGCGTAGTGATGCACACCGTGACGAGGCTGAAGCATTGATGCGCAAGAAGGGTGTATCAACCTTGTGCAATCTGGCTTTCACGGCACCCTTTGTTGGCTGGAACGGCCAATACTATATTTGCTGCAGTGATTATGAAAAAGTCGAGCCGCTGGGCTCGGTTTTTGATTTCAGTCTTGGCGAGCTGGATGACATCAAGAAATTGAGCATCGCCCGTGGTAATTCAGCGTGCCTGAAGTGCAATTATGATCCGGTCAATGTAATCCGCGAGGCAATGTTTGAAGTCGAGAATGGAGAGGCCAGTCGTTCCCGTATCGCCAATCGCCTTGCTGTGCTGAGGCAGCAGCAGGACGAAAATCCGGAATTGTATTCGGTGCTGGATTGGCAGGCAGGTTTGCCGGTAACGCCAGATAATGCAGCCATCATCGCTGTCCAGAAATGAGGTAGCCATGTTCCAGTTGTCCGAACAACAGAAACGTTTTTTTGATACTTTCGGTTATCTGGTTTTCAAGGGGCTGTTTGCTGATGATATTGCAAGGATCCAGCAGGCCTTTGACGAAACGATCACAGAAAATGAAAGCGAGCTTATCGAGTGGCGACACCGCGCGCATGCCAATGAAAAGCGTCATTTCATGGGGCAATTTATCGATCGCAATGCCTATCTCAGCTCGCTGATTGATGACGAGCGGATACACGGAATCTATGCCTCATTGCTGGGTGATAATTTCAGTTATCGCGGCAGCGATGCCAACCTGTTCGAATGCGGTACCTGCTGGCATTCGGATACATACGGTGCAATTCTTAAGTACCGTAACGTCAAGATTATTTTCTATCTGGATTCACTGGCAGAGAACAGCGGCTGTTTTCGCGTGCTGCCGGGCAGCCAGCATTTCGGCGACAAGTTTGCCAATAAATTGCAGGCATTCCTGAAAAAAAATGACACCTATATGGATGACCTGGGTTTGGCGGATCATGAAATACCCTGCCAGATTATCCCGACCGAGCCGGGTGATGTGGTTGTGTTTGATTTTCGCGTCAAGCATGCAACCTGTTTTGCCAGTGGCAGACAGCGAAAAATGTTCACAATCTGTGCATCAGAAAACTTGCAGGATGAAGATATTCCGCGATTGCGTGAAGAAATAGCTGGCAGTGCCAAATTTGGCATTACCAGTTATTATGGAAAAGAGATGGTTCGCACGGCCGGGCCGCAACGTATGGTGCATTTGCAGCAGTGCCTGGATAATCAGGACGCGCTTTTAAACAATTGACGAATGGGGTAAGGGGTACATACATGTCGAAGTTGGCAGTGACGGTTCTGGCCAGGATCAACCTGAAAGAGGGCAAGAAGGCGATTGCAGAAACGCTATACAGTGACTGGTGTGATTTTCTCAGGAAAAAGACGCCGTGCAGGGATTTCGATCTTGTCTGCCTGACCGATACCCAGCTGATATGGCTGGAAAAGTGGGAATCAAAAGCGGTACTGGATGATTTCTATGCCAATCATTTCAGCATGTCCGATTTTGCGATAAGGATGCTGGAGTGCTCGCGCGAGGCACCAAAAAGGGTGACCTACCAGGAAGTAAGGTAAGAAAAAAACCGGAACCCCGTTGGAATTATGGAACGGGCGGTTATAATGCGCGCCTGCTGACCGCAGCAACATTCCCGGAGGGGTGGCAGAGCGGTTGAATGCACCGGTCTTGAAAACCGGCGAAGGTGAAAGCCTTCCGTGGGTTCAAATCCCACCTCCTCCGCCATTTATTAGTTCAGCAAAGTCCTAAACAGTCCGTGAAGCCCAGTATATCTGGGCTTTTTTGTGTCTTTTAGTCCAGTAACGTCCAGTCCAGCACCGTTGCAGCCAACATTTTTTAGGGGCAAAATTAGGGGCAAAGCGGAATTGACTTAGGGGCAAATTATGACACTGGACAACAATCAGCCTTCTACACACTCGACCAAAAGGGCTTCCGAATTTGGCAAATTGACTAATACGGAAGTTAAACAAGCCAAGCCCAAAGAAAAGCCTTATCGGATGCCAGATGGCGGCAATTTGTATCTGGAGATTTCACCCAAAGGGGCAAAGCGCTGGTTCCTGAAATACTTTTTTGCAGACAAGGAAAACAGGCTTGCTCTTGGCGTATACCCCACCATCACCATAGCTACTGCCAGAGACAGGGCACGGGATGCCAAGGCTCAATTAGCCAATGGTATAGATCCTAATGATGCCAAGAGACAAACCAAGCTGGCTCGGGCAATTGCCACAGGTAACAGCTTTGAAGTGGTAGCCACTGAGTGGTATGCCAAACAGTCATTGCACTGGTCGCTCAGCCACAAGACCCGCACCATGGGCATACTTCGCCATAATCTTTGTCAATGGATCGGAAAGCGCCCTATCAGTGACATTACGGTACCTGAACTATTAGCC
>DAOMGE010000030.1:0-35144 GCA_035430165.1 Pseudomonadales bacterium | reverse complement strand
AAGGTAAGCACTATGGCGCAAGCATTTATTTTTGACGCTATCCGCACGCCGCGCGGCAGAGGCAAGGCCGGTGGCGGGCTTTACGAAGTGAAGCCCGTCGACATGGTCAAGAACCTGCTCGATGCGATGCAGACCCGCAACAAACTCGACCCTGCCGCGGTGGAGGACATGATCCTCGCCACCGGCGAACCGGTGAACGAACAAGGCCAGAACATCGCCAAAACCGCGCTGGTTTACGCCGGTTGGGCCAATGTCACCACGGGCGCCCAGTTGCATCGTTACTGCGCCGGCGGTCTCGACGCCTGCAACAATGCCGCTGCCAAAGTGCGCGCCGGTTTTGAAGACCTGGTGCTGGCCGGTGGCGTGGAATCCATGTCTCGCCTTGGCATCGGTGCATCCGGTGCTGCCGCCGGTGACCCGTGGGTTGCCATGCACAGCTACGGTGTATCGCAAGGTATCGGCGCCGACCTCGTCGCCACACAAGACGGTTTCACACGTGAAGACATCGACAGATATGCCCTGATGTCACAACAGCGTGCCAGCAAGGCCTGGGAAAAAGGTTACTTCAAGAAATCGATCGTGCCCGTGAAAGACATGAACGGCGTGACGATTCTTGCGCACGACGAACTCGTACGCAAAGACACGTCACTCGAAGGTCTCGCCAAACTGAAACCGTCATTCCAGATGTTCGGTGATTTCGGCCATACCGATTTCCTGAAATTCAAATATCCGGATATCCAGCAAATCAATTATGTACACACAGCGGGCAACTCGTCAGGTGTCGTCGACGGCGCATCGCTGGTGCTGATCGGCAACGAAAAAGCTGCGAAAAAACACAAACTGAAACCGCGTGCGCGCATCGTCGCCTGTGCACTGACTGGCACCGAGCCGTCGATCATGCTGACTGGCCCTGCTCCCGCCACATTGAAAGCACTGAAACAGGCCAACCTGAAAATTTCCGATATCGATCTGTTCGAACTCAACGAAGCATTTGCCTCTGTCGTGTTGCGTTACCAGAAAGTGCTCGGCATCCCGAACGAAAAAATCAACGTCAACGGTGGCGCGATTGCGATGGGCCATCCGATCGGCGCTACCGGCGGCATGATTCTCGGTGCGTTGGTGGATGAACTGGAGCGTCGCAAACTGAAGCGCGGCGTGGCAACCCTGTGTGCGGGCGGCGGTATCGGTATCGCTACTGTGATCGAGTTGGTGTGAGGTAAAGACGATGAGTTACATCAAACTGAAAAAAGACGCTGACGGCATTGTCGAACTGATCTTCGACCAACCGGGCGAAAAAGTGAACAAGATGGGCGACGCCTACATCGCAGCCATGGGTAAAGCTGTGGATGATCTGGTGAAAATGAAAGACAGCATCAAGGGTGTTTACGTACGCTCCGGCAAGGATACCTTTTTTGGTGGCGGCGACCTGAATGCACTGCTCGACATGCCAACCAAAATGGACGAGAAAGATGCCACGTTCAAATTCAACAGCATCCTCGCTGCGAAAAAACCGTTGCGCCTTCTCGAAACGCTGGGCGTGCCGGTTGTAGTTGGCATCAATGGCGCGGCACTCGGCGGCGGTTACGAAATCGCACTGGCTTGCCATCACCGTATCGCGATTGATCGTGCTGACGTGAAAATGGGCTTGCCGGAAGCACAGCTCGGCTTGATGCCGGGCGCGGGTGGTGTGGTGCGTATGGTGCGCAAGTTCGGCTGCCAGAATGCGATTACGTTTATCAGCCAGGGCATGCAGTATGCGGGCAGCAAGGCACTGGAAAAAGGGTTTGTCGACGAGCTCGCTGCTGACGAAAACGAGATGCATGCAAAAGCGAAAGCCTGGATTCTCGCCAACCCGGCAGCAAAACAACCGTGGGACCAACCCGGCTTCAAGATTCCCGGCGGCTCGCCTGCTGATAAAGATCCGGATCAAGGCCTGGTGGGATTATTTTATTTTGGCCCTGTGAACGTCATGAATTCCACCAAGGGCAACTTCCCTGCACCGAAAGCGATTTTTGCTTGTGTGCATGATGTGGCGCGCGTGGATTTTGATACGGCAGAGAAAATTGAAGCGCGTTATTTCCTGTCGCTGATGAGTTCGCAAGTGGCGAAAAACATGATACGCACGTTCTTCTTCCAGTTGCAGGCACTGGAGAAGGGCGCGAGCCGTCCGAAAGGCGTGAAGCCAACGTCGGTGAAAAAACTCGGCATTCTCGGCGCTGGCATGATGGGCGCAGGCCTGGCGTATCTCGCTGCACAAAAAGGCATTGAAGTCGTGTTGAAAGACATCAACATGGAAAATGCCGAGAAAGGCAAAGCCTACAGCGAAAAAGTTGGCGGCAAGGACAAGAAGATGACGCCGGAAAAACTGGCGAAAATCCTGTCACTGATCAAGCCGACCGACAAGGCAGACGATCTTGCCGGTTGTGATTTTGTCATCGAAGCCGTGTTTGAAAATCGCGCCGTAAAAGCCGCTGTCACCAAGGAAGCAGAAGCCGTGCTTGGCAAGGATGCGGTTTTTGCTTCCAACACCTCTGCGCTGCCGATCACCGAACTGGCTGAAGCATCGAAACGCCCTGCCAATTTCATCGGCATGCACTTTTTCTCACCCGCAGAAAAAATGCCGCTGGTAGAAATTATCTGCGGCAAGAAAACGTCGAAGGAAGCGCTCGCCAAAGCCTTTGACCTCGGCATCGCGCTCGGCAAGAAACCGATCGTCGTCAATGATGCACCAGGCTTCTTCACCACTCGCGTCATCGGCGCCACCATTACCGAAGGTGCGCAAATGGTGATCGAGGGCATCAACCCCGTGCTGATCGACAGCGCAGCCGCATTCAACGGCTCACCGGTTGGCCCCTTGAATGCACTCGATGAAATCAGCCTGGAAACAGCTTACAAGAACGGCAAGCAAGGACAGGAAGATGCAAAAGCGCGCGGCGAGAAAATTGTCGATAACGCCACGTTCAAACTGGTCGAGGAAATGGTGACCAAATTTGATCGCAAAGGCAAAATCTACGGCGGCGGTTTTTATGATTATCCGGAAGGCGGCAAGAAAGTTATCTGGCCGGGCCTGAAAACGCATTATGCGAAAAAAGGCTACAAGGAAATCCCGTTTGAAGACATCAAGGATCGCCTGGTATTTTCACAAGTGATCGAAGCCGTGAAAGCGATGGAAGAAGGTGTGATTGAATCGGTTGCCGATGGCAACATCGGCTCCATCATGGGCATCGGCTTTCCGCCACACCTCGGCGGCGTGTTCCAGTGCATCAACCACTGGGGCGTGAAGGAATTCACCAAACGCGCCAGCGAGTTGTCGAAGAAATACGGCAAGCGCTTCGAACCACCGAAGTTGCTGAAGGAAAAAGCGAAGAAGAACGAGTTATTTATTTGAGAGGTGACCCCCTCGGCCTGCGGCCACTCCCCCTACTTCGCAGGGGGAACGTTTGTCGCCTCCCCTGCAACGTAGGGGAGGTGGTTTGCAAAGCAAACCGGAGGGGTCAAAATTTGAAATATTAAAAACCGCCTCCGGGCGGTTTTTTTGTGGCTGATGGGTGGGGTTTTCAAGCTAAAGCAAGCAGAGTATGCTGGATTCACATGGAGGATTGAGTGGCATGAACAATAAAAATAGCTTTGCCAACAAAATTTACGCGGCATTGATGCCCCTGATGCTGGTTTGCTGTATAAGCAACGCACACGCTGTTGGCTATGACATCTTCTTTTGTCAGCTTGATGTGGACAGGGACAACGTTGGTGCCGGCAATGTGATCAGTCACGATTACTTCTGTCCCTCATCTTCCGAGGTCTATCTCGGCAGCTGTGATAACACACCACTCACCGGAAATTGCGGAACCTACACGCCACCCACAGGAAGTCAGGACAACTGCCCCAATCTTGGCAATCCGTCGCAAACCGATTCCGACCACGATGGCGTGGGTGATGCCTGCCAGGGGGACAGGGACAGCGATGGTGTGCCGGATGCAAGCGACAACTGCCCCCTGATCATGAACAGTGATCAGCTGAATACCGATGGTGACAGCCAAGGCAATATCTGTGATGACGACGATGACAACGACGGTCTGACGGATGCGCAAGAAACAATAAAAGGCACAAGCCCTCTGTTGGCTGATACCGACAGCGACACCGTAAATGACAACACAGATAACTGCCCGCTCATCCCCAATAGCAATCAACTGGATAGTAACAGTGACGGGGTGGGTGATGCCTGTATCGCGGGCGCACCGGATGCCACGTTTCAAGAAAGTGGTTCGCCCTACTTCACCAATGCCGCCTATGCTGTTGCGATACAAACTGACGGGAAAATAATGCTTGGTGGCGATTTCAACATCGTTAATGGTATTACCCGTAACCGTATTGTGCGCCTTAATAGTGATGGCTCAACCGACGCAAGTTTTAATACCGGTAGTGGTGCCGATCTTTATGTCCGCGCTATAGCACTACAAGCCGACAGCAAGATTCTTATCGGCGGCAGTTTCACGCAGGTCAATGGTACTGCCCGCAACCGGATTGCGCGCCTGAAGAGCGATGGCTCACTCGATGCCAGTTTTAACGCAGACACCGGCACGATCTATTCCATCCAGACCATCGTAGTACAGCCAGATGGCAAGATCATGGTCGCTGGCGATTTCACTTCCATCGGCGGCGGCATTGCAAGAAGCAAGATTGCCCGCCTGAATAGTGATGGCTCGCTGGATGCAAGTTTTAATCCCGGCACTGGCGCGAATGCTGTTGCAGAAATCTGTTCATTACAAACCAATGGCAACATGATAATTTTCGGCGGATTTAGCGCCTATAACGGAATCGTAAAAACGTATATTGCGCGTATCAATGCAGCAGGCACGCTGGATATAGGCTTTAACCCGAATATTGACAACGTTATTTCAGATTGCGCTGTTCAGACGGATGGAAAATTGGTCATAGGCGGCGCATTCACAACCGTGGATGGCATTGCCCGGAACCGGATCGCGCGACTGAATGCTGACGGCTCACTGGATAGCACGTTCAATCCCGGCAGTGGCACCAACGGCAATGTCTACAGTGTAGGCTTGCAAGCAGACGGCAAAATTTTGCTAAGCGGCAATTTCACCACATTTAATGGCATTGCCAGAAGTCCTGTCACACGCCTGAACAGCAACGGCTCACTGGATGCCGCCTTTACTCCGCCTGGCGGCATCACAGGCTCCGCCGAAGATATTGCAATACAGCCAGATGGAAAACTGTTGCTGGCCGGATCATTTAACAATAATGGCGTGAAAGGCAGTGCATTGCGTCTCTACACCGGCGACATAGATAACGACAACACACAAGATGGCGCCGATGTATTTCCATCCAATGCAGCAGCGACTGCCGATACCGACAATGACGGCAAACCGGATATGTGGTTACAGACCAATCTTTATAGTTGCAATACCGACGCACAAATATGCAACGGTCTGACACTCGATAATGACGACGACAATGACGGCATTCCCGATTACATCGACGCCGATCCACTCAATGCCGCCATCCACACTGAAAAAATATTTTCCGTGAATGGAAGTTACAAAGGTTCGTCAATAAAAGAATCTGCAAACACACAATAAACTTTCAAAAATGAAAGGACCATGAAAGTTTCCAATTCGGGGTTAAAAAAAATCATGGTGTCGCGCATCCACAAGATTTTCTTCGCAACGCTGTTACTCATTTTCTTTTCACAACTTTCATTTTCTGATCAATGGATAGCATTAGGTAACGGCGTCAGCGGTGCCGTTAATGCGATTGCCATCGATAAAAATACGGGCACGGTTTATGCCGGCGGCACATTCACTTCAGCCAGTGGTGTCGCGAACACCAACTACATTGCAAAATGGAATGGCAGCAGCTGGTCAGCGCTCGGTACCGGCATGAATGGCGCTGTAAACGCAATCGTTGTTGATGCCAATGGCAATGTGTACGCAGCTGGAACATTTACCGCTGCCGACGGTGTCGTCAATACCAATCACATCGCAAAATGGGATGGTTCAGCCTGGAGTGCGCTCAGCAGCGGCATGAATAACACGGTTAACAAACTGGCGCTGGATGCATCCGGCAATGTTTACGCAGCGGGAACATTCACCATGGCGGGCGGCGTTGCTGCCGCCGCTATTGCGAAATGGGATGGCGCCAACTGGTCTTCACTGGGCACATCGCCCGCTACATCAATTTCCACATTAACGATCGACAGCAACAACAACGTTTATGTCGATCGCAACCAGGGTTATATCAGCAAATGGAATGGCAACAGCTGGACAGATTTGCCACACATGAGCTGCACCAGCTGGAGCTATCACGCCGGCCCGGGCGCCAGCTGGTGTAACAGCAGCAATGTACAAGCGTTGTCAGCCGATACAGCCGGTAATATTTATGCCGCCAATTATGACGTTCTCGGACGCTACCCCTCTGGCAGTGGCTACAGCTGCGCGTTAAAAAAATGGGATGGCTCAAGCTGGTACACCATCAACAGCATGTACCTGAACTGCAGCATGTCTTCTGTCGCCAAAAGTATTCTCGTTGATACATCCAGCTCGATTTATCTTGGTGGCATATCGCTCTTTATTCCGAATGCAGCTTCACTGGTGCGTTTTGTCGGCACGACACAAAGCACCGTTGGCGGCGGCATCAGTGCAGGCACAGCTACCGTGAATACGCTGGCTGCACTCAACGACGGTACAATTTATGCGGGAGGAAATTTTGTCACCGCCGGCAGCATCACCGTAAACGGCGTTGCCTTGTGGCAAAGAACGGATACAGACGGCGATGGCATTTATGACAGTGACGATGCATTTCCCACAAATGCAGCCGCATCAGTTGATCCCGATAATGACGGAGCTCCCAATAGCTGGAATGCAGGGTGTGATGCGACTTGTCAGGCAAACTCCGGGTTGAAATTTGATAATTGCCCACTGATTGCCAATCCCGGCCAGATTGATACGGATAATGATGGCATGGGCAATGCGTGTGACAACGATGACGATAACGATGGCGTACCGGATACAGTGGATAACTGCCCATTGACCAGCAATCCAAGCCAGACAAATACAGATGGTGATATTTATGGCGATGCCTGTGATAGCCAGCCAACAATCCCCAATGCCGGCGCACCTGATAACAGTTTCAACAGCAGTACTGGCCCCAATAGCTACGTCTATTCCACTGCACAGCAGCAAGATGGAAAAATTATTATCGGCGGCTATTTCACCAAAATAAATGGCACGCTCCGAAATTATATTGCACGCATGAACAGCGACGGCTCGCTGGATACCAGCTTCGATGCAGGAACCGCTGTCAATGCAGTGGTGTATGCTGTTGCCTTGCAGAAGGATGGCAGGATTCTGATCGGCGGCAGTTTCACTACATTAAATGGAACTGCAATCAACGGCATCGCGCGTCTGAACAGTGACGGTTCGGTTGACAACACTTTCAATCCGGGGACAGGTGTCGACAGCGCCTCCAGCTATGTCCGCAGCATCGTTATTCAACCGGATGGAAAAATTATCATTGCCGGCCAGTTCACGTCCGTAAATGGCACAGTACGCAATCGCATTACCCGCCTGAACAGCAATGGCTCGATAGACAGCAGTTTTAACGCCGGCAGTGGCGCGAATGCGGAAATCACCACGATTGTGCAACAAGCAGATGGCAGGATATTGATTGGTGGCGTTTTCACGGTTATTGATGGCGCAACATTCAATCATGTCGCTCGCCTCGATAACACCGGCGCACGCGATCCCGGCTTTAATCCCGGCACAGCCACCGATGGCAATCTTTCAGCAATCGCGGTGCAGAATGATGGAAAGATCATCATTGCCGGCAGTTTCACCGCGTTCAATGGTATATCACGCAACAATATCGCTCGCCTGAATAGCAACGGCTCAATCGATAACAGTTTCAACTTACCGGCGAGCGCACTCAATGGCAGTGTCAACGCCGTCTTTATACAACCAGATAGCAAAATCATCATTGGCGGTGGTTTTTATTCATCGACCAGCAACACTGCACTTAACCGGATTGAGCGCTTGCTTGCAGATGGTTCACAAGACAGTGATTTTAATACCGGCAGTGGCGCCAGCAGCGGTGTTTTCACTATTGCCTCGCAACCAGATGGTGAAATTCTAATCGGCGGCGCATTTAATTCCTTCAATGCAATCAACAAAAACTTCATTGCACGACTTCACACGGGCGATAGCGACATTGACGGCACTGAAGATGCCGCCGACGCCTTCCCGCTCGATCCGTCAGAATCTACTGACACCGATCACGACGGCATCGGCAACAACGCCGACATGGATGACGACAATGATGGCATTCCCGATTACATCGATGCTGATCCGCTCAATGCCGCCATCCGAACTGAAAAAATATTTTCCGTGAATGGGCATTACAAAGGTTCGTCAGTTAAAGAAACAGAGAAAGTGCAGTAAACCGGCATGCGGTTTTATCTTGCTTACAGGGCATGTTTTTATTTTCTGGTGGCAGGCATTGCATTGATGCTCGGCCGCCATGTTGCTGGCATGGCGCTGCAGGCTGCTCACGAAAGCAATTATGCTGACTCGGCTTTTTTGTATTACCTGTCATGGCTGATAGAAAAACATGACGCCGTACCTTTTCGCGACATTCTCGAAACCAATTACCCGGGCACTTACGGTGCCTACGGGCTGATTACGAAAATATGGGGTTACACGGATCGCGGTTATCGCACAGCAAATTTTTGCCTGCTAGCAACATTGCTCGGGATGTCATTTTTGTTGCTGCGCAAGATCAGCATCACAGCAGCCATTATCGGCCTGCTCTATTTCACGGAATATTATCTGGACAACCCGACACTCGCCTTGCAGCGTGAATACCTGGCCATGTTTCCGATTGTCGGTGCGCTATTAATCGCCGAAAGAAACTGTTCGCACAATTTCATGACAGGATTCCTGATCGGGCTCTGCTTTGCCGCCGCCGCAACAATCAAACCGCCCCTGTGCATCGGCCTGCCTTTTGTGTTGTGGTACGCCGCAATAAACTGCAAAAGTGATACCGCATATTTACGTCGAATCGCATTAATAACCAGCAGTGCCGGCGCAGGATTTCTGGCCGGTGCATGCCTGTGCCTGTTATGGCTGTTCACCACAGGCGCATTGCAGGATTTCATCACGATAACGACACAATACCTGCCGCTATACCTGCAACTCAACCTGCAGAGCGGCAGCGAGGAATCCACACTGTTGCACATGCCTTCACTGGCTGAATTGTTCAACATCCTGTGGCAACCGTATTTCGAATCCGTGCCCATCCTGCTTTCACTGGCATTTCTCGCGCTCGGCAGGAACCGACAAAAAAACAGGCTGGCCTTGCTGCTTGCGTTATTGGTAATCGCCTATCGGCTCTATGTTTTTTTCAGTATCAAGAATTTTGATTACCATTACCTTCCCGCCAAGTATTTTATGTTTATTGCTGGCGCGACAGCGATGACAGTGTTGCCTGCACAGGTTGCATGGCCATTCAGGCTGATGCATCTGGCATGGATCGGTTTTGTTTTCCATTTCCTGTTGCAGGCCCAAAGTGACCTGTCATTCGGCGACACCAAGGCCAGCCTGATTCATACCACGACAAAGAACGACCTGATAACTTTCCTGCGCGAACACAAACGCCCGCAAGACAGTGTGCAAATACGGGTTCAGGGAACGTACGGACCGGTCTTTCCTGCCATCCTCGAAATGCAAATCCCCCTGGCCATACCCCGCTTTCCGCTGAATCAGGTGTTCTACCATCACATCAACAGCCCCTACATTGTCTCCATCAAAAAAGAATATGTGCAGGCTTTGCGAACAACATTGCCGACGTACATCGTCGACGACAACGGGTTTGATTTTTACAAATCGATTTCAGGTGATCATGCATTTAGTGAATATGATGATTTTATTCGCGAAAACTACCATCCCGTTTACGACAATCTTAAACGCGCGGAAGCACCAGACCAGTTCATCGTGTACCAGAGAAATCCATAAGCGAGGCGCATAAAAAAGGCGACTTGCGTCGCCTTTTTTGTTTCATGGGCCATCATTGTAATCAGGCATGTGGCTTGAACTTAATAGTCACCTTGCCCCAGCCAGACAAATGCTCACCATACAAACGCTCGCATTTGTTTTCTACCACTTCATAATCACCTACGGCTTTCAGGATTTCCTCGACAAGAATGCAACCCATCAACACACCGAGGTGCATACCGAGGCACTTGTGGCCGCCGTGACCGAACATCAGTGATTTTTCAGTTGGCTGGCGATACATATCAAATTTATCCGCATCCGGATAAACCGATTCATCACGTTCGGCTGATGCATACAGGAACAACAGAGGTTGACCTGATTTGACTTGCACGCCGTTCAATTCAAAATCCTTTTTCGCCACACGCGCCAACATATTCGTCGGCTGGTCGTAACGCGCGGTTTCGAGGAATGCCTTGCGTGCCAGATCGGTTTTGCCCGCAGCAATCTCTTTCAACACCGCTGCTTTCTGGTCGGGATTGTGCTGCAGGTTCCAGAAGGTACCAGCTACCGTAATCGGCGTGGTTTCTGAACCGACCACCAGCAACGAGAAAAGATAAAACATCATTTCTTCATCGCTCAGTGTGCGGCCGTCAACACTCGCTTCGAGGAAAATCTTGGTGTAACGCTGGGCAAGTGCAGGATTGGTGCGCAACTGGTGCACATACTGACCGAAATAGCCGAACAGTTCGCCCGCAGCCGCCTGGTTGCGCGGTGAACCGCCGCCAACCTGGCCTTCTTCGCGATGCAGCATGTCGTCAATCAGACCGCGCCATTTTTCTGCGTCTTCACGCGGCAGGCCGAGGTTGTAACCGGCATTGATGCAGGTAACGCGATTGGACAAATCGCTGTAAACATCGAACTCACCTTTTTTTAACAGTGGTGCCAGCAACTCACGTGTCAGTTCACGCAAACGCTGTTCACTTTCCTTCACGCCTTCCGGTGTGAATTCATGGCGGATCAAGCCGCGCCATTTGCGGTGTTCAGGAGCGTCCATCGTCATGAACGTCGCCGGAACCGGTTCACCCAGCAACACCTGGCCAGGCGTCTGGCCTTTGGTAAATGTGCAGTTTTCGTCAACCTTGGTGCTGGCATCCCAGATATCCTGGAAACGTGCCAGCGCCCAGCCGTTATATTTCGGCATGAAATGTGGCTTGCCTTCCTTGCGCATAGCGGCGTACATCGGATAAGGATCCTTCATCGCTTCATGTGAATAAGGATCGTAGTCGATGGACGTAGAGTCATTTGTGCTCATGCGATTTCTCCGTGTAGATGACGCCCCGTTGTCTGGCAGCGCAGGTAGTGATGGAACGTTATGGGTGAAACGTCGATTGCGGGGGCATTGTGCCGCAACTACTGCACGACGACCATACTGGCCGCCGCTTATTCGGGTATTGCCCTGATATCTTTTGTTGCAGGTCAAGTTTTCAGGGTTCTGTAAAAATTCCTGCGATTGTCTGCACAGAATTGCGGCCGCGTCGGGGAATATACTTCAGCTGCAAACCTGCCTAGACTACGCGGCTAGAGACACCTACCGCTGGGCCGTACCACACCGGCAGCAACCAAGGACACGCAATGAGCAAAATGGTTACGCGATGCCCACAGTGCCAGACCTCCTTCAAGGTCACTGAAGAGCACCTGAAAATTGCCAATGGTGCCGTGCGTTGCGGCTCCTGCCTGCATGTATTCCAGGCACGCCTGCACTGGGTGAATCCCGAAACAGCAACCACAGCCCAGACCACGGGCAGCCAGCCAGTGGCAAATCCGCAGCTGCAAGCTGCATTGTCCCCGGCAACGGAAACCCCTGCCGCACCCGTCGCCAGGCCGGCTAGCAAATTTGTTTTTGACCAGGCCGCAATCGATAACAGCTCTGCAGAAGACATACTGGATGCCCCGGCCCCGCGTGCTGCCCAGCCAGCGCCAACAACAGCTCCCAAGGCGCCACAGAAAAGCCTTGATGACATCGGCGATGACGACCTGATCAGTGATGACATGCTCGGCGATGACGACGATGACGTGCCGGCCAAGGGCAGCGCAGCTCACGCCAGGGATTTCGGCGATCCGGATGACGACTACGGCTCGCTGTTTGACGAGGTCAATGCCGAAGAAGAGGCACACGGCGATGATGGCCTCGAGGCCTTGCTGAGTGGCGACTTCAATGATCTGGACAATCTCGACCAGTACGCCGTACCTGACAACAGTGTGCAGGATGAATCCTGGGCCAAGGAACTGCTGTCGGAAGCCCAGGAGGAAGACAAGCCGGAAGAACTCGACCTGAGCCAGGTTGAGGATATCCGCGACCTGCTGGTGGATTTCACCAATCCCGCCGACGTCGACGCCGCACGGCGCGACCTGGGCCTAGATGCCGACCCTTTTGCCGTACGGGAACTGACGGGCAACAAACGCGCACCCGGCAACAAGCGCGCCGACATGATTGCGCATATCGAACCGGCTCCCGTTGAGCTGGTCGCCGCGCGGTACGAGTCGCCCAGCCTCAAGCCGCTGTTGATGCAAGTCCTGATTGCGACAGTGCTGGTCGGGGTCGCGCTGGTGCAATACCTGTTCTTCAATTTCGAACAACTGGCCCGCTCCGACAGCATGCGGCCGGTCATGGCTTCACTTTGCAACACCCTGGGCTGTCAGCTGCCGGATGCCGAGAGCTGGCGCAATGTCAGGATTTCCAATCTGGTCGTCCGCCAGCACCCGCAAGTGGCTGATGCGCTGTCTATCGACGCCATCCTGCTGAACACATCCTCCAGGGCATTGGCCTTCCCATCGCTGGAAATGTACTTCAACGACATGCGCAATGTGCCGGTAGCCAGCCGCCGTTTCTCCCCGGCAGAATACCTGGCCGGCGAACTGGCGGGACAGACGCAGATGCCTCCCGGAGCCCCGGTGCATATTGCCTTCGATATTGTGAGTCCGGACAGCGGCAACCTGAACTGGAACCTGCAAGTCAGCAAGGTTCCGAACTGATAGAACCGGTTCCGGGCCAGCACGCCCGGTACCAACCTGCATAAGACTGCACTGGCAAAATCGCAGATGTGGCAACTCGGCCCCTATACCATCCCCTCGCACGCTGTACTGGCGCCCATGGCAGGTGTCAGCGACCTGCCGTTCCGGCAACTCTGCCGCCAGTTCGGTGCCGGGCTGGCACCGGGTGAAATGCTGACATCGGACAGCCATCTGTGGGACAGCCGCAAAAGCCGGCGCCGACTGGCCGGCCTTGATGAAGAGCACAGCCCGCGCGTGGTGCAGATTGCCGGCAGCGAACCGCAAATGATGGCAGAGGCTGCGCGCGCCTGTGTTGAACGCGGCGCGCAGATTGTTGATATCAACATGGGCTGCCCTGCCAGGAAAGTTTGCAACAAGGCGGCAGGTTCCGCGCTGCTGCGCGATGAAATCCTCGTCGCTGCCATACTGGAAACGGTGGTTGCTGCTGTCGACGTACCGGTCACACTGAAAATGCGCACAGGCTGGTGTCCGTCATCGCGCAATGCGCTGGTGATTGCAAGAATTGCAGAGAACAGTGGCATCCAGGCATTGACAGTACACGGCCGCACGCGCGACTGCGGATACCATGCACCTGCCGAATACGATACCATTGCACAACTCGTTTCGCAGGTTCGTGTGCCGGTCATCGCCAACGGCGATATTGCGACGCCGGAACAAGCGAAACGTGTACTGGATATGACTGGCGCCACGGCAGTCATGATAGGCCGCGCCGCACATGGCCAGCCTTGGCTGTTCAGGGATATGCATCACTTCCTGCAACACGGAACATACCTTCCGCCTTTATCCAGCGAAAGAAAAACAGGTGTTATCCTGCAACATGTGCGCGCACTGCACGCATTTTATGGCGAACAGACTGGCGTACGGATTGCGCGCAAACACGTCCGCTGGTACGCGCAACACCTGGACATGGACAGACCGTGGCTGGCGGCATTCAACCAGTTGCAATACGCGTCGCAACAAGAGGCCGCTGTCAGCGCCCTGTTTGCACAATATGAAATGATTACGGGCAGCCATGCTGCCTGCAATCGCGATACTGTCGAGGAAATCGCCGCATGAGTAATCCTGAAACCGCGCTGCGCATCGTCAAGTCAGAAGAACCGATTGAAACCACAACCAGCACCTCGGCGCATCAACAAACTATCCGTGATTGCGTCGAATCCGCCATGCGCAATTATTTCACGCAACTGGATGGACACAATGTGAATGATGTTTACCAGATGGTGCTGACAGAAGTGGAAGTGCCGCTACTGGAAGTGGTACTGGAATATACGCGCAACAACCAGTCTCGCGCTGCTGAAGTACTGGGGCTGAATCGCGGCACACTACGCAAGAAACTCAAACAGTACGACATGCTGTAGGGATAGCAGACAAACCACAGGGAGGCGACAGCCTCCTTTTTCGTTTCTGCCAATTTCATTTTTTATATTTCACCGAAAAGCATTTTTATTTACACACATCGCAAGAGGCCATGATGACTGCTGTAACCCCGGTACGCCGTGCACTGATTTCTGTTTCTGACAAAACCGGCATTGTCGAATTTGCACGTGAACTGGCCGCGCGCCATGTGGCACTGCTGTCAACCGGCGGCACTTACAAACTCTTGCGTGACAACCATATCGCCGTTACGGAAGTTTCCGACCATACCGGTTTTCCGGAAATGATGGACGGTCGCGTCAAGACACTGCACCCGAAAATCCACGGCGGTATCCTCGGACGCCGTGGACAGGATGATGCCGTGATGGCGGCACATGACATCGATCCGATCGATCTGGTTGTCGTCAACCTGTACCCTTTTGCACAAACCGTTGCCCGGCCGGATTGCTCACTGGACGATGCGATTGAAAACATCGACATCGGCGGCCCAACCATGGTGCGCGCCGCCGCCAAGAATCATGCGCACGTTGCGATCGTCGTGAACACAGCGGACTATTCACGCATTCTCGATTCACTCGATAAAGAAAATGGCCTGCCGCACGCCTTGCGTTTTGATCTTGCGGTAAAGGCGTTTGAGCACACTGCACAATATGACGGCATGATTGCCAACTATCTCGGTGCACGCGTTGGTGAAACGGTCGAAAAATTCCCGCGCACTTTCAATGCACAACTGACCAAGGCACAGGATTTGCGCTACGGTGAAAACCCGCACCAGTCCGCTGCGTTTTATGTCGAGAGCAATCCGCGTGAAGTCAGTATCGCCACCGCACGCCAGCTGCAAGGCAAGGAATTGTCATACAACAACATCGCCGATACCGATGCCGCGCTTGAATGCGTGAAAAGTTTTGTCAAACCCGCGTGTGTGATTGTCAAACACGCCAACCCGTGCGGCGTATCGGTTTCACCCGACGGCATCCGCACGGCGTATGAACTGGCCTATGCCACGGATCCTGAATCGGCATTTGGCGGGATCATCGCCTTCAATCGCGAACTGGATGCCGACACTGCAAAAGCTATTGTCGATCGCCAGTTTGTTGAAGTCATCATCGCACCCAGGGTTTCCGCTGCTGCTCTCGATGTCATTGCTGCCAAGCAGAATATCCGCGTCATGGAATGCGGTGAATGGTCTGGTGAACGTGCGGCACAGCTGGACTGGAAACGGGTGAATGGTGGTTTGCTGGTGCAGGATCTGGATACCGGCATGATCAGCGACAGCGATTTGAAAGTGGTAACGAAACGCGCGCCAACTGAAGCCGAAATCCATGACCTCATCTTCGCCTGGAAAGTGGCTAAATATGTGAAATCGAATGCGATTGTCTACGCAAAAAATCGCCAGACCATCGGCATCGGCGCTGGCCAGATGAGCCGCGTGAATTCTGCGCGCATTGCAGCAATCAAGGCCGAGCACGCCGGCCTGGCCGTGGAAGGCGCTGTCATGGCGTCCGATGCATTTTTTCCATTTCGTGATGGCATTGATAATGCCGCGAAAGTCGGCATTCGCTGCGTGATACAACCGGGCGGCTCCATGCGCGACGCAGAAGTGATTGCGGCCGCTGACGAACACGGCATCGCCATGGTATTTACCGGCATGCGCCATTTCCGTCACTGAGGAAAATAAATGAATATTTTAATTCTGGGGTCCGGCGGCCGCGAACATGCACTGGCATGGAAATGCGCACAAGATGCGCGCGTGCAGAAAATTTTTGTCGCGCCGGGCAATGCTGGCACGGCGACGGAAAACAAATGTGAAAATGTCGGGCTGGATATTCTCGACAATGAAAAACTGGTCGCGTTTGCCCGCGATCATGTCGCGCTCACAATCGTTGGCCCGGAAGCGCCACTGGTAAATGGTGTTGTCGACGCATTCACTGCTGCCGGCCTGAAAATTTTTGGCCCGACGCAATACGCCGCGCAACTGGAAGGTTCGAAAGCTTTCGCGAAAGATTTTCTCGCACGCCACAATATCCCGACTGCATTTTATGCCGTGTTCACCGACACAGATAAAGCACTCGCCTACGTTCGCGAAAAAGGTGCGCCGATTGTCATCAAGGCCGACGGTCTCGCCGCCGGCAAGGGCGTGATTGTCGCCATGACACTGGCGGAAGCGGAAGATGCAGTGCGAGACATGCTGGCAGACAACAAGTTCGGTGCGGCCGGCGCACGCGTGGTGGTGGAAGAATTTCTCGACGGCGAAGAAGCCAGCTTTATCGTCATGGTCGACAGCAAGACAGCGTTGCCTATGGCCACCAGCCAGGATCATAAGCGCGTGGGTGATGGCGACACCGGCCCCAACACCGGCGGCATGGGCGCCTATTCCCCGGCACCGGTGGTCACACCCGAAGTACATGCACGCGTGATGCGCGACGTCATCGAACCCACCGTGCGCGGTATGGCGGCCGAAGGCCACCCCTATACCGGCTTCCTGTATGCCGGGTTGATGATCGACAGCAGCGGCGCCCCGAAGGTCATTGAATTCAACTGTCGCTTCGGCGATCCGGAAACCCAGCCGATCATGCTGCGCCTGCAATCCTCGCTGGTGTCACTGGTGGAAGCCGCCTTGGCAGGCCGACTCGACCAGGCCACCGCTACATGGGATGAGCGACCGGCGGTCGGCGTGGTGCTTGCGGCAGGTGGCTACCCCGGCGATGTACGCAAGGGTGATGAGATCCACGGTTTGTCGGCAGACACCGGCGACATCGGCAAGATTTTCCACGCCGGCACTGCACTCAGGGACGGGCGGGTCTGCACCAGCGGTGGCCGCGTGTTGTGCGCCACGGCGATGGGTGCCAATGTCGGCGAAGCACGCCGGCACGCCTACACATTGGCTGACCGGATCAGCTGGGAAGGGATGTTCATGCGGCGTGATATCGGCTGGCGCGCCGTCGCCCGCGAACAGGGGTAAGATAAGCCACACGGTTTATGTGCAGGGAAGTCATGGCAATGTACAAACAGACTCTTCTGGCTCTCTTCTGGTTGTCAGTGGCGGTATTTGCGCAGGCCGCGCCACTGGTAGAAATTGACCAGCCCCGCGTCCAGCTTTCGCTGGCTCCATACATCGACATTCTCGAAGATCCCGACGGCAACCTGACGATTGAAAACGTCATGTCTGATCGCTACTCCTTCCAGTTTGCACCGGCGCCCATGACAGAAATGTTTTTTGGCTACACCGATTCCGCCTACTGGATACGCTTTACGATCGAGAACCAGCGCGATAACGACATGGCGTTTATCCTGGAAGCATCACCCGCGGATATTGACTATATCGACATTTACGAAATAGATCCGCAAACCAGCGCATTGCGTCATCATCACCAGACCGGTTCGGCCTTTCCGTATACGGATCGCGAATACAATTATCCGCTGTACCTGTTTGACATGGATATCGAGGCACATGGCGCCTACACCTATTACCTGCGTGTCGAATCCAACAAGACACTGAATCTGGAATTACAACTCGCGACACCGCACGAGTACATGCATCGCGCCGGTATACGCGACTGGTGGCAGGGACTGATCATCGGCTCACTGCTCGTCATGTTTGCTGTCTACCTGTGTCTCTTCTATGCATTCCGCTTCAAGGGATTCCTGTGGTACGGATTGTTCCTGTGCTCCGTCATGTTTATGCAGATGAGCTGGAACGGTTACCTGCTGCAGTTTTTCAGATCGCACGATCTGTTACTCGACAGGCAAATCATGTCGCCGGTTTATCTGGCGATACTGTTCAGTTGCCTGTTCGCACAGTCACTACTCGGCACACGCAAACGCGCGCGCTGGCAACATATCATTCTCGGCATTACCGCAGCTGTCTGCCTGGTCGGCAGCATCGTCACCTGGTTTGTCCAGGCGTATTTCAACTCGATGTGCGTGTCGACAATTGCCATTCTCAGCACCATTTTTGTTTTCGGTTTTACCCTGTTTGCCAATATGGAAGGCCACCAGATGGCCCGACATTTCCTGCTGGCACGCACGGTGACAACCGGCATGATCCTGATTGCTATTTTTAATACGCAGGGCTATTTGCCACAGGGTTCCTTCGCCGCATGGGGACTGAGTGGCGCCATCGTACTGGAAGGTATCATGATGGCCTTGTCGATGAGCCTGACCTGCCTGAAAACACTGCGCGAAAAACAGTTGCCGGAAAATACGGAAAACAGGGAAAAACTTGCACGCTCGCTGGTAAACCTTTCCGATGTCTGTCACGAGTTGCGCACGCCGATCAGCGGGGTGCTCGGCATGGCTGATCTCCTGCTCGACGGCAACCTCACGGAGCAGCAGCGCAACCAGATCAGGACAGTGCGCAAATCCGGGCTCGCCCTGCTGGATGTCACCAACAAGATTTCCGATTTGTCATCCATCGAGATGGGCAATGTCGAACTCAGCATGGCACCGTTTGAATTGAATGCACTGGTTGAATCGAGCATTGAAAACTGCCGCAGCAGCGCGGAATCCAACAACATTGAACTTATCTACAATGTGGATGGCAGTGCGACCGGTTACGTCCGGGGTGATCAGGAAAAACTCCGGCAGATCATTATCAACCTGCTGCAATTCACCTTGCGTCACCTTGAACAGGGCGAAGCTATCCTGACAGTTGTTCCCGGCATCGCCGGCGAATTTGTTTTCACGATACGCTCCGGACACAACACACTGCTGGAACGCAGCGCACTGCCCGACAACCGGGAGCTGGGCTCCAGTGACCACCTGAATATCACTATCGCCGAACAATATATCAAGCTGATGGGCGGCAGCTTGTCTGTCACCACCCACATCGATGGCGGCAGTACAATCAGGTTCAACATACAACTGGCATCCCATGAATCCAGCATCCTGTTACCGCAGGATGACAACACCATCCTGATGGGGAAACAGTTACTGGTTGTGGACGACAATGCCACCTGCTGCACCATCATCGAACAACAGGCTGTGCAGTGGGGTCTGGCCGTGCAGTCAACCCATACTGGCAAGGAAGCGCTCGCACTGCTGCGTTCACGCACGACGGTGGATGAACCTTTTGATATTGTGCTGGTGGATTACGACATGCCCGGCATGAATGGCCTGGAATTGATAGAACATATCCAGAACGACCAGAACATCAACAGCAAGAATCTGGTCATCATCATGTTGACCGGCGTCAGCATGGCCCCGAGTAAAGTCATGGCAGAAAACGCGAGAATCGCTCGCGTACTCTACAAACCGGTCAGCGGAAAAAGCCTGAAACAAACCCTGCAGTCTGTACTGAAAAAATAAAAAAACAGGCTAGTGCAATTGCGCCGGCTGTTCGCCCAGGACTCCTGACATATCCTCTGGCGTGTATTGGTAATGACGGCCACAGAACTGGCAATCGACGCTTACCGTGTCGCGCTCGGCAAATATTTTCTGCAACTCATCCCTGCCAAGTAGCACCAGCGCATTGCGTGAACGCTCGACACTGCACGTACACTGGAAACGCACGGGGTCACCGTCAAACAGGCGTACGTCTTCCTCATGAAACAGGCGGTGCAACATGTCCTCACACGGCAACGACAGCAATTCTTTATGGGTGATTGTGCTGGCCAGCGTGTAGATGTGTTGCCAGTCTTCAGCAGCAGTCTCCACATCGCCGGCCGGTAATGCCTGCAACAGGAGTCCGACCGCCTGCTCACCGTCACAACAAAACCACATCGCTGTTGCCAGTTGCTCTGACTGCAAAAAATATTCCGCCAGGCAATCCTGCAGTTTTTCACCACGCAACGGCACGATACCCTGATAACTGTCACCGTCATCCGGCAACAAGGTCACGGCCAGATAACCGTTGCCGAGCGCCTGTCGCAGCGACAGCACATCGCCTGTACCTGCAACAACGTCCGCAGGATTCCCGCAAAATTCCAGAATGCCGCGAATGCCTGCGTCGTGCGTGCATTCCGCAACCAGCAATCGCAACACGCCCTCACCGCGCGCCTGCAATGCCAGGCGTCCCTGCAATTTTATTGTCCGGCTCAATACAACCGCTGCCGCAAGACTTTCACCCAGTAATTGTCGGGCTGGTACATCGTATTGATGGTTAGCCAGCACATCCTGATAACTTTTTTGCAAACGCACCCAGACACCGCGCACTGAACGGTTTTCCAGAATAAAACGAATGACGGTATCTGCCTGTTTATGCATAAATTTTATATTTCTGTCCGCTTCCGGTTTTATTGAACATCAATCCAGTTTTTCACAACCGACTGAACGGTATTGCGCCTTGAACTCTTCAAGCTTCTTGCCGCGATCCTTTTCGAGGACCAGTTCAGCCTTGCCATCCTTGTCATAGAAAGTGCCGCGATCGCCGCGTGCAATCGAGGCAATATCTTTTTTCAGCTCGGCACAGTAGGGGCCGATCGCTTTCTTCAGGCGCAGCTTTTCAGCCAGCTCCAGATTCATTTCATCCACTGTTTTTTTGTTCGAGTCTGGCAAGGTAGCCGGCATGCTGCTGCCGGTGTGATCAATATTGGTTCTTGCCAGTTGATCACCAATGGCCTGCGCTTTTTTTTCATCCGGCGCCTTGTCGCCGAAATGCGTTTTGCCATTTGCATCAACCCACTTGTACACCTCGGCAGCAGGCATGGCACTGTATAGCAACGCCGCTGCCAGCAAGCATGTCCTGTTCATTGCCATGAAACGCATATAACCAGTCTCCCCGTGAATGTATTGCTGATTCTAGGCAATCGGCATGACTTCATCAAAATCACAGATCGCCGGGAATGCGGTCACTTCCCGCAAGGGCGCACGACTGTCCGGATGCCTGATACACAACAGCTGGCCAATGCCGTATTCACGGGCAGCCTGTAACACGCTCTGTGTGTCATCTACAAACAGGCTGCGGCTGGCATCAAACCGATGCAGCGCTTGCAGGGCTCGCCAGAAATCCTGTGATTCCTTGGCAGCACCCAGCTGGTGTGAACTGATGATGCGATCCAGCCATTGCTCCAGGGGCGTATGCTCCAGCTTGAGACCGACGCTTCCCATATGGGCATTGGTGACCAGCCAGACCGATTTGCCTGCCTGCACCAGCGCCTCAAGAAACGCGGCACTGTGCGGACGCATGGCGATCAGGTGGCTGATCTCGCGTTTCAGCGCGACGATGTCCATCTGCAGCTCCTGTTGCCAGAAATCGAGACAGTACCAGCTGAGTTTGCCATGCTCTGCCGCAAAGCGCGCCTGGAGATAGGCTAATGCCTCTGCCTCGCTGTGGCCGTGTTTTTCAGCGTAGCGCCGCGGCAAGTGGGTTTGCCAGAAGTGATTGTCGAAATGCAGGTCCAGCAGCGTGCCATCCATGTCGAGCAGCACGGTATCCACCCGCTTCCAGTCAACCCACGCACCTTTGCTTGCCACGATCAGATCCTGCTATGCCCATGCCCGCCAGTCTACCGCAGCCGCACCCGCTACCGAAGGCGGAAACGCTTGTAAACGTGGCCATAATGGCGTTTGGGCATTGCTCAGGTATAATCCCCTTTCGCCTCCTTGATGTCCGGTCAACGGGGGCAGGATCAGTATGGATTTCGACACGCCACGATGTATCAGCTTCGGTTCAAGGACAACAGTCAGCCTCTGTTCACGGTCACAGGAAAAATGTGCACCGTCGGCCGCGCGCCTGACAATTCGCTGGTGTTACCGACCAGCACCGTCAGTGATTCCCACGCCAAGTTGATCCAGCACGAAGGCCGCCTGTTCCTGCAAGACAACAAGAGTACCTACGGCTGCTTCGTCAATGGCACGAAAGTCAAATACAAGGAGCTGAAAGCCGGCGATGTCATCACCGTCGGCAATGTGCATTTCGATATCATCGAGGCAGAAGACCCGAGCCTCGCCGCCACACACACCCTGAAAGCCTTTACCCTCGCGCCAGGCACCGGCTGGCGGCTGGTGTCTGATAGCAGCTGGCTGTCGGGCAAGATCTTCGAGCTGCCCGAAGGCAAAACCATTCTGGGACGCGGCAAGGATTGCAACATCATCATCCCCGGCACTCACCTGTCACGCCACCATGCCGAGCTGGTGCGCGAGGAAAAACGCCTGGTACTGCGCGACCTGGACTCTGCCAACGGCAGTTTTATCAACGAAAACCGCATCAACGGACCTGCCGTGCTGAAGGCGGGCGACCGCCTGCGTTTTGATGTCTACAGCTTTCGTGTCTATGGCCCTGCCGAGGCCGAGGCGATTGCCCCGGTTGCACCGGTTGTGGTGGACACCTCCGGTCCACGCCGGATACCGAACCTGGAAAACACCCTGCAAAATATCGAGGCCCTGAAAGCCCAGGAATACCAGCCGAAGGAATGGATCACCAAGCCGACATCGCACGGCAACCGTTACCACGAAGTGCCATCACGCAACGGCCATCACGCCATGTTGTGGTTCTCTGTGATTCTCGGTATCGGCGTACTGGGTGTGCTCGGTTATATCGTCTTCAGCCTCTAGCCGGTCATTCGCCGGGCAAATCCACATCACGCAAGATTCCCTCATCGTCCACCGTGACCGGCAAACAGTGCTGCGCCTGCTGTTGCAGGATATGTCGCGCGCCGTTATCGCCACATAATTCACGCAATGCCGGAAAAAATGCGCGGCCAAACAGTACAGGATGACCACGCCGTACATCGCCGTGCACTGCACAAACCGGGACAACAATACGGTCAGCACCCGCTGCAGCCACCAGCGTTGTGACTGTAGTGGCCTTCAGGTACGGCATGTCTGCCAGCATCACCAACGCCACATCCGTTTCAACCGACAATTGCGCCACGGCAGCCGCCAGATTGCTGCCCATCCCCAGCGACGGATTTTCCAGCAATAACGGAATAACGCGTGGATCCGTCGCAAATTGTCCCAACAGCATTGGCAGCTGCCCTGCATCAGCAGATTTCAGCACCACCCGGATTTTTCTCGCTGCATGATGTACCGAAGAGATGCTGCGTTGCAGCATGGATACACCATCGATGCGATGCAGGCGCTTGTCACTGCCAAAACGTGTTGCACTGCCTGCAGCGAGCACAATGGCATCCACAATAGCCGTCACGATATTTTTCCCGATCGCACAGCAGTCAATTGTGCGAGCACCGACACCGCAATTTCGGCCGGCGTCTTGCTGCCGGTATCCAGTCCGATCGGCGCATGCAGGCGACGCAGGTTCTCTGCAGTAACATCAAGCGTCAACAAACGTTCGCGCCTGTTGTCTGACGTGCGCTGTGAACCCATCGCACCGATATAAAAAGCACGGGTCGCAAACGCTTCCATCAAGCCCATATCATCAATGCGTGGATCGTGTGTCAGCGCGAGGATGGCGCAGCATTCATCATCGCCGTATTGCCGCACTGCATCATCCGGCATCGCAGATAACACGGTGACACCGGCTATATCCCAACGGCAACGTGCTTCAGGTCGCGGATCGCACACCAGGATTTCATAATCCAGCAACAAGGCCATTTGCGCGACAGCGCGCGAGACTTCACTGATGCCAATCAACAACAAACGATACTGGGGACCGAGTGTCTGGCGAAGCGATAACAACTGGCCATCGCTGCCCGTTTCGAACTGCAGTGCTGGTTGCCGTGGCAACGGATTCTCAACCCACCATTGATCCGCAACAAAATCCCGCTGCAATGACGTGCGCTGACGCAGCGAAAGCAACGCGACAATGGTATCGACAGCATGGGCAACCGCAGCAGAAAACGGAATTTTTTCGACAGCGACATCGAGAATGCCACCACAAGGCAAACGCAATCGCGCCGCTTCTTCAGCAGACGCGCCATAACGGACGCGCACCACAGGTGAAGAAAATTCTCCGTTCGCAATACGCGCCAGTAAATCCTCCTCCACACAACCACCTGACAGCGAGCCGATAAAATCCGCGCGGGTATTGCACGCCAGCAACGAGCCAACCGGACGCGGCGATGAACCCCAGGTGCCGAGTACCGTACACAGCCAGACGTTTTCACGCTGCTGTAACCACTCGCGCAGCTTCAGGAAAATATCAAGATCACGCATGGTGATTACATTCTGCCGCTCACAACACCAGCGGCAAATCCCGCAGGCGCTTGCCCGTTGCCGCGAACAGGGCATTCGCCACGGCTGGCGCTACCGGTGGCACACCGACTTCGCCGATACCGCCCGGTTTTTCCATGCTCGGGACAATATAAACCTCCAGTGCTGGCGCTTCAGGCATACGCAATACCGGCAAATCATGGAAATTGCTTTGCGCACAGGCACCGTCTGTGATTGTCACGCCATTTTTCAGGGCTGCTGTCAGTCCATAAATGGCGCCACCTTCCATCTGTGCAATGACCTGGTCAGGATTGATGACAAAACCACAATCGACAGCAATCACGATGCGCTTCACGCTGAACTGATTGTCTGTGGCCACTACATCCACCACCATTGCCACCACCGAACCGAACGATTCATGCACTGCAACACCGCGACCAAAACCGGCGATGCGTGGCTGTACCGCCCATGCTGATTTTTCCACTGCCAGATTCAGGGCCGCCAGATGACGCGGCTGGTCTTTCAGGTATTCACGACGAAATGCGACAGGATCTTTTTTCACAGCATGCGCCACTTCATCCGCAAAACTTTCAACTGCAAATGCATTAAAGGAATGACTGACAGATCGCCAGAAACCCGTGGGAACACCGCAATCATGATGCACCATACCAACCTTGCGATTCGGCACAGCATAGGGAATTTTTGTTCCTTCACCCATCGACACATCATAAGGCGGCACATGGTCAGCAACGCTTCTGCCGATACCGCGCGCAATATGCATCGGCACCCAGGTCGGCAACATGGCATGCATCAGGTCAACACCAAAACCTGACAACACACTGTTGCTTACAAAATTGTGGTGCCAGCCTGTCACACCGCCTGCGGCATCCACTGCAGCACGCAGACTGTGATAGGCCGGCGGTCGATAATAATCGTGCTGCATGTCATCCTCGCGCGACCACATCAGTTTCACGGGTACATCCGGGTATTGTTGTGCAATCGCTGCTGCTTCACCGGCAAAATCGACATAACCACGCCGACCGAATCCACCACCGAGAAACGTGGAGTTGACGGTAATATTTTCCTGTTCGATACCTGTATAGAATGCAGCAACAGCGCGGGCAATCATGGCGGTTTGTGTAGGTGCCCACAATTCCAGCTGGCCACTACGAAATTGCGCCGTGCAATTCTGCGGCTCCATCGGGCTGTGATGAAAAAATGGCACGGTGTACGCAGCAGTGACCGTTTGCGACGCCTTGGCAAACGCTGTATCGACATCACCTTCATTCAGAATCGAAAACGGTTTTTCCGTTTTTTCCAATGCCGCTTTCTGTGCTGATCCAATACTGGCCGAATCCAGACCAGCGAGCGGCCCCTTGTTCCATTGCACCGGTAACTGGTTGGCCGCCTTGCGCGCCTGCCAATATCCATCCGCCACGATGGCGATGCCACTATGGATCGCAAACACGGCACGCACGCCGGCAAGACTGGCAACCGACTGTTTATCAAAAGACAACACGCTGCCACCAAAATGCGGGCAACGCACTACAACCGCGACTTTCATACCGGGCAACAACACATCCACACCGAACGTAGTCTTGCCTTGTAATTTTGCCTCGCTGTCGAAACGCTTCAGTGATTTGCCCAGCCAGCGATACTGCTCTGGCGATTTCAAGGCCACCTTGCCCGGGTGTTTTTGTTGTGATGCCCGTTGTGCCAGTTCACCGTAACTGCTGCGCTGTTTTCCATCCGGGTGCAACACAAAACCGTTGTCTGTCCTGCATTGCGCCGCTGGCACATTCCACTGCTGTGCCGCTGCTGCCAACAACATCGCACGCGCAGTCGCACCCGCATCGCGCAACGGTTCCCAACCGGTCATGACACTGGTACTGCCCCCGGTAATCTGCACACCCATTTGTGGATTGGTAAACGCGCGATGCGCGCCGGCAAATTCAATCACCATGTTTGCCGGATCGAAATCCAGTTCCTCCCCGATAATCGCCGACAGCGATGTCATCACACCCTGACCCATTTCTGCCTTGTCGAGCTGGAAAATCACTTCGCCTTGCGGCGTAATCTGCAGCCAGGCATTGGGCTGGAAACTGCCGGTGCGTGTGTGTGGTACGGGGACTTTGTCCTGAAAAGAAAATCCCAGCAACAATCCACCACCGATGACGCCAGAACCCACCAGGAATTTACGGCGCGATATTTTCATACAGCACCTCCGTTCGCCGTGTGCGCATCGACAGCCGGATCATAAAACGCCACGCCAACCCCCTGCTCTTTCTGCAAGTTTTTCGCCGCCTGCTGGATCGCCTTGATGATGCGCGGATACGTGCCGCAGCGACAGATGTTGCCGGACATCGCCGTGCGGATTTCTTCTTCGCTGGGATTGCTGTTATGTGACAACAAGCCGACAGCACTCATCATCTGTCCCGGCTGGCAATACCCGCACTGCGAAACGTCCATCGCCAGCCACGCTTTCTGCACAGCATGATCACCGCCCAGCCCTTCAATCGTCGTCACGTTTTGTCCGACAATGCTGGATACCGGCAACACGCAGCTGCGCGTAGGATTGCCATTGACCAGCACGGTACAGGCGCCGCAGAGGCCCTGGCCACAACCGAATTTGGTGCCGGTTTTTTGCAGGCCTTCGCGCAAGGCCCACAACAAGGGCGTATCCGTCTCCACATCAACCGATACAGCTTTCCCGTTGAGGAAAAAATTTATCATCTCAATAACTCCATTCAAAACCGACATACAGTGAACGCGGCATGCCGACAAAATAGCGCGGCACGACCAGGGCCGGGTTGGGGTTGGTTGTCACATCCGCCCGCTCGGCATAATCAACATTCGTCACATTCATCACACGGGAAAATATTTTCCAATGCTGTCCAGGCTGGATTTCGCCACGCAGGTTAAACAGGTTGTGCCCATCATACTGGAAGCTGTCTTCCGGATTCAGGTAATAACGGGCCATGTGCTGCCATTCGATTTCCAGACGCAATCCGTTCTGCTGCCAACCGGCTTGCAGCGAGCCGAACGTGCGTGGCGCTGTATCCATCAGATTGCCTTCTACATTAACGGCGTTATCAAAAACCGGACTGTCGTAACGGTGTTCGGCATACGTGGCTGCGACATTTGCAAACCAGCCATCCTGCCATTTTTTTTCCAGCTGCAATTCCAGCCCGCGATGCTGCGTGCTGGCACTGTCTGACAACACGCTCGCCGCATTGCGAATGATCACATGGTCTTTGTGCATCGTGAACAGCGCCACATTCCATTGCAGCTGCCAGCGATTGCTGCCACGCCACCCGATTTCTTCACCCGTCATCGATTCAGCACCGATATCCGCCATGCGCTGGTTGCCTTGCAAACGGTACAGTTCGGCTGTTTGTGGCGCACGACTGCCGGATGACACACTCGCGTACCATTCGTTATCCCGCGCATCGGTATAGACCAGCCCGATACGTGGCGACAACAGCGCGAAGCGGTCGCCACGATCTGCAGGGCGCATATATTTTCCCGACGCACCATCCGGCATATTGTTGTCATATTGGTACCACACGCGATCGGCGCGCAAACCGAATTGCCATTCAACCCGTTCTGCCAGCTGCCACGACAATGCCTGCCATAACGCTGCCGTTTGCATATTCACACCATAATCATAATGATCGCCTTGCGGTGACACTTTTGCTGGCGGCCCTGCGGTTGTCGGTAAATCCTGCCATTCGTGTGTCCAGGCGTGGGCGATATCGGTTTCCGCGCCCCATTGCCAGGTACCCCAGGAAAAATTGTCGCGCTGCAGCAGCCATTGCATACCACCGCTGTTATGGCCGTTATTTTCCAGCGGCTGTCCGGGATTGAAATGCTGCGAGAATTGCATATCCGTATGACGCAGGTAAGGTTTCACATGCACTTGCCAGTCGTTCGCCTGCCACGCCCAGTCCTGCACGTATCGATAGGCAACCGCATCACGATAGGCATCGGGATTGGGATTGTCGGCTCTTATCGCATCGTTTTTATACGCATCCTGCCCGACCAGATAACCGATGCTTTGCTGGTTGAGGCTGGTCGCCGTAAAAAAATGTGTGAGCGCAATGCCTGAATCTGCACCAGAAAATTGCTGCCGCTGTTTCCACGACATTTTTTGCTGCTCGAAACCACTGCTGTCCTGATAGCCGCCGTCATGTGTCGCATTGAGAGCAACGCCACTGTCGTTATCCGATTGCTGCCACATAAGGCGCGCATAATCATTGGCGCCGACTTCGCCGGTGATTCTGCTAGCACTGGCAAACGGCTCACTCAGTACATTGATCACACCGTGTACCGCATTGGCGCCGTATAAAGAACCGCCCTGGGCACCACGCAACACTTCCACACCGCCAGACTGTTCGGTATTGATTTCCATAAACGCGTTGGCGTTGCAAAAACCGCTGGGACGCACCGGTACCCCATCTTCAGCAAAAACCACTTCGCCACACGCACCGGCACCTGTCCAGACCGGCGAACGCAATGCAGTCAATTGTTCTTGCCCGCCACCGCGACTGATCCACACACCGGGCTGTCGTGTGAGCAATTCCGAGGGATGTGTCGCATGCACAGCTTCTACAGTCGGCGCATCAATCACACTCGCCTTGCCGGCTATCGCCTGTGCGCGCGTGCCGCTGACAATAATCGTCTCCAGCTCTGCAGTCTTTTTCTCCGATACAGCCTCATCTGCAACTGATACACACGGCACCAACGGCAATATCAGGAGCCAGCAAGCCGTGTGTGTGAAAAATTCACGCAAAGCGGATCGCATTCAGCCGAAATCGCCCAGAAAGCGACTCTTGTACTCAAACACCAGGCCAGGGTTTCTTGTCGTGGTTTCTTCATAGACACGCTTGTAGCCGATCGCCGCAATGCGCCAGCCTTCCGGTGTTTTCACATAACGCTCATCATAAAACGCTGTGCCGGCAATGCAGAAATGTTTGGCAGGATCGCGACTGACGGTATTGATAACCGCATCAGTCAGGTACCAGATACCCTTCGCTTCAGTCAGCGCATCATTGAACGTGATTTCAGGATGGTGCACCTGGTGTTTGGTCACAATGCGTTTGTGACTCAGCGCAGACGACAGGAAGCCGACCACTTCATCACGACCGTTATAGCTGTGATGACCATCAGAATAGGTACTGACCACATCCCGCGTAAACAGTGTGGCAACGGCGTCCCATTCCTTGAGATCCAGATGGCGCAAATAGGCATATTTCAGTTGCTTGATTTCTTCGATGGCAACCAGTCTTGCCAGGTGTTGTGATTCGCTCATGGTGTCGCCCTCGGTTGATAGCATCATCATACTGATCATCATGCCTGCAACCATACGTAAAACAGCCATATGATAAGATGCGCCTTACCGCAACGGCTCATCCCTTTATGGCAATCGCCAGCATGAATACAGCCAATACTTCTCATGCCAATAGCCTGTCAGCAACGGCAGTGCGCTGGCTGATACTGGCTACAGCACTGGTCGCCATCACCAACCTGTTTACAGCGCTGGGCGACCTGCCACTGAGTCGCGTGCAGGAAGTGCGTGTTGCCGAAACCGCACAGGAAATGCTCGGCAGGCATGAATACCTGACACCATGGTTTAACGGCGAATTGCGTTTTCAAAAACCGCCACTCGCCTACTGGCTGGCCATTTCCGGTTACAGGATTTTTGGCGAGGTCAGCGAATTTTCCCTGCGCTTCCTGACGGCGTGTTTCGGTGCGGGCAGCCTGCTGTTGCTATTCCGTTTTGTGCGCAAGCACGCTGACACCTTCACTGCCTGCTTCAGCGTGTTATGCATGGCATCGTGCATCATTCCGCTGAAAATGGCGCGCGTCGCCGAAACCGATACCCCGCTGCTTTTTTTCATCATCGCTGCCGTCGCGCTCGGCTACGAATTGCTGTGTGCAGAAATCCGTCGTCCGGCAACCGGCCTGATGTTTTTTGTCGCCATGTCACTAGGCGTGCTCAGCAAAGGCCCGCCCGGCTTCGCAATTCCCCTCGGGCTTTTCCTGCTGACCGCATGGATAAACCGGAAAAAAAGGGCGCTGTCGCAGCTGGTTTCCCCTGCAGGATGGATGCTGTTCATTGTGATTGCCTGCAGCTGGTACGCGTGGATGTACCTGCAACATCCTGACGCGTTAATGCATACGCTGCAAAAAGAAACTGATGACACTTATATCAGCGGCGACCATAAACAACCGGTGTATTACTATCTCACTCGCGGCATCGGCTACTATGCACCATGGTCACTGCTGGTGATTCCCTGTGCGCTATGGTTGTGGCAACAACGTGCAACATTGCCATCACTGGTTCGCTATGCACTGCTATGGTTTCTACTCGTGTTTACGATGCTGTCATTCAATGCCAACAAGCAGGCGCATTACAGTTTGCTGCTTGCACCTTCACTGGCGATTTTGCTGGGCTATTACTTGCAACATGCCGATGGCAGACATCGCACAGGCATCACGGTATTCGGCGCGATCACAACCCTGGCTTGTGCCGCATGGAATATTCACCTGCTTGCCAGGCTGCCTTTTCATATCAGTTACCTGATTGCCTTCATCATTGTGCCGCTTGCCGCCACAGGAATTTATAAATACCACGGAAGATTACCGGCAATCGTATTGGCAGCATCCGGCATGGCCGCGCTCTGCATCACACTCACCGCCATACAAAAAGAGGCATTACCCGGCAACGCGCTGTTCGATCAAAAACAGCTGGGAGAACAGGCGCGACAGGCGGGCTACCGGCCATTGTTTTTTTATCCGGCCATGCTTGATGAAATCCTTTTTTATGCCGGCGGCCCGATTCCTGAACTGAAAAATACAGCAGCCATTACAACAGCGTTGCAAACCCATGCTGCTATTTATGTGTTTGCCACCGCACAGGATGCTGAAAACCTGACAAACAACTTCAATCCATCCGTCATTACCAGCAACAAGCATTTTCGCCTACTGAAAATCGGGGCGGAACCGTGAAAATTTCCGCCAAAAACACTGGGGAAAATCTTTACCGGCTCTGTACGCTGACCATGGCGACTGCCTGCCTCTTCATCGTACTGTACGGGCTTGGCTCGCTGCCCCTGCTATCGCTCAATGAAGCACGTCGTGCAATACCGATAGCCGGCATGTTCAGCAGCGGCAACTGGCTATTGCCTTACCTGAATGGCGAACTCTATATCGACAAGCCACCACTGTTCTATTGGGTATCGTTATTTTTTGCTGTTATTTTCCAGTCAGTCAATGAATGGATTTTTCGCCTGCCATCCGCGCTTTCGGCTTTACTGGTGATTTACGCCAGCTACAAAACCGCTGCTGCACGCGAAAACAAGTGGCATGCACTCGCCGTTGTCGTCGTGCTGACAACCTGTACAGACTTTGTGATGTTTGCGCGCCGCTGTGAAATTGAAATGCTGCTGACGGCCTTGTGCGCAGGCTCACTGTTTTTTGCCTACCAGTTCATCGTTCTCGAAAAATCAAAACCTTTTGTTTATGCCAGCTTTGCATTCATGGGCGCTGCCATGCTCTGTAAAGGACCGGTCGCCCTGCTATTTTGCCAGTTGCCACTGCTCGCATTTGCTGCAATCGAAAAAGACTTGCGCGCGCGCGCCTATCTCTTGTGCTGGCAAGGCTGGCTGTTGATGCTGATGATCGGCGCTTCGTGGTATGTCGCAGTGACAGCACAGGAAGGCATCGACATCTGGCATCGCGTCATTCATGCCGACATACAGAAAAAGATCAGCGGCAGCAATAGCGATCCTTTTTACAGCTATGCACAGACGCTGCTCGCCAGTTTCCTCCCATGGATACTTCTGTTGCTGTTCACACCGAAAGCAAGCTGGCAAGGTTTTACCTGCAGCACTGGGCGCCGATTTTTCCTGTATGCATCAGCAATACCGTTTCTGGCACTGTCATTGTTTGCCAACAAGCATGCAAAATATCTGTTACCGGCGTACCCGGCATTTGCCATCCTGTTCGGCTACCGTATCCTCGATATGGCACAGGCATGGCCACAGCGTCGGCAAAAACTGCTGCTTGGCACCGGCGTCATACTGCTGTTTGGTTACTGTGTTTACTTTGCATTCGGTGAAGGAAAAATATTCGGGTATCGTGTGCAAGCACTACCTGCTTTTACACAACTTGCCGCCCGCTACAAGGACAGCGAACTGGTGAGTTTTGATGAAGTGGATATGCGCACGGTTTATTATTACCGACAACCGATACGCACGGTGGACGCAACACAAATCGCCAGCCTGCACGACGGCAAACCGACGCTACTGCTGATTGAAAAAGAAAAATGGGGAAAGAACCTGGATCTGGCCGGCTGGCAACCTGCGCTGAAACTCAATCCCTATATCAGCAAGGACCAGACTGCTACGTTGTACGCAAATCCGGCTTTTACCAGACAATATGGCGACCGGATTTCACTTGGCCAGGAATAATAATCAGTCGGTGCGTTCTGCCACCGCAAAGCGGAACATACGCACTTTCATCCAGCGCACAGCCAGCAAATCGTAGAATGATGCAAACAAACGGTTCCAGACGCCGTAATGGGCCGTGCCTGAATAACGCGGGTTGTTCGATACCTGGATCTCGACCACGCTATAGCCTTCAATCTTGATCAGTGTCGGCAAGAACCGGTGCATGCCCTTGAAGAATTTCAGGTTGCGTACCGCTTCGCGACGGAACATGCGGTACGTACAACCGGCGTCACTGATTTGCTCACCGGAAAGCGCATTGCGCACTGCATTGGCAACACGCGAGGAAATGACGCGGATGATGTGATCACCATCGCTACGATTCTGCACGCGACTGCCGCAGATGCAATCCGCCTGTGATGTCGCCGCAAGAAACTTGGGTAAATCTTCCGGATTATTCTGCAAGTCTGCATCCATGGTGACAATCCATTCACCGCGCGCAGACTGGATGCCTGCCCAACTGGCGGCAGACTCACCACAGTTGCGATCCAGTTTCTGCGCACGCAGGTGCGAATCCTTTTTCGCCAGCTCACGTAAAATCTGCCACGAACTGTCTGTACTGCAATCATCGGTCACCACGATTTCATAGGTCACCGCTGCAGGCTGCAGTGCACCGTGTATACCCTGTATCAACAATGGCAGGTTGCCCTCTTCATTGTGGCAGGGAATCACGACACTGAGATAGACATTGCTGTTCTGGTTCGTGCTCATGGCAGTTTCCGTTTTGATTTCTATGCAAATACGTCTTCAGGCTGTTGTTTATTGCTGTTTGAAAAACGCTTCAATCGCATCACACACATAGTCCACATCATCCGCAGATAACTGGCCATGTACCGGCAATGACAGGATGTCGTGAATCCAGTTTTCAGTGTTCGCCAGCGTTGGCAAATCATTGTACAGCGCAAGAATAGAGGGCTGCTGGTGCACGGCTGTTGGATAGTGAATGCCGGTCTCGATGCCTTTTTCCGCCAGATACGCAGCAAGTGCATCACGATTTTTAGTGCGTATCACATACATGTGATACACCGCTTCGCCATTGGCGCGCTCTTTCGGTGTGATCACCAGATTGCCGAGGCGGCGGTTGTAATGCGCAGCCACACCGCGACGATGCTGGTTCAGCTTGTCGAGATGACGCAAACCGATACGTCCTGCAGCGGCCTGCACTTCATTGAAACGCATGTTGTAGCCAACCAGGTCGTGTGTGTATTTGGCTTTACCGACACGGCCGTGATTGCGCAGTGCGCGAATTTTATCTGCCACTGCATCGTCATTGGTGCAGATGCAGCCACCGTCGCCCAGCACAGTCAGGTTTTTCGATGGATAAAAAGAAAACGCAGAAGCAAAACCATAACTGCCAATACGCTTGCCGCGATAGCTTGCGCCTTGTGATTGTGCGCAATCTTCAATCACCCACAAGTTATTCGCCTTCGCAAAGGCGAGGATGGCATCGAGATCCACCGGCGTGCCGTACAAATGCACGGGCAAAATACCGACAGTGCGGGGCGTCAGCGCTTGCTGCAATTTTGAGGCATCGATGCCGTAGGTTTCATCGATGTCGATAAAAACCGGTTTGGCACCGATATGGATAATCGGTTCAACCGAAGGAAATGCGGTTTGCGACGGCAGCATCACTTCATCGCCTTCTTTCACGCCCATTGCTTCCAGCAGCAGTGACACGGCTGACGTCCAGTTCGACGACAACACCGCATGTTTGGTGCCGGTATAGGCCGCCAGTTCTTCCTCGAATGCACGACACTCCGGGCCGAGGATGTATTGGCCGGAATCGACAACTTTCAGGACGGCCTGGCGAATCTCGTCATCGATATAGACTTGTGACAACGAAATCTTTTTCTGTGTGCTCATGGATTCTTTACCTGTCGTGGATTGATGCCGGTTTAAAAAACGCTCGCCGCCGCCGTGAAGACTGTGCCAGCCCTGTATTGGAAGCTGCGCATTATCGCCGGTTTTGCGACAGGCCGCAGCAGGCAATCGGCGCAGGGAGGGTTTTTCTTGACTAGTCCAAAACCAGCAGGTTTAATACGCGGCCTTACCGAAACGGCCAGATAGCTCAGTCGGTAGAGCAAGGGACTGAAAATCCCTGTGTCCACAGTTCGATTCTGTGTCTGGCCACCAT
>DAOMGE010000029.1:0-37439 GCA_035430165.1 Pseudomonadales bacterium | reverse complement strand
CGCGCGGCGTGCGGATAGCGTCAAAAATAAATGCTTGCGCCATAGTGCTTACCTTTGATTGTGAGTGGGAGGATGGAAATCGTTACCGGAATTCTGAACGGCCAAGGATAGCGACCGGAATGGAAGAGGCAATCACCAAAAGCGCCAGTTTGACTGACATAACCCGCAGGGCGTTGGTGATTGCCGGGGCTATGCAATCCTGTGCTTATGCCTGGATATGCGTGGTGAGGTTGGCAACGCGGCTGGCAAAAACGCTGTTGAGATTGGCATACAGCTGCGCGGCAATTTTCGGGTGCCGGCGCTGGATCTGTTCCAGGTCATGCTTGGTGATTTCCAGCAGGCGCACGTGATCCCTGGCATGGACATCGGCGGTGCGCTCACCGTAGTACAGTGCAACTTCACCGACAATACTGCCCCGGCCAATCTCGCGTGTCAGCACAGCGCCATCGTGGTTGCTGAGTGTAACGACCAGGTTGCCTTCGATAACCACATACATGTGTTCGCCTTTTTCGCCGCGCACAAAAATCTTGTCGCCAGGCTGGTATTCCTTGATTGCTGCCAGCAGCGCAGCCACACGCGCCTGCTTCGAGGACAATCCGTGAAACAGCGGTATGGATTTGTGCGGTTCTTGTCCCAGATCCAGTCGCAACACTTCCCACAAAGTCACGATTTTCATTTTGCTGGCCAGTGCAGGCGTCAACGTCATATCAATCAGCCAGGCAGCCATCAGGGTGCCCGTCGCCAGCAACCCGAACTCGAACTGTGTCTGCATGTCACTCATGGTCATGCAGAGGAAACCCAGGCAGAGCGCCAGTGTGGTGTACAGCACGGGACGCCCGACATTCTGCAGGGCAAACACCACGCCCTGTTTTTCATCGGCGGCATTTTTGGCGCCGCGATTGAATTGTGCCATCAGGTGAATCGTGTCATCCACGGCAATGCCCAGTACCACGTCGGCAATCAGGCTGTTGGTGATGTCCAGCGAAATACCCAGCCAGCCGAGACAGCCATAAAACAACAACACCGGCATGACATTCGGAATCATCGCCACGAGTCCTGCCTTGAACGAAGACAGCACAAACGCCATGACCAGATAGATCAACAGGAAAGCGGTTCCGAATCCCAGCGCCTGTCCCCAGACGATATCGTCCATGGTTCTCGCCACAAGGTAGGTGTTGCCCGTCACTTCGACATGAAGGTTGCCGGGGAGATGTTCGCTGGAAAATTTTTCAATCCGGTTTGCCAGCGCCACAATGTCGCTGGATTCTGTTGCGGTGGTGCGGACAGTAATGCGGGCAGTCTGGTAACGGGAATCGACAAACGCTTTCATGTCTTCGTTGTCAGCGATGATCATCAATTCGGTAATTTCCCCCAGCGAAGCCGGGATTGCAAAACCGCTGCCATCTTCATGCATACCCTTGTTGATGACCTTGATGTAATCCACCAGCGATGTGGATCCGCCGACTTCAGGTTGTTGCTTCAGCCAGTTCTGCAAGGTTTCGATGGCGCGCAGGTTTGCCGGTTCCTGCATCGGTTCGGGAATGCCGGCATCGATAACCACGTAGATAACATTGGCACCTTCCAGTGACTTGTTAACAGCATAGAAATCGGAGCGGATCTTGCTGTCCTGCTTGAAGCTGTTGACGAGATCGGTGCCGACCTTGATCCGCGGTATGGCGATCAGGGCAATGATGCAGACAACACCGGCAACCACAAAAATGGTTTTCGCATTTTTCATGCTGAAAAACGCCAGCTCCGCCAGGCGATAATCCGCCCAGTTTTCTTTTGCGGGTTTCGGGATTTTTTTCGGTGTCGGCAGGATTTGTAAAATCGCCGGTGTCAGCGTCAGGGCAATCACCATCGAAATCAACACGCCGATACTGGAAGCGATACCGAACTGCTGGATGGCGGGAATCGGGCTGGTAGCGAGCGAACCAAAGCCGATGAAGGTGGTGATGCCGGTGTAGCCCACCGGCAGTATCATGTCTTTCAGGGTATAAAAAATAGCGCTGTTCTTGCGGGTTTCGTGGGAATCCGTTGCAAACTTGTGATTGCGCAGCACGTCGTAATACGAGGCGAGCATGTGGATGCTGTAGGCAAAATTGCTGACCACCAGCAGCACCGGCACTGCCACAGTGACCTGGTTCAGCGTCTTGTAGTGCCACGCCACCCACGCCAGTGTCATCACCGCGCCGACAGATAATGTGACCAGCGGAATCAATACACCGCGCAGCGTACGAAAGGAAAAACCGGATACCAGCATCATCACGAACATGGCCAGCGGCACAATCAGGGTGACATCGTGCAGCATGCCCTTGGTCATGGCGGCTTTCACGTGTACACCACCGGTTACCCAGACATCGCCTTGCGACCACTCCTGCCTGGCAATGTCAGCAATTTTTTCATCGATCTTGTCTGCGAGGAGTTGTTTTTCCGGCCTGTCTTTCAGGTGGACAGTGATACACGCCACCTTGCCATCCGTCGAAACCAGATTGCCCGCAAAAATCGGATCTTCCAGTGCGCGTTTTTTCAGTGCAGCAATTTCCGCCTTGTCGGTTGGTGGTTTCTTGTAAAACGGATCGACATAAAGATCGTTATGCTCGCTGCGGATATTGATGGCCGTTGCCAGACTGGATACGCGTTCCACCTGCGGCAATGCAGCCAGTTTCTTGCTGATGACCTGGATTTTTTTCAGGTTGTCCGTGGTGAAAATGTCATCGCCCGGCAATGCAACCAGAATGGTTTCGCCACTGCTGAACAGTGAGCGGGTGCGATTGAAATATTCACGATCCTGGTCATTTTCAGGGAGGATGCTGTTAACGGAAGGGTCGAGATCCAGCAGCGGTTTGCCCGTCTGCACATTCACCAGCTGGAGCAAGCTGAAGGCCAGCAGGAAGAGATAAGTACAAATGATGAGATAAGGGTGACTGACGACCGCTTTCAGGCAGCGATCATAAAAAGCAGCCAGATTATCTTCGTTCATGATGTGCTTCATGTGATTGTGCAGTCCATGAAAATCCCGCAGACAGCCACAGCCTGGCTGGAACCATGATCGTATGACCTGGCTGCCTCATTATCAATGCCAAACATCTGTGAGGGCAATCACTGCGGGTATAATGGAACAGCCCTGTCTGTATGTTGTCCCGCGATCCCTGCCTATGACCAGCATCTTTAACCCCCCCCTTCGTTCCGCACTCGGCTCGCGTGTGCGCTGGAGCCAGTTGCACGGTGCAGCTGCTGGCCTGGCGCTGGCGTCGGCACAAGCCCGGTTGCAGGCGCAACAACAGCGCAGTGTGATGCTGGTGGTAACCGAAGATGCATCGGGTGCGCGGCAGTTGCAGGAAGAAATGCAATTCTTTGGCGGCGACGCGCTGAAGGTGTTGAATTTTCCCGCGTGGGAAACGCTGCCCTACGATAATTTTTCGCCACACCAGGATATTGTGTCCGAGCGCCTCGCGGCGCTTTCGCAATTGTTGAGTGGTGAATCCTGCACGCTGGTGTTGCCGGTAGCGAGCCTGATGAACCGCTTGCCGCCGCGCGATTTTATTGCCGGGCAAGTATTCGACCTGAAAACCGGCGATCACTTTGATGTGCATGCCACGCGCAAACGGCTGGAAAGTTGCGGGTATCGCTGCGTGGATACCGTGTGCGAACACGGAGAGTTTGCGTTGCGCGGCGCGGTGATGGATATTTTTCCTGCGGGCAGTGAATTGCCATACCGTATCGACCTGTTTGACGATGACATTGAATCGCTGCGCAGTTTTGATCCGGAAACCCAGCGCACGGTAGAAAAAGTTGCATCGATCCGCTTGTTGCCGGCGCGTGAATTTTCACTGACCCGAACCGGCATCAATCATTTCCTGGATCGCTGGCATGACCGGTTCACCCATAGCGATCCGAAACAGTGTTCGCTGTACCAGGATATTGCTGCAGGCATTGCGGCACCCGGCGCTGAATATTTCCTGCCGCTGTTTTTTGATCATGCAGCGCAACTGCTGGATTATCTGCCAGACAACAGCCTGATCGCGCAGGTTGGCGATATATTCGGTGCGGCTGAAAAATACCAGCATGAAATCCGGGCGCGCTATGACAACCTGCACCTGGAACGCTATCGCCCGTTACTGAAACCGCATGAAGCCTTTGTGCCAACGGATGAATTGTTTGCACAACTGAAACAGCATGCACGCATTGAATGTCACGCTGATGATGACGCACAGGCAGAGCCGCTCGGTAGTGCGCCGATTCCGGATCTGGCGCTGAGTTCGCGCGACACGCATCCGCTGTTGCACCTGCAACAATTCCTCGCCGGGCATCCCGCTTGCCGTTTGCTGGTGTGTGCAGAATCTGCCGGCCGTGCTGAAGCCTTGCACGGCTTGTTTGCCAGCCACCAACTGCCATTACAAAACGTTGCCAGTTGGCAGGATTTTCTTGCAGGCAAGGATCGCAGCGAACAACGCGCGGCGCTGGTGCAAATCCCGCTCGATCGCAGTCTGTGGTTGCCGGAAGACAATATCCTGCTCTTGTCCGAAAGCCAGCTGTTTGGCCACCAGGTGTTGCAGAAGCGTCGGCGCAAACAGCAGGTGGATGCTGCTGACAACGCGATCAAACACCTGAGTGAATTGTCGCTCGGCGCGCCGGTGGTGCATATCGAACACGGCGTGGGCCGCTATCACGGACTGGTTGCGCTCGACATCGGTGGTACCAATGGCGAGTTCCTGCATTTGCGTTACGCCAGTGAAGCGAGCTTGTATGTGCCGGTGACATCCTTGCACATGATCAGTCGTTACGGCGGAGCGGATCCTGAACTCGCGCCGTGGCACCGTCTCGGTTCCGAGCAATGGCAAAAGGCGAAAGAAAAAGCTGCGAAACAGATTGAAGATGTCGCGGCGCATTTACTTGAAATCCATGCGCGCCGCGCGGCGCGCACGCGCGAAGCATTTGCAATTGCCGATATTGAAATGCAGCAATTTGCTGCCGAGTTTCCATTCGAGGAGACGCCGGACCAGCAGACGGCAATTGCCGATGTGGTTGCCGATATGTTGGCCGGCAAGCCGATGGATCGCCTCGTGTGCGGTGATGTCGGCTTTGGCAAAACCGAAGTCGCGATGCGGGCCGCATTCCTTGCTGCAATGAATGGCCGACAAGTCGCCGTACTGGTGCCCACCACGCTGCTTGCGCAACAGCACGGTGAAAATTTTCGCGACCGGTTTGCGCAGTGGCCAGTGCGCATCGAAACCATTTCACGTTTCCGTACCGCCAGGGAACAGGATGCGGTGCTCGAGAAAGTGGCGGAAGGCAAGATCGATATTATTATCGGCACACACCGCCTGCTGCAGGAAGATGTGAAATTCAGCAATCTCGGTTTACTGATTATCGATGAGGAGCATCGCTTCGGCGTCAAACAGAAAGAGCGCATGAAGGCGATGCGTGCGCAGGTTGATATCCTCACCATGACAGCCACACCGATTCCGCGCACGTTGAATATGTCGATGGCGGGCATGCGCGATTTGTCGATTATTGCGACGCCGCCGGCAAAACGACTCGCCATCAAGACGTTTGCCCGCGTCTATGATGAAGCGACGGTGAAAGAAGCCATCCTGCGTGAGTTGCTGCGCGGTGGCCAGGTCTATTTCCTGCATAACGATGTATCGACTATCGAAACCTGCGCAAAAAAAATCAGCGAGCTGGTGCCGGAAGCACGGGTCACTGTGGGACACGGCCAGATGCGCGAACGCGATCTGGAGCAGGTGATGTCGGATTTCTATCACCAGCGTTTCAATGTGCTGGTTTGCACCACGATTATCGAAACCGGTATCGACGTGCCGAATGCCAACACCATTATCATCGAGCGTGCCGATAAATTTGGCCTGGCGCAGTTGCACCAGCTACGCGGACGGGTCGGGCGTTCGCACCATCAGGCGTACGCGTATCTGTTAACGCCGGATGTGCGCAACATGTCTGCGGATGCGGAGAAACGCCTGGAAGCGATTTGCCATGCCGACGTGCTGGGTTCCGGTTTCCTGCTGGCTAATCACGATCTGGAAATTCGCGGTGCCGGCGAATTGCTTGGCGAGCAGCAGAGCGGGCAAATCGAGAGTATCGGTTTCACGCTGTATATGGAATTGCTCGAGCGTGCAGTGAAAAACCTGAAGGCCGGCAAGAAAGCGGGTGTTGATATTACCGGGACACAAAACAATGAAATCAATCTGCGGATCCCGGCGCTGATTCCTGAAAATTATTTGCCGGACGCGGCGACGCGGCTGGTGTTGTATCGACGCATTGCCTGCGCACCGGATGAAGAGGGTTTGCGTGACCTGCAAGTGGAAATGATTGACCGTTTCGGGCTATTGCCGGAAGAAGTGAAGAACCTGTTCAGGCAGACTGCCTTGCGTTTGCAGATGGTGAAGCTCGGCATCGACAAACTCGAAGCCAATACCAACGGGCTGCGCGTGGAATTCGGTTCACAGACACAAGTCGATCCATTTGAACTGGTGAAACTGATCCAGCAATATCCCACGCGTTACAAACTGGAAGAAGGGAAGCGCCTCGTCATCAAGGATGATCTCGACGATGCCGAGGCGCGTTTTGCGGCAGTGACGGCATTGCTGGAAAAATTGACGCAGTAATTCAGCTTTCCAGTATGCGCTTGTAGGTTTTCAGCCAGCGCTTGAATGTCAGCTCCATAAAAAAGCGCGAGACCGGAATGAACAATACGCCAGCACCCGTGACCTGTATGGCAACCGTCCAGGTCAGTCGCACCGCCTTGCCATTATCGAGCACGTCGATTTCGTAATTTTCGGCAAAGGAATCCATGCCGGACATGGTTCCTTCCTCAACATAGAACGCGACATGCCTGTTGGGTTCCCAGATAAAAAAGTTTTCCTTCACCGCCTGCCCGCCAGCGAGATACACGGTGCGTTTTGCGCCGGGGCCATACGGTTTCGGACTGGTCCATTCCACCTTTTTCAACATGGGTGCCCATTCTGTCCACACCGTGTCACCGGCGAGTGTCTCCATCAGTCGCTCCGGCGTGCAGTTGGCTTCCATCACAGCCGTTGCACGCAGGTTGGCAGTCTTGAAAAATGCTTCTGTAATCGGTTTTAACGGTTTGAAATTCAGCATGATCCACTTCCCTGAAAGTTGATGTCAGTTGGCCTTGTCAAATGCAATGTGCATTGATTTGATCGCGGGAATAAAATTGGACACCAGATTGTGGGGTTTTCCGACCAGGCGCGGATTGCGCAGGCGCGGAATCATTTCTTCAAACATCACAACCAGTTCCTTGCGCGCGAGGTGCGAGCCCAGGCAGAAATGCTGGCCGACGCCGAATGTGCGGTGTTCGTTGCGCAGGTTCGGCATCTTGCGGGTGCGTGTGACGTCGAATACATCGGCGTCGGCACCGAAGATATCTTCCTGGTGGTTCACGGATGGGTAATAGAAGCGCACGATGTCACCTTTCTTCACATCCATGTCGCCAATTTTTACATCCTGTTTCGCCGTGCGTTGCATGAAATTGAATGAGGGGTAGAAACGCAGGATTTCTTCCACGGCATCCGGGATCAGCGACGGGTCATCAACCAGTTTTTGCAATTCGGCCGGATGTTCAATAAGCAGGCGCATGCCCTGGCTGGTCGCGGTGCGGGTGGTTTCAACACCACCTGCAATCAGGATCAGGAAGAACGTGCAGAATTCGAATTCATTCAGTGCTTCGCCTTCCACCACGCCGTTCAGCAAGGCATCGAGTACGGAGCCTTTGGTCGGGTTGATCTTGTGTTGCACGGCGAGGTTCATGGCAATTTCAAACAATTGCGCGGCGGCGGCCTGTCCCATTTCGACGGTCTGGCCGACTTCCGGGTCATCCATGCCAATCATGATGTCGACCAGATCCGAAAATTTCTGGCGATCATCGGATGGCATTTCCATCAGCGCGCAAATGACAAACAGCGGCATTTCAGCGGCGACTTCGCTGACAAATTCACATTCACCTTTGACTGCCACCTTGTCGATAATTTCTTTCGCGTACTTGCGCATCATCGGTTCCAGCGAGTCCACCGCTTTTGCGGTGAAAGCATTGCGCACGACGCGGCGGTATTTGATGTGATCCGGCGGATCCATGTTGATGATCAGTTGGCGCATGATTTCCAGGCCGGCAGGATCATCTGCACCCGGTTGTGGATGCGCCAGGTTTTCACTCGATGAAAAAAGCTCGGGATTTTTGGAAACGAAATCCAGGTCATCGCGTTTGGTTACCGCCCAGTAGGTATTGTTGCGGATCGTGTCTTCCTGCAGTGACACCGGGCATTTTTCGCGCAGGGTCTTGAAGTCGTCAAAAGGCACACCCTTGCTCATACGCTCGGCGTTCATCAGGTCAAACTGGAAAGGGCATTTCTCGGCCATGGTGCTGTTCCTCGTTGATTATCGAAAATTATTTGTTCAGTATTCTGGCGGCATCTTTTGCAAAATAAGTCAGTACCGCATCGGCACCTGCGCGTTTGAAGGCGAGCAGGGATTCGATGATCACGCTGTCGCGATCCAGCCAGCCTTTTTCAAAGGCCGCCACATGCATCGCATATTCACCACTGACCTGATAGACAAACGTCGGTGCTTTCAGCTCGTCTTTCACACGTCGCACAATATCAAGATAGGGCATGCCCGGTTTGATCATGATCATATCGGCGCCTTCTGCGAGATCCAGTGCGCATTCGTGCAGTGCTTCGTCACTGTTGCCGGGATCCATCTGGTAGCTTTTCTTGTTGCCTTTGCCGAGATTGCCCGCCGAGCCGACGGCGTCGCGGAACGGCCCGTAATAACCGGATGCATATTTGGCCGAGTAGGCGAGTATTGCCGTGTTCGCGTGTCCGGCGTGTTCCAGCGCGTTGCGAATCGCACCGATGCGACCATCCATCATGTCAGACGGTGCCACGATATCGGCACCGGCGGCGGCATGTGACAGCGACTGCCTGACCAGCGCCTCAATCGTCGCATCGTTCAACACGTAACCGTTCTGGTCGATGAGGCCGTCCTGTCCGTGTGTGGTAAACGGATCGAGCGCGACATCGGTAATGACGCCGAGTTCTGGTACAGCATTTTTCAGTGCCTTGACTGCACGCTGTGCAAGGCCATCCGCATTCCATGCTTCGCGTGCATCGAGTGACTTGGCGGATTTCGGTGTAACCGGAAACAGTGCGACGGCGGGAATGCCGAGTTTGTGCAGAACTCTTGCTTCTTTCACGAGCAGATCTATCGACAGGCGCTCGATACCGGGCATGGATGCAACCGGTTCGCGCTGGTTTTTACCTTCCAGTACAAACATTGGACAGATCAGGTCTTTTACAGACAAACTGTTTTCGCGTACGAGGTCGCGAGCGAATGTGCTGGCGCGCAGGCGACGCAAACGTGTTTGTGGGTAGGGTGCGCGCGTGTGTTGAAAAACCATCGTGTTACCTCGCAGGGGCGCTGCTTGCTGCGCCCTGTATTTTTAAATCACGCCCGCTGTGGATGCGGATCGGGCACGGGCGCGATGAATCGCGCCCCTACAGTGTTGCAAAAACATTGGCGGCTGCAGCGATGGTGGCATCGATATCCTCATCACTGTGCGCACTGGACATAAACGCGGCTTCATAGCTGGCTGGCGCAAGATATATGCTTTCGTTCAGCATGCCGTGGAAAAATCTGTTGAAGCGCTGTGTGTCACAGGCCATCACCTGCTGGTAATTGCAGACAGTTTTTGCTTCGGTGAAAAATAATCCCCACATGCTACCGACATGGTTGCTGGTCATTGCCACACCGGCGTTGTCTGCGGCACTGCGCAAGCCTTTCACCAGTTTGTCGGTTTTTGCAAACAGCGGCTCGTAAAATCCCGGCTGTGAAATAATATCAAGCGTGGCGATGCCTGCAGCCATCGCCACAGGATTGCCGGACAATGTACCGGCCTGGTAGACAGGGCCGAGTGGTGCAATGTTTTCCATGATGTGTTTTTTTCCGCCAAAGGCACCGACAGGCATGCCGCCGCCGATGACTTTGCCGAGGCAGGTGAGATCCGCTTCGACGCCGTAATACCCCTGTGCGCCTTGCAGGCCCAGTCGAAAACCTGTCATCACTTCGTCGATGATAAAAACACTTTCATACTGTGTGCACAATTCGCGGATTGCTGCGAGAAATCCGGGCGCAGGTGGAATGCAATTCATGTTGCCGGCGACAGGTTCGACAATCACGCAGGCAATGTCTTCGCCGATTTTGCTGAATGTATCCGACAGGCTTTCAAGATCGTTGTAGCCCAAGGTGATGGTGTGATCGGCCAGTGATGCAGGCACGCCGGGCGAACTCGGTACGCCCATGGTCAATGCGCCGCTGCCGGCTTTTACGAGCAGTGAATCGGAGTGGCCGTGATAGCAGCCTTCAAACTTGATGATCTTGTCGCGATTGGTATAGCCGCGCGCAAGACGGATTGCACTCATGGTGGCTTCAGTGCCGGAACTCACCATGCGCACCAGATCCATATTCGGCATGATCGAACAGAGTTTTTCGGCCAGTGTGATTTCAATTTCTGTCGGTGCGCCGAAACTCAATCCCAGTTGCATTTTTTCCTGCACGGCGGCGAGCACACGTGGATGTGCGTGACCGGCGATCATCGGCCCCCAGCTCAGTACGTAATCGATATAGCGTTTGCCATCGACATCCCACAAGTAAGCGCCGCTTGCGCGCTCGACAAAAACCGGTGTGCCACCGACGGCACGAAAGGCGCGTACCGGCGAATTGACGCCGCCCGGGATCACGCGTGCGGCTTGCGCAAAAAGTTGTTCGGAGCGGCTCATCAACGGCAATCCTCAATCCGGGTTTTATCGGTCAGGTGAACAGGGCAGTGTAGTGTCGACTGCGTGCGGCAATGTCAGGATGACTGAACAGATCGCCCACCACGGCCAGCATGTCAGCACCGGCGGCCAGCACCGTTAGCGCATTATCCAGCGTAATCCCGCCTATCGCTACCAGAGGGATGTGTAGTCCGCCCCTGGCTTGTTGCAAAACGGAAAGGTCTGCAGGAGGTGCCGATTGTTTGGTGTCTGAGGGAAAAAATCGCCCGAATGCCACATAGTTTGCGCTGCCGGCCTGCGCCTGTTGCGCGAGTGTGAGTGAGTTGTGGCAGGTGATACCGATGATGGCGTTATTGCCCAGCGCCTGCCTCGCTTCGGCGAGCGACATATCTTCCTGACCGAGATGCACACCATCAGCGCCGATTTTTTCTGCCAGCGCAAGATTGTCGTTAACCAGCAGGATAGCATCGTGTTGTCGGCACAGTTGCAACAGGTCTGTCGCTTCGCTGTGTTGGCGCGCAGTATCGGCTTGCTTGCTCCGGTATTGCACGATGCGGCAACCGCCGAGCAGTGCCGCTTCGACAGCCGGTAACAGGCGACCGGCCAGCAGTGCGTCATCGGTAATGGCATACAGGCCGCGCAATGGCATGGCGGCCACCGGATTATTCGGCAAGATTGGTGTTTTCGGTGCCGCCATCGACTTGCAGGTCTTTACCGGTGACCCAGCGTGCAGCAGGTGAGGCGAGGTAGAGTGCGGCGAGTGCGATGTCTTGTGGCATGCCGAGTTGCTGCAACGGTGTCAGCTTGCGCATTTTTTCGCGATTGTCGGCATCGATAAAGGTTTCCAGTGCTTCGGTCATGATAGAGCCGGGACTGATCACATTCACACGCACATCCGGTGCCAGTTCGGCCGCCATCATTTTTGTCATGTGGATCAGCGCCGCTTTCACGGTGCCATAGGAGGTAAAGAGTGGCTGCACCAGACGGCCCGCAGCAGAAGCAATATTGATAATGTTGCCCTTGCTGGCACGCAGATGCGGCAGGGCGTATTGCGATAATAAAAATGCACTGGTGACATTGAAATCCAGTGCGCGCCGGAAAGAGTTCGCACTGATTTTTTCCATGGGTTTGGGCATGGTGCCGCCGGCATTGTTGACCAGGATATCGATGCGGCCAAAATGCGCGACGGTTTTATCCACCAGTTGTTGTAACTGCTCGTCGACAAGCACGTCACAGTGAATGGCGATGGCATCAATACCGGATTTTTTGGCTTCTACAACAGCGGCATCGATATCAGCCTGTGTGCGCGCAGCAAACACCACGTTGGCACCCGCTTCGGCAAAAGCGAGTCCGATCGCTTTGCCGATGCCTTTGCCGCCACCGGTGACGATGGCGACTTTGCCTTTCAGGGAAAAATGATCAGTAATCATTTCCAATGTCCTTTTACAGCACCATTTCCGCGAATTGACGGATACGACCCATGTCGGTATTCGGGTCATCGGTGCGGCTGATCATGAGCGTGGTGACTTGCGATTTTTTCCAGTCAACCAGGCGTTCCTTGATACGATCTACCGGGCCTGACAACGAGATCTCGTCAGCCAGCGCATCAGGCACTGCATCGAATGCACCCATGTGATCACCGGCGAGGTATTTGTCCTGTACTTCCTGTACGTCAAAACCCATGCGCTCCATCAGGTTCTTGTGGAAGTTTTCATCCTTGGCTCCCATGCCGCCTACGTACAAGGCCAGCATCATCTTGGTCGGGAACAAGGCATCTTTCAGGTTGTCATTGACGTTGACTTGCACCATTGCCGCAATTTCGAAATTGTCAGGTTTGTTTTTCAGTGAGTCATCAAAAATATTCATGCGATAAGGCGACACGAAAATCGGGAACCAGCCGTCTGCAATCTGTGTGGCCAGTTCAATATTTTTCGGTCCTTCCGCACCCATCAACACCGGAATATGCGGGCGCAGCGGATGGGTGATCGACTTCAGCGGTTTGCCGAGGCCGAGTGAGTTCGGGCCGTGGTAAGGCAGCTGGTACTGGTTGCCTTGCATCTCCAGTGGATGCTCGCGCTTGATGACCTGACGGAAAATATTCATCCACTCTTTGGTGCGTTCCAGTGGTTTCTTGAAGCCCTGGCCGTACCAGCCTTCCACAACTTGCGGGCCGGACACGCCGATGCCGAGCATGAAGCGTCCGCCTGACAGGTGGTCCATGGTCAGTGCAGTCATGGCGGCGCAGGTTGGTGTGCGCGCAGAAATCTGCATGACTGACGTGCCGAGTTTGATCTTGCTGGTGTGCGAGCCGAGCCAGGCCAGTGGTGATACGCAGTCGGAGCCGTAGGCTTCTGCTGTCCAGATCGAGTCATAGCCGAGGTTTTCAGCTTCCTTGGCGATTTCAATGGAAGGGTAGGGGTTGCGGTTCCAGTAGCCGAGATGCAGGCCAAGTTTCATGGGTGTCACCTTTGTGTAGTTAAGAAGGCGTGGCAGGACAGGGTTTGTCAGGCATGGCCGCGATTTCAGCATGCCCGACCTGCATTGGCAAATCGGGAATTACTGCAAACCTGTGGATCCAGAATCGAAAACGGGGATTACGGTTTCGTTGCGGCAGGGGCTGGAGTGCTGGCAGCGGCTGGTGGTGTGCCCGCTGGTTTCTGCGTGGCATTCATCTGCTGCTTCATGCGATCGCGCATCTGCTGCATCTGTTCCTTGCGCTGTTGCTGGAATTCTTTCATTTTCTTGCGCTGCTCAGGTGTCAGGCTGGCGATGAAAGCGTGGTTCTTCTCGGCATAATCCAGGTAGTACTGCTCGGTGTCGTGTCCTGATTTTTCTGCCAGGGCCTTGATGGCAGTATTGTCAGGCTTGTCGGTAGAGGCGAGTTCTTCCAGTTTCTCCTGGATACCCAGTGTGTCTTGCATGTGCTGTTGCTGCAGTTTGCGCCAATCGGTCATTTTCTGCTTTTGCTCTTCTGTCAGGTTGAGCTCTTGCATGATGTTGGTAGGCGGCTTGCCAGCATTGGCAGGACCGTTCGGCGGTGAACCTGCCATGGGCTGCATGGGTGGGTGAGGCATGGGCGACATCATCGGTGCTGCCCCTGCAGCCGGAGCAGCCGGCTTTGCAGCAGCTGCAGGAGTATTTTCAGCATGTACTGGTAAGGCCAGCAGACTGCTGGTCAAGCCAAGGGCGATTAATAGATTTCTGGTTTTTGGCATGTGATGATTCTCCTTGGGTTACAGCTTGGTGTTTGTGTGAAAAAGTTTGGCCTGCTGGCTACTGAAAAGTTCCGGCATCAATAATGCCTGGCGCCCGATGTATTGTCGGAGCCTGGTGCCCGCGCCAGGTTATCGAAGCGGGTAAAGCGTCCCTGGAAGGCCAGTCGACACGTGCCTATCGGGCCGTTGCGCTGTTTGCCGAGGATAATTTCGGCGGTGCCTTTGTCAGGACTGTCCTCGTTATACACTTCATCGCGATAGATGAACAGGATGACATCCGCATCCTGTTCAATGGCACCCGATTCACGCAGGTCGGAATTGATCGGACGTTTGTTCGGGCGATTTTCCAGTGAGCGATTCAACTGTGACAAGGCCATTACCGGGCAGTTGAACTCCCGGGCGATGCCTTTCAGGGTGCGGGAAATTTCTGAAATTTCGGCAGTTCTGCCCTCGTTACTGCCGGCGACACGCATCAATTGCAAATAGTCGACCATGATGAGCGCAATGTCGCCGTGTTCGCGCTGTAAGCGGCGGACACGGGAGCGCATTTCTGATGGGGATAGTCCCGGCGAATCGTCGATGAACAAAGGGCGATCTTTCAGCTTCTTGACCGCGATGGTGAGTTTGTCCCACTCGTCCTGATCAAGGCGACCGTTGCGTACGTGGGTCTGGTCGATCCGGCCGACAGATGACAGCAGACGGAGCATGATCGATTCGGCAGGCATCTCCAGGCTGAACACGACTACCGGCTTGTTCTGGTGCAGCAAGGCGTGTTCCACCGCGTTCATGGCAAAGGTTGTCTTGCCCATCGATGGACGGGCGGCGACGATGATCAGGTCAGATTTTTGCCAGCCCGACGTCTTTTCATCCAGCTCGTAGTAACCGGTAGAGAGGCCGGTGATATGGCTGTCGGATTGCGACAGTTCATCAATACGCTGTAATGCGCCCTGCAACAGGGGATTGATCGGTTCCAGTCCGTTTTCAGCGGGACGTTGTTCGGCGATATCCGCAAACAGTTTCTCGGCCTCTGCCAGCAACTCGTCGCTGCTGCGGCCGTCGGGTGTATAGCCTTTTTCGGCAACGTTGTGGGCAGTGCGGATAAGCTGGCGCAGTGTGGAGCGTTCACGAACGATCTGTGCATAGGTCAGCAGGTTGCTGGTGCCGGGTGTCTGCCGTGCCAGTTCCGCCAGATGCGCGATGCCGCCAATCCGTTCCAGGTCGCCGTCAGCGTCCAGCGCTTCGGAAACTGTGATGATATCGAGGGGTTTGCCTGCTTCTGACAGGCGCGCCATGGCGGAAAAGATCAGGCGGTTGTCAGGGCTGTGGTAGTCGCGTGGCTGAACCACTTCCATGACCTGGTCAAACAACTGGTGATCCAGCAGCAAGCCGCCGAGCACGGCCTGTTCCGCCTCCAGCGAATGCGGGGGCACTCGCAGGCGATTTTCCATGGTGACAGGCAAGTCAGGCGTATCGGACATAATGTTCTTCAGTGAATCCCGGAAACAAAACAGGCACCCGAAAGTGCCTGTCTTTATACCTCAATCCGGTCAATCCATCATCATTCGGCGATGACGATAACCTTCACGGCTTGCATGACATCGCTGTGCAGCTGGATGTCGATTTCAAACTCGCCGATTTCGCGGATAGGGCCAGCAGGCATACGCACTTCGGCTTTTGTGGTCGCATGACCAGCCTTGGTGAGCGCCTCAGCAACATCGCGTGTACCGATGGAGCCGAACAGCTTGCCTTCATCGCCTGCGTTGGCAGCGATAGTGATGGAAACGGCAGACAACACTTCGGCGCGTTTCTGTGCTTCAGCCAGTTTGGCGGCAGCGGCAGCTTCCAGTTCGGCACGGCGGGCGCTGAATTCCGCGATGTTGGTTTCCGTGGCAGGTACAGCCTTGCCAAATGGAAACAGGAAGTTGCGGGCAAAACCCGGCTTGACGTTGACCTGGGAACCTACGGTGCCGAGGCGTCCTACTTTATCCAGCAGAATAACTTGCATGAGCCTGCCCCTTATTTAAAGTGCTGATCGGTGTATGGCAGCAGGGACAGGAAGCGCGCACGCTTGATGGCTGCTGACAACTGGCGCTGGTATTTGGCGCTGGTGCCGGTGATGCGGCTAGGTACAATCTTGCCGGTTTCGGTGATGTAGCCTTTGAGGGTGTCGAGATCCTTGTAATCGATCTCTACAGTTTTCTCGGCGGTGAAGCGGCAAAACTTACGGCGACGGAATTGCTGTTGCTGACGTGACATATCCTGTTCCTCCTGCCTTATTCGGCGTCGTCGTTGCTGTCATCGAGATCAGCAACGTCGTCTTGTGTGGATTCGGCGCGCGGAGCACGGGCAGGCTGCTCAGCCTTGCGGCGGCGGTCTTCATTTTCGGCCTTCATGATAGAGGACTCTTCGGTCACTGCTTCATCGCGACGCATAACCATGTTGCGCAATACGGCGTCGTTGTAACGGAAGTTGGTAGTCAATTCATCCAGTGCCTGTTGGCCGCACTCGATGTTCATGAGGATGTAGTGTGCCTTATGGATGTCTTCAATCGGATAGGCCAGTTGGCGACGTCCCCAATCTTCCAGGCGATGGATCTTTCCTCCGGTGTTTTCGATAGCGCTTTTGTAGCGCTCGACCATACCGGGCACTTGCTCGGACTGATCCGGATGGATCAGGAATACAACTTCGTAATGTCTCATTGAGGACTCCTTACGGGTTAAGCCTCCCGTCAGTTCCGGCTGAACCGGGTTCGGTGAGGCAAGGAGTTTGTCGACCAACAGAACCTGGCCGGACAAACGGGGGCGCAATTCTAGGGGATAGGGGAGGGCTTTACAACCGGAACGGGGGCCTAGGCCTGTGGGATGTACCCGTCAGCCTGGTCATACTGGTCGCCGCTGAGGAATTTATCGCGTTGTTCGGTGAGGTAGGTGCGGGCTGTCATGTCCATCATGTTCAGCTTTTTCTCGTTGATCAGCATGGTCTGGTGATTCATCCATTCCTGCCAGGCCTGTTTTGATACGTGCTCAAATATGAACTGACCCTTGGCGCCAGGAAAAGGCGGTTTATCCAGCCCTTCTTTTTGCTGCTGATATTTACGACAGAAAACCATGCGTGACATGCCAATACTCCATTCCGGAACGGACACAAGTCTAGCATGCAAGGGTCATCTGATTGGCGTGAGTCGCGCCAACTGGTCAAGGAGTCGCTTCACTGGTGCGGCCAGCCCGATTTTCTGTTGGTCAGCGGGCAATACCCAGCGCCAGTTTTGTTCTGCAACGACATCCGGTGTTTTCCTGATATCGACTAACACCGGTGTAATGTCGAGATGGAAATGACTGAAGCTGTGGCGCCACCCTGGCCACGATTCTGTCCGTGCAGGTTTGTGACCGCTCAGCTGTTTGCACAGTGCGGCAATATTTTCCTGTTCAGGCAATTCGGGGAGACACCATAGCCCGCCCCATAAACCGCTTGGTGGTCGTTGTTGCAAAAGCACTTCGCCATCCGGATTGCGGATCATCAGCATCTGCACGGATCTTGTCGGTAAAACCTTGCCGGCTTTCTTGCCTGGATATTGGGCAATAGTATCTTGCCAGTACGCGGCGCAGTGTTTACGCAAAGGGCAAGCCTCGCAACGTGGCTTGCTGCGTGTGCAAACGGTTGCACCCAGATCCATGATGGCCTGTGTGTAATCGCCGGCTCGTTTGTGCGGCATGTGCTGCTCAGCGTGCAGCCATAATTTTTTTGTAACGGCAGCATCGCCGGGCCAGCCTTCGACGGCGTGGAAGCGAGCCAATACCCGTTTCACGTTGCCATCGAGGATTGCAGTGGATTTCCCATAAGCAATTGATGCAATGGCTGCTGCTGTCGAGCGACCGATACCGGGTAATCTCATCAAGATATCAACGTTGTCCGGAAATTTTCCGCCATGAATTTCCGTGACGACTTGTGCGGTGCGATGCAGGTTGCGTGCGCGTGAGTAGTAGCCAAGACCTGTCCATAGGGACAGCACATCGTCCAGCGGTGCAGCCGCAAGGGTTTGCACATCCGGAAATTTTTCCATGAAACGATTGAAGTACGGAATAACGGTTGCAACCTGGGTCTGCTGCAACATGATTTCGGAAACCCAGACGCGATAGGCAGAAATATTTTGCTGCCACGGCAAATGTTTGCGTCCGGCTTTGTCAAACCAGCGCAGCAACGCTGCAGAAAAGTGGAATGAAGCTGGCATATCAATCAGGTACAGCAGTGGTTGGGACAGCCAGCTTCAGTCAGGCGATAAATCAGTGAGGTGCGGCCAGAGTGGCGGGTGGTTGCGTACCATTTGCAGGCACTTGTACGCCTAGTGAGGCGGCAAGCTCGGCGGCTGGCATGTAACCCGGCAGCAGTGTGCCATCGGGTTTGAAAATAGCGGGAGTGCCGTTTACACCCAGTTCATTGCCGAGACGAAACTCAGCGGCAACCGGATTTTTTTCACAAACCTTGATTGGCATGGGGTCGCCATTTTTCATGCGGGTCAGCATGTCCTGTCTGTTGTCAGCACACCATGCGGTGGCCAGCTTGTCAGCCGAGGGTGATGGCACGCCAGCGCGAGGGAATGCCAGATAGCGAACCTCTATACCCATGGCATTCAGTGCAGGAACTTCCTTGTGCAGTTTGCGGCAGAAACCACAATCGACATCGGTAAAAACATCCACATAGGCTTTAACGGGGCCTTTAGGGGAGAAAACAATCATGTCTTCTTTTTTAACGGCCGCCAGTCTGGAAGCGCGCACTGGCTTGAGGCGTTCTTCGGTCAGGTTAACGAGTCGGTTATCTTCAAGGCGATAAACAGTGCCGCTGACAAGATATTTACCATCCTGTGTCATAAGTACGTTGTCCTTCCCGGCCTCAACTTCATACAGGCCGGATACGGGTGAATTGCGAATTTCGCCAACGGGAAGGCCAGGGCGCGCGCGCTGGAGAGCACTGCGCAGCACATCGGCCTGTTGCGGGTCCACTTTGGCGTCTGCCGCGAAAGTAATTGATGTGAAGCCCAACATGCCGGCTGCAAACAGACAGACAAAAAGTTTTTTCATGATTCACCTTCAGTGTGGACTTTCCCGGATTCGAACGGGTTTGGCTGTTGTGTGACGCTAAAGTTCAGTGTCGTTTGCGATTAGCCGCGCGGGTGATGCAGCGCATGCAGCGCCTGCATACGTGCTTGCGCAACGTGAGTATAGATCTGCGTGGTCGACAAGTCACTGTGCCCGAGCAGCAACTGGACGACACGCAAATCCGCACCATGATTCAGGAGATGTGTGGCAAATGCGTGGCGCAACGTGTGCGGTGAAAGAGGTGTCCGGATATCGGCTTTCCTTGCATAGAGCTTGACCCGATGCCAGAAAGTCTGCCGGGTCATGGTTTGGGCGCGGTTACTTGGAAACAGGGCCTCCGCCGGCTGGTTTTCCAGTAACAAGGGTCTTGCTTCACGAATGTAGCGTTCTATCCAGTGCATGGCTTCCTGGCCCACAGGCACCAGTCTCTCCTTGCTGCCTTTGCCGGTGACGCGTACCACACCCTGCCGAAAATTGAGTGAGCCCACCGTGAGTCCAACCAGCTCTGAAATGCGCAGTCCGCAGGCGTAAAGCAGTTCCAGCATGGCCCGATCACGTAAACCGACAGGGTCGGACAGGTCAGGTGCTGCCAGTAACTGCTCGACTTCAGTCTCGGTGAGGAATTTGGGCAGGGCACGGCCCAGTTTGGGGCTTTTTATATCCAGTGTAGGATCCCTGTCCATGATGCGTTCGCGCAACAGGAAGCGGTAAAAGCCGCGAACACAGGAGAGAAAGCGCGAAGTGGAGCGGGCCTTGTTGCCTCGCATCAGTAGTTCCGCGAGATAGACCTGCAAATCTGCTTGAGTCAGGGATTCCAGCGAGAGCTTGTTTTTACTTAGCCACAAATCAAGCAAGACGAGATCACTTCGATAGGCTGACAACGTGTGCTTGCTAAGTCCTTTTTCCAGCCAGACGCTGTCGAGATACGACTGGATGAGTGGCGAGATTTCCTGTTGCCCGGTCATTTAGCTGGCGTAACAAAAAAGGCGACCGAAGCCGCCTTTTTTATCGAACTCAGTTGAGCTTTTCCTTGATGCGGGCTGCTTTGCCGCTCAGGTCGCGCAGGTAGTAAAGTTTGGCCTGGCGCACATCGCCGCGACGTTTCACCTCAACACCTGCGATCAGTGGACTGTGGCTCTGGAACGTACGCTCGACGCCAACGCCGTGAGAAATCTTGCGAACAGTGAATGCCGAGTGCAGGCCGCGATTGCGTTTGGCGATCACAACGCCCTCAAACGCCTGCAGACGCTCGCGGTTGCCTTCTTTCACCTTCACGCTCACCACGACGGTGTCGCCTTGTGCAAACTTGGGAAGTTCGCGAGTAAGTTGCTCTGCTTCAATAGCTGCAATAATTGTGCTGTTGCTCATGTTGTGACTCCTGAAAAAATATGATCGCCAGTGCGATCGCCAATACTGTACATCGTGGTGACTGGTAGCGGAGTTATCCGGGTATTCAGTCGGCCTGATCCTTTTTATCCAGCAAGCGCGCTTCCTCTTTGGTAAGCGACCGTTTTGCCAGCAAATCCGGACGGCGTTCCCTGGTGCGCTGCAGGGATTGCTGCAGGCGCCAGCGCCGTATTTCTTCATGGTGGCCGCTCAATAATACGGGCGGAACCGCCATGTCTTCGAATAGCTCAGGCCGCGCATAGTGCGGCCAGTCAAGCAGGCCGTTAACAAACGAATCCTGCTCGGCTGATTGTTCATGCCCGAGCGAGCCCGGTAGCAACCTGACGATGGTGTCGATAATCACCATGGCCGCCAATTCACCGCCGGACAAAATGTAGTCGCCTATTGACCATTCCTCGTCGACTTCCAACTGCAGCAGTCTTTCATCGATGCCTTCGTATCGCCCACAGAGCAATATCAGCTCTTCGTGGTTAGTAAAATCCGTGACGGCAGCCTGATCGAGTGTCCTGCCTTGCGGAGACAGGTACACGACCCTGGCTTTCGGCAGTGCGGCGCGCGCAGATTGCAGCGCTTTCCGCAGTGGCTCAATCATCATCACCATGCCGGGACCGCCACCGTAGGGGCGGCTGTCAACCGTCTGGTGCCGGTCATGGGCAAAGCTGCGTGGATTCCAGCATTCCAGTGTCAGCGAGCCATTACTGAAGGCGCGACCACTGATGCCGTAATCCGTCACTGCGGAGAACATTTCGGGGAAAAGTGTGACGACACCCAGTTTCACCCGCGCATTCCCCATTTTCTAAAATTCGGGATCCCAGTCGACCAGCATGGTGCCGGTATCGAGATCAACCTCCAGTACGTATGCATCCACATAAGGCAGCAGGCGTTCGCGCTGGTCTACACTCTTTTCACACGGGGAAACGACAAGTACGTCGTTAGCGCCGGTTTCCATCAAGGCTGATACCTTGCCCAGTAGCACGCGCTCACCAGCACCATAGCGGCTGAACACCTGCAATCCCGTCAGCTCCTGCCAGTAGTATTCTCCTTCTGGCAGTACAGGTAATTCACCAATATCAACGGCAATCATCTGTTGGCAAAAAAGCGCAGCTGCGTCGCGATCATCCACGCCCTTGATATGGGCTACCAGACCTTTGCCATGCACGCGGTGATCGTCAACTATCACTTGTGTGCCGGTATTGCTCTCATCAGCCCCCACCAGAAACCAGGGCGTGTAGCTGAAGATGTTTTCCATGGGGTCGGTAAAGGAGTGAACCTTGACCCAACCCTTAACTCCGTAGACAGCAGTAAGCTTGCCTACAACAGTTTTCTTGCCTGACGCTGAATGGGCCACCGTAGCCGCCTACTCAACCAACCAATTGGTAGATCAGGCTGCTTTTTCGCTGAGTAGTTTGGCAACACGATCAGAAACCTGTGCACCGCGACCTACCCAGAAAGCAACGCGATCGCGATCAATGCGCACACGCTCTTGCTGGCCACGGGCGATCGGGTTGAAGAAGCCGACGTGCTCAATAAAGGCGCCGTCACGCGCATTGCGTGAATCGGTCACTGCCAGATGATAAAACGGGCGCTTCTTGGAGCCACCGCGTGACAGACGAATTGTTACCATGTGTTTTCGCTCTCAAAAAAACAGGCCGGGAATAGTGGCCACACAAATCTGTCATGCCGGACACGGCAATACAGAAAGGGCGCGCATTGTACGCCAACTGCCGCCGGGATGGAACACCTGCTGCTGCCTCGCCGGAAGCACGTCTTGGTATGGGGCTTGCTATGTCGTAAACTTGCGGAGCGGTAGAGGCTGGTTTGCTTGGGGTATCTGGTAGTGCAAGTCCTTAATTTGGTGGTCGAAATATTCTGGCGATGGCGTTGTTGAGCTGGGTGCATGTGCGCCCGTCTAGCCTGTAGACAACACTGATCGCGATAGACTCATTGAGGACATCCCATGAAAACCATGACCCGAGAAGCTTATGCTGCACTGGCAGCCCAGAGCTTTAACCGCATTCCTGTAGCCAGAGAATTGCTGGCTGATCTTGAGACTCCACTATCCTGCTACCTGAAACTTGCGGGCAAGCCGTTCAGCTATTTGCTGGAGTCGGTGCAGGGCGGTGAAAAATGGGGTCGATATTCCTTTATTGGTCTGCCTTGTCGCACCACGCTGAGGGTGTGTGGCAGTGAGGTAACTGTGAGCCGTGATGGTGTGATCGTCCAGCAGGTCAGCTGCGAGGATCCACTGGTTTTCGTTGAACAGTTTCGCGAGCAATACCGGGTGCCATTCATCGAAGGTTTGCCCAGGTTTACTGGCGGGCTCGTCGGCTATTTCGGTTATGACACAGTGCGCTATGTGGAAACACATCTACGGGACACGCAGCCAGCCAGGGATCCCATAGGCACGCCAGACATCCTGTTGCTGCTTTCGGAAGAAGTGCTGGTGTTCGACAACTTGTCCGGCAAGATCCTGCTTGTCGTGCATGCTGATACAGCCCATGAGAATGCGCTGGACATTGCTGAAAAGCGTCTGGATCAGTTGCAGCAACAGCTGGCCGGAGCTGCACCATCCCTGCCGCCAATGCGACTGCAGCCTGATGCGAAACTGGAGGGCGATTTTGTTTCGTCTTTTGGTGAAGAAAGCTTCAAGCAGGCAATTGATGTGATAAAGGATTACATACTGGCCGGCGATACGATGCAGGTTGTGTTGTCACAGCGACTTTCCTTGCCATTTGATGCCGAGCCGCTGAATTTGTATCGTGCCCTGCGTTGCCTGAATCCGTCGCCATATATGTATTTTTTTGATTGCGGTGATTTTCATATTGCTGGTTCATCGCCGGAAATTCTTGCACGTCTTGAAGACAATCTTGTGACGGTACGGCCGATTGCGGGTACCCGACATCGTGGGCATACACAAGCAGAGGATCATGCACTTGAAGTGGAGCTGCTGGCCGATCCGAAGGAAATTGCTGAACACCTGATGCTGATTGATCTGGGGCGAAACGATGTGGGCCGTGTATCAGAAGTCGGCTCTGTCCGCCTCACCGAAAAAATGGTGGTCGAGCGTTACTCGCATGTCATGCATATCACATCCAATGTTACAGGTCAGTTGCGTGATGGCATGAATGCAATGGACGTGTTGCGTGCTACCTTGCCTGCCGGCACGCTGTCCGGCGCGCCCAAGATTCGTGCCATGGAAATTATCGATTCCCTGGAACAGGAAAAGCGCGGCATTTATGGTGGCGCTATCGGCTACCTCGGATGGAGCGGCAACATGGATACGGCCATCGCAATCCGTACAGCGGTTATCAAAGATAAAACACTTTATATCCAGGCGGGTGCCGGTGTGGTTGCCGATTCTGTACCCGAGCTGGAATGGAAGGAAACCATGAATAAAGCACGAGCTATTTTTCGTGCAGCCGGTATGGTGCTGGGATCCTGAACCTGTAAATCCACCACAAGGCGAACATCTTTATGCAAGATGCCCATGATCTTGGATTGATAATAGATTCACGTGTGCCTCTGATTGTGATTCGCTCACATGAAGAGGCGCGCGTACTTGATTTGCTGGTGCAAGTATCTACCGAACGCACATTGCCCATGCAGGTGTGGACCTTGACAGATGGCTTGCGTCCGATGGGATTCAGCATGGGTGAATCAGATGGCGAGAGTTTGCAGGAGCCGGAAGCGGCGCTTGTTGCCATCAAGCGTACGCGCAGCAAAGGTATTTTTGTGTTGTGTGACTTCCATCCTTTTCTGACGGATGAGCATCCAAAGGCAATCAGACTGATCAAGGATGTTGTGTTGCAGTATGAACAACTCAACCGCACGATAATCCTGTTGAGTAATGAGATAGAACTTCCGCCGGATTTGCGGCGTTACGCGGCCGCGTTTGAATTGTCCTTGCCGGGTGAAGAGCAGATCCTCGCGATTATTCGTGAAGAGGCACAAGTCTGGTCTTCGAAAAACAATCAGCAGCGTGTAAAAACCGACAAGCTCGCGCTGGACAAGATCATCATGAATTTACGCGGGTTGGCGCCAGCGGATGTGCGCTGTCTGGTACGGCAATTTATTTTTGCGGACGGCGAAATTTCAGACAAGGATTTGCCGCTAGTCAACCAGGGCAAGTTGCAGTTAATGGATATGCAGGGCGTATTGCACTACGAATACGCGACAGAAAATTTTGCCAGTATTGGCGGCTTGCATAACCTGAAGGAGTGGTTGTCAAATCGCCAACGCGCCTTTGTTGCGCCTGATGCATCCATTGACCAGCCTAAAGGTATTTTGCTGCTGGGTGTCCAGGGTGGTGGCAAAAGCCTTGCAGCCAAGGCCGTGGCGGGCTTGTGGGGCCTGCCTTTGCTTCGTCTCGATTTCGGTGCGTTGTATAACAAGTTCTATGGTGAATCAGAGCGTAATCTGCGCGATGCGCTCAAACTGGCGGAGAGTATGGCGCCTTGTGTGCTGTGGCTGGACGAAATCGAGAAAGGTGTGGCGAGCCAGGGCAATGATGACGGCACCAGCAAACGCATTCTGGCAACCTTGTTGACTTGGATGGCGGAACACAAACAGCCTGTGTTTATTGTGGGTACTTCGAACGACATTTCCAGTTTGCCGCCCGAGCTGATACGTAAAGGACGGCTTGACGAAATTTTCTTCGTGGATTTGCCTGACGCGGAAACCAGAAAGGAAATTTTTTCAATCCACCTTGTCAAACGCAAACAGAATCCCTCGTCATTTGATTTGCAACAGCTGGCTGATGCAGCGGAAGGCTTTTCCGGTGCAGAAATCGAGCAGGCGATTGTGGCGGCAATCTACACGGCAATGGCGCGTCACCAGGATCTGCATGCCGAGGCATTGCTGGAAGAAATTGCGCGCACCAGGCCGATAGCCGTAGTGATGGCAGAAGAGATATCAGCACTGCGAGCGTGGGCGCAAGGTCGCACAGTGTCTGCAGATTGAGCCTGTCCGTACGCGTTAGCGGATACCGGCTAGCAATACGCTGCCGATCAGTATCAGGAATCCGGCAAACAAGCGCTTGAGTGTGGCAGCAGGCCAGCGATGCGCCAGTCTTGCACCCAGCCAGGCGCAAGGCGTGCTGGCAATGCCCATGCCAAGAAATGCAGGCAGAAAAACAAATCCCAACGACCCGGCAGGCAGTCCTGTTTGTGATTGCCCCTGATAAATATAGGCAGCAGCACCGACCAGGGCGATGGGAAAGCCGCATGCTGCCGCAGTCGCTACCGCCTCCTGCATTCGTACCCGGCACCCGACAAGGAAAGGTACCGTGAGGGAACCGCCGCCGATACCGAACAGTGCAGAGGCGCCGCCGATCACCAGACCTGCCAGTGAAAGACCTGCCTTGCCTGGCACTGTGTAATGGCTGCCGGGTTGCCAGCCAGTCCACATCTGGATGGCGATGATCCAGGCAAACAAACCGAACAGTCGCTGCAACTGCAGGCCATGCAATTGTGCGGCCAGTCCGGCACCTGCCCAGACCCCGACAGCGATACCGGGCGTAAGCCACCACACCAGCGACCAGCGCACAGCGCCCTGGCTATGGTGCGTCCTTGCTGAACTGACCGATGTGATAACGATACAGGCCAGCGAAGTACCAATTGCAAGATGGGTTTGCAGGTCGAGAGGAATGCCCTGCCATGTAAAACAAAGCAACAAGGCAGGCACGATGATGGTGCCACCACCGACGCCAAACAGGCCGGCCAACACGCCGGCGACAGCGCCCACCAGTAGATAGATCAGAAACAGCACAGGAATTTCTCGGATCAGGGACGCGTCATTTTTTACCTGACTCCGACGGGTTGCAACAGATAAAAGCGAATTTGCTTATACTGGCTGCAATTTTTATGGTGGCTGACACATGCGTGTACTGGTTGTAGGTGGCACAGGTTTTATCGGTTATCACATCGTGCAGGCGTTGCGTAAAAAAAATGCCGTCGTGTCGGTACTGTGTCGTAACGCGGATGTGGTTGCCGCACTTTTTGGTGAAGATGTGGCCGCTCTGCGTGGCGATGTAGGGGAGCTGCAAACAGCAGACTATATCGAGTTGTTGAAGGGTTTTGACGGCATCGTGTTCGCGGCCGGTGCAGATGAACGCAGCAAGATTGAAGGTGATGCGGAGGAGTTTTTTTATCGCGCAAATGTATGGCCTTGTGAACAGCTGTTTGCTGCAATTCCGCAGACATCGGTAAGACATGCAGTACTGCTGAATTCGGTTTTTCTCTGGCTCGACCAGCAGTCTCCCGATCTGGAACTCACACGTCATCATCCTTATATACGTTCGCGCGTCGCACAGAATGCTGTGGCGCAAGCAGCAGTCAGGGATTCCGCGTGTGTGCTGGCAACCTTGCTGGTGCCCTGGATATTTGGCGCCAGTCCGCATCGCCAGACGCAATGGTCTTCGCTCGTGAATTATGTGCGTGGCGCAGTGCCGCTGATGTGCATCAAGGGCGGAGCCAACATGATGTCGGTCGAGTCGTTGGCGCAGGCCGTTTGCGGAGCGCTGGAATATACGGAAAGCAGCGGAACCTATCCGGTGGGAGACTGCAACCTGCATTACACCGAACTGATGCAGCGATTGTGCGAGCCGGCGGGCAGAAAGGACCAGCATGTCTATCCTGTTTCAGACGATTTTTTCCGTGATCTGGGGCATGTGGGCAACTTTTTCAGTCGTGTATTTGGTATCCAGTCTGGTTTGGGTATATCGCAAATGGCGGACCTGCTACTGCAGGACATTTTTTATGATCCGGCTCCCTCGCAGGCTTTGTTCCAATATGCGGGGGGTGATCTGTCAGCTGCATTTGCGGCAACAGTGGCTGATGTGCCTGAAAGCAAGTTGCTGGGTGGCTGGCGCAATTCGCTGAACTGGTTCGCCTCGAAATGATGATGCGCCTTGTAATCGCATGCTGGTGTTTATTACTGGCCTTTTTTTTATCGGTTACAGCGTATTACGTAATTTTCCACCATGTCTCACCCTTGTCACGTGACCAGTGGCACATGCTGGATGCCCTGTTCCATCAGGGATTGTGGCAGACATCCATTACCACTGTTTCCGGGCATCGGCATATTCTTGCGTTCCTGCTTTACAGGATTGATCTGGATTTTTTTTCCGGCAAGAACCATTTCCTGATTGCATTTGACTGGTGTCTCAACATCAGTTTCATCTCCGTCCTTTGCCGACAGGTTTTTCTGGATGCGCGCGATCGCTTGCTGCGATTTTTTCTGGCGGGCTGGATTGTTGTCATGCTGACCTGGCTGTTGAATATCGCCTTGCTGGGTTGGGGTTTTAATGGCATCAATAACTATATGTCTATTGTGAATACGGTGATGTCTGTTTTTTTCCTGCATAAGGCGGTGAGAGAACCTGATGCACGTATATTTAATTTGTGTGTGGCGCTGTTGTCGGGCGGTCTCGCGACCTTGAGTTTTGGCAATGGCATCCTGGTCTGGCCCATCTGGTTTTTATGCCTTTTTTTGTTGCGTGTTCCTGCTGTGTTTTTTCAGTGGGCTGCGGCTGGTGCAGCAGTTTTTTTCGGAGCTTACATGCTGTTGCCAGGTCGTGAAGCTGTTGGCCAGGCCCTGTTGTTTTCTCCTGTGAACCTGTTGCGGTTTCCTGTCGAATTGATGGGGGGGCCTTTGTATCATTTGTTGCGTGCATGGCGTTTTTTGCCGGAAAACATTTTGCTGCAGCTTTCATACGCCTTTGGTTTGCTTGTCTGTATTGCCACTTTTTTATTCGTGTTCCGGCTGTTGCGTGATCGTCCTGCCATGAGTCGTTTGCATGTCATGGCATTGACTCTGGTGTGTATCGGTTTTGGGACGACCATCATGCTTACCCTGACACGTGTTGACGGTGTGCTGGATCCGGCGACCGACCGGTTCCAGATCTGGGCGTTGCTGGTGTGGATCGGTCTGGCAATTTCATGGTGCGAAACAACATCATTGTCGTGTCGACGTTGCTGGATGGTGGTTTTTCTGGTTTTTCCTGCGGCAGCATTTCCCTCACAGCTGGATTGGGGTGCGCGTCTGGCCGAATATCGCACGCGGGTTGATAACTCACTGCTTGCGTATCAAGTGTACTTGCCGGTTGCTAAGGATGCGGAGAAAGCCTTGCACTGGAACTGGGAAAACAAGTTGCCACATCTTTTTCCTGTGCTTGAAAAAATTCGCTATGAAAAACGGAACATTTTTGCGGATGGCAAGGCGGCGTGGCTGGATCAGACGCAGCCGCTTGTAGATACATTGCGCGAATGTGACATGCGCATACAAAAGCAGGAGTCTATTACAGCGGGTGAGTTGATCGATGTGAGGCAGTATCCGGATGCGGCGAAGTACGTAGTCAAATTCACACAGCCCGATGAACTGGTTGGAAAGCGCTGGATGATAGATGTTGGCGAGTCTGACTGGGAATACGGTGTTGTGGCCAATGCAGCGGGAGTCATACGAGGCCTTGCCCAACCTGTGCGCAATAGCCGCTTGCCGCGTTTCAATGGTTTGTTGAACGACGCCTACAATGCCTACGCCGTGACCCGTACAGATGGCGACATGTCAACAGGCGATTCTCACCAGCTCCTGTTGTTTGCAGCGGGCAAGCCTTTGTGCAGGTATTCTTTGTAATTGAATCGCCGGGGAGCTGCCTCGACTGCAGGCAGCAACGCACATGATTTGGTAAAACTGCTAGTATTGAAAAACCCGTAACCGGAAGGAGAAAAGGTCAATGACTGTTGCACAACTGGTACCCTGGCTGCTCGGCGCGTTTGCACTTTACATGATCAAACAAGGCATACGCTTTGTACCCCAGGGCTATGAATGGACAGTGGAGCGTTTCGGCCGTTACACGCTGACACTCAGTCCTGGCCTGAATTTTATTGTTCCGTTTATTGATCGCATTGGCCAGCAAGTTGTGATGATGGAGCAGGTGCTGGATATACCGCCCCAGGAAGTAATCAGCGCCGACAATGCGATGGTGAAAATTGATGCGGTCTGTTTTTATCAGGTCATCAATGCTGCCAAGGCTTCGTATGAGGTGGCTGACCTGAACCTTGCCATCCGCAACCTCACCATGACCAACATCCGTACTGTGCTGGGCTCGATGGAGCTGGATGAAATGTTGTCGCGTCGTGATGAAATCAATGAAAGATTGTTGCGTACAGTTGACCAGGCTACCAATCCATGGGGATTGAAAGTTACGCGTATCGAAATCAAGGATATTACCCCGCCGCGCGACCTGATTGATTCGATGGCAAACCAGATGAAGGCCGAGCGTGACAAGCGCGCTCTGATACTGGAAGCAGAAGGTCGCAAACAGGCAGAAATCCTTGAGGCAGATGGACTCAAGCAGGCGCAAATACTGAAAGCGGAAGGTCTCCGGACATCCGCCTTCTTGCAGTCTGAGGCGCGTGAACGTGAAGCCGAAGCAGAAGCCAAGGCAACGCACATGGTGTCGCAAGCTATTGCGAAAGGTGATATTCAGGCGGTGAATTATTTTGTTGCGCAGAAATATATTGAAGCACTGGGTAAAGTGGCGTCGGCAAACAACAGCAAAATTATCATGATGCCACTGGAGGCTTCGCAGATAATTGGTTCTGTTGCAGGAATCGGTGAACTGTTCAAGCAGGTCAGCGCAACAGAAAAACCGGCAACGCCTGCTTCACCTGCCAATCCGCCGGCATGAGGTTGCGATAATGTTTGCAGCATTCGGGACGATCACATATTGGCACTGGTTTGCGCTAGGTTTGTTGCTGCTGATGGTAGAAATGGCTGGTGCAGGTGGTTACCTGCTGTGGGTGGGATTGTCAGCAGGTCTTACCGGCATGGTTTTATGGCTGGTGCCACAACTGCTGTGGCAATTCCAGCTGGTTATTTTTTCTGTGGCATCCGTGGTGATGGCGATAGGCTGGTGGCAGTACCAGAAGCATCGTCCGGGCAATATTATGGAGCCGTTGTTGAACAAGCGCAGCGCTCAATATGTTGGTCGTGTTTTTACCTTGAGTGATGCGATAGAAAATGGTCGCGGCAAGATTCGTGTCGATGACAGTTTCTGGGAGGTTAGCGCAAGCCATGATCTGGCTGCTGGCACCAAGGTGAAGGTGATTGCGGTAGAGCATGACCAGATATTCCTGGTGGAAAAATACATTCAGTAAATTGTTGGAACGCTATGAAACTCCTGCTCAAGATTTTTTTGGCATGTTGCGTGTTTGTTGCGCTTGCAATACCTGCGCTGCATCGCGCTTCTGAGGTTTTTTTGCAAGACATGATCCAGCTGCATGGTTCTTCCATAGCCGGTACCGGTGTTACGGTGGCAGGAGCAGATGTTGACTGGCGCCAGCATCGTTTGCTGCTTCGTGCACTCGATATTGCCAACATGGTTGCGGATGGCAAGCCTGCGACAGATGGATCCCTTCTCGCCATTCACGCATCCGGTTGTACGGCGCAGTTGTCTTCTCTAGTGAAGCTGGATTGGCATGCCAGGGGAGTGCTGCCGAAGGTTTTGCAATTTGATTCGATGGGTCTGGATCAGGTAACGCTTGCTTATGATATTGATTCAGAGGGCGAGAATTTACATAGCTTGCGTAACCGTTTGTCGATGGTTGCGGGCAATGCGATGAAAGACCGTATCAATGCAGTCACGGGCACGCCAACGACAGCGGAGGAAAATCCCGCCCAGCTTTTTATCGTCGATTCCCTCAAGATTTCCGGCATCCGGATTGATGCTCGCAGTGCACAGAATCCTTCGCGCAACAAGATGATTGCGCTGAATGATGTGACGTTGCGTGATGTTGGCAGGATGGAGGGGGGTGTTACTGCCGAAGAAATCATTGATCAGTTATCCCGTGTGCTGGCAGAAACTGTTGATCGTGAAGTGCTTGCGCAAGGTGTGATTGTAATCAAGCCGGTGGTTGTTCAGACACAGGAAGACATTGTTGTCAAAAAACGCAGGAAAGCCATTCGCGAATCAGCTGCTGAGCCAGAGCCAACCGAGCCTGCGCCTGCGGAAGGCAAGACCAGGAAATTTTTCAAGGAAGTAGGCACAGGCTTCAAGCAGGTAGGCAAGGGCATTGGCAATCTGTTCAAGCGGGATAAGTGATTGATGTCCCGCTTTTTCCTGAAATTTGGCTGTCTGCCCGACAGGGTGTTGTATGCCCTGTCTGCTGTTTTATACCTGTTCATTTTTTATATCTTTCGCTATCGCCGGCAGACTGTGCACGACAACCTTTTGCGGGCTTTTCCGGAAAAAACGTCGTCAGAGCGTTCGGTGCTCGCCAGGGAATTCTATCGACATCTGGCCGATGTGGTGGTCGAGGTCTTGATTCTTGCGCGGCTTTCTGAAAAAGAATTATTGCAGCGGGTTGAAGTTGTAGGCCGCGAACATCTGGTTGCGCTGACTGGGCGCAGCCAGTCATTTATCATGATGGCGGCGCATCAGGCGAACTGGGAATGGATGGTTGCGGCGATGTCTGTGGTGTGCCCGTGTCCGATGGATGCCCTCTACCGGCCATTGCATGACGATTTCATGGAGATGTTTTTCCATGATGTGCGCAAGCGTTTTGGTGCAAGCCTCATTCCGGCAGACGGTGCTGCGAAAGCCATACTGAAATTGCGAAAGGAATTGCGCGCATTTGGCATGATTGCTGACCAGAATCCACGCAGACAGGATGACAAATTGTGGATCAGCTTTCTGGGTGTGGAAACGCCAGTGTTTCCCGGTCCGGAGCGCATCGCAACGCTGATGAATTACCCGGTGCTGTTTGTTGGCATGGAAAAGCTGGCGCGCGGTCGCTACCGCTGTTCTATCAGCCCACTGGCTGAGCCGCCTTATGCGGAGCATGCAGGCATTTGCGCGCGTTATATGCAGGCTGTTGAGGCGCAAATCATGCGTCAGCCGGCTTTGTGGATGTGGTCGCACCAGCGCTGGCGCTATACCCGCGCGCAATGCCCGGATGTCCATGCGTCACCGGTTGCTGGCTGATCGCGGCTGCGTGCATCTTTTGGTTATACTGCCGTTCCTTTTTTGTTCTATCGACTTTCGTTGAGCGGATTTCCCTATGTTTGAAAATCTTACCGACCGCCTTTCCGGCACCTTGCGCAATATCACGGGCAAGGCCCGTTTGTCGGATGACAACATCCAGGATGCGTTGAGGGAAGTGCGCAAGGCGCTATTGGAAGCCGATGTTGCGCTGCCAGTCGTCAAGGATTTTGTCGAGAGTGTCCGGAAGCGCGCGATCGGCCAGGAAGTCAGTCGCAGCCTGAGCCCTGGCCAGCAGTTTGTCAAAATCGTGCAAGACGAGCTGATTGCCGTCATGGGCGAGGCTAACGTCGCCCTGAACCTGGCGGTGACCCCGCCTGCAATTATCCTGATGGCGGGCCTGCAGGGCGCAGGCAAGACAACCAGTGTTGCCAAGCTGGCCAGACATCTGAAAGAGCGCATGAAAAAAACGGTGATGGTGGCCAGTACAGACGTTTACCGTCCTGCGGCTATCAAACAGCTGGAGACGCTGGCGGGCGAAGTGGGTGCAAGGTTTTTTCCAAGTGATACCAGCCAGAAGCCTGTAGATATAGCGACTGCCGCTATTGATGCGGCCAAGCGTCAACTGGCAGACGTGTTGATTATCGATACCGCCGGCCGTTTGCATATCGACGAAGCCCTGATGGACGAGATCCGCGAGCTGCATGCGGCGCTGAAGCCGGTGGAAACACTGTTTGTTATCGATGCGATGATCGGCCAGGATGCCGTCAATACTGCCAAGGCATTCAATGACGCACTGCCGCTGACCGGTGTTGTACTTACTAAAATTGATGGCGATGCGCGTGGCGGCGCTGCCTTGTCGGTGCGTCATATCACAGGCAAGCCCATCAAGTTTATCGGCGTCGGTGAAAAAACGGACGCACTTGAGCCATTCCACCCGGACCGTATCGCTTCGCGCATTCTGGGCATGGGCGATGTGTTGTCCCTGATCGAGCAGGCTCAGCAAAACCTGGATCGCAAGAAAGCCGAGAAGCTGGCCCACAAGGTGATAAAGGGCAAGGGATTTGATCTCGAAGACCTGCGTGACCAGTTGCAACAGATGCAGAACATGGGTGGTATGGCCGGCTTGCTCGACAAGTTGCCCGGCATGGGGCAAATGGCCCAGCTGGCCCAGCAGGAAGAAACCGTGAAGCAGTTCAGGCGCATGGAGGCGGTCATCAACTCCATGACGCCGGCCGAGCGCCGTGACCCCGAAATCCTCAATGGTTCACGCAAGCGCAGGATAACGCAGGGCTCCGGCACTGACTTGCAGGATCTGAATCGTCTGCTCAAGCAACACAAGCAGATGGCAAAAATGATGAAAAAAATGAAGGGAGGCAAGGGAATTGCCAATATGATGCGCGGCCTGTCGGGGCAGGTTGGCGCGGCGAATTTACCTGCTGGCCTGGGTGGTGGGTTACCTGGTGGTATCGGGGGCGGGCTGAAATTACCCGGGCGATTCCGCTAATGCGTCAGGTAGCCAGGTCTCCTTGACTGGCTGTTGTCGCTTCTGTAAGATGCCGCCTCTTTTTCGGTCCCGATTCGTCTGGATTGTAAGCGTCTGGCTTTGAAGGCCAGAATTGTGTTTGCCCGGCCCGGCTGGGCGTGATACCGGAGTTAATCAATGGCAACAATCAACCAGTTGGTGCGTCAGCCAAGACAGCGCAGAGCTGCCAAGAGTGACGTACCTGCATTGCAGGGCTGCCCGCAGCGCCGCGGTGTTTGCACTCGTGTTTATACCACGACACCGAAAAAGCCTAATTCGGCTTTGCGTAAGGTATGTCGTGTGCGCCTTACCAATGGTTTCGAGGTTTCTTCTTATATCGGCGGTGAAGGCCACAACCTGCAAGAGCACAGCGTAGTGCTTATTCGCGGTGGTCGTGTAAAGGATTTGCCGGGTGTGCGTTATCACACTGTGCGTGGCAGCCTTGATACTGCGGGCGTGAAAGACCGCAAGCAGCGTCGCTCCAAATATGGCGCGAAACGCCCTAAATAATCCTGTTTTGTAGACAGTAAGGCCGGGCAAATTGGTGTCCCGGGTTAACCTGAAACCAGAGGTATAGTTATGCCAAGAAGAAGAGTGGCGGCCAAACGTGAAGTGCTGCCGGATCCCAAGTTCGGAAGCCCGTTACTGGCAAAATTCGTAAACCATGTAATGGAAAGCGGCAAGAAATCTGTCGCAGAGCGCATCGTTTACGGCGCGTTGGACATCGTCAAGGAAAAGTTGAATAAAGATCCTCTTGAGGTGTTTGAACAGGCAATGGAGAACATTGCGCCCATGGTCGAGGTAAAGGCTCGCCGCGTTGGTGGTGCGACCTATCAGGTTCCTGTAGAAGTTCGACCTTCCCGTCGCAATGCTCTGGCCATGCGCTGGATCGTTGAGTATTCGCGCAAGCGCGGAGAAAAATCCATGCGCCAGCGTCTGGCTGGTGAAATGATGGATGCCTCCCAGGGCAAGGGCGCTGCGGTGAAGAAGCGTGAAGACGTTCACCGTATGGCAGAGGCCAACAAAGCATTCTCGCACTACCGTTTTTAAAGCTAACCGGTTTGTAGTGGCGGACGTGATGTTCGCCAGCGAGGGGCGGCTAATGTTGAAGTTAGTCGCCTTTGCGTTTTTAAGCTTTCTTGTTCCGGATTTTTAGAAATCTGTAACCGAAATATAGTTAACTGGTTCATCTGAACTGAATTCTGGAGAATTTCTGTGGCACGTAAAACCCCTATCGCGCGCTATCGCAACATTGGCATCTGCGCCCACGTAGACGCCGGTAAGACGACCACTACCGAGCGCGTACTTTTCTACACAGGCTTGTCCCATAAAATTGGCGAAGTGCACGATGGTGCAGCCACCACTGACTGGATGGTTCAGGAGCAGGAGCGCGGTATTACTATCACGTCTGCTGCCATCACTACCCATTGGCGTGGGATGCAGGCCCAGTTTCCCGAACATCACATCAATATCATTGATACTCCGGGGCACGTTGACTTCACTATCGAAGTTGAACGTTCACTGCGTGTTCTCGATGGTGCGGTCGTCGTGCTTTGTGGTACATCTGGCGTGCAACCACAGACGGAAACTGTATGGCGTCAGGCCAATAAATACGGCGTGCCGCGCATGGTTTTTGTTAACAAGATGGATCGTTCTGGCGCGGATTTCATGAAAGTGGTCGGCCAGCTGAAAGATCGTCTTGGTGCGAATGCTGTTCCACTGCAAATGACTATTGGTGCTGAGGAAGATTTCAAGGGCGTAGTCGATCTGATAAAAATGAAGGCGATTCGTTGGAACGAAGCTGATCAAGGCATGACCTTCGACTATGAGGAAATTCCCGCAGACTTGCTCGACAAGTGCCAGAAGATGCGCGAATTCATGGTTGAGGCTGCTGCTGAGTCTTCCGAAGAGCTGATGAACAAATATCTTGAAGGCGGCGAGCTGACAGAAGAAGAAATCAAAGCGGGTATTCGTGCGCGTACTATCGCGGGTGAGATTATTCCGGTACTGGGCGGCTCGGCATTCAAGAATAAAGGCGTACAAGCCATGCTGGACGCTGTTGTCGAGTTTTTGCCGGCCCCGAATGAAGTCAAGCCTATTCAGGGCGTGCTTGAAAATGGCGAAGCTGCTTCGCGCCCTGCTGACGATAAGGCGCCGTTTGCTGCTCTGGCATTCAAGATTGCGACTGATCCATTTGTCGGTACCTTGACGTTCATGCGTGTTTATTCAGGCTCGCTTAACAGTGGTGACAGTGTTTACAACTCGGTCAAGGAGCGTAAGGAGCGTATCGGCCGTATCGTACAGATGCACGCCAATAGCAGAAAAGAAATTACTGAAATCCTTGCAGGCGATATCGCTGCTGCAATCGGCCTGAAAGATGTAACAACCGGTGAAACCTTGTGCGCACTCGATAATATTATCGTGCTGGAGCGCATGGAGTTTCCTGAGCCGGTAATTTCTGTTGCGGTTGAGCCAAAGTCAAAGCCTGACCAGGAAAAAATGGGTATTGCTCTGGGCAAACTCGCACAGGAAGACCCTTCGTTCCGTGTCCGTACGGATGAGGAAACTGGCCAGACTATTATTTCCGGCATGGGCGAGTTGCACCTCGACATTATCGTTGATCGTATGAAGCGTGAGTTTGGCGTGGAAGCCAATATTGGTAAGCCTCAGGTTGCCTACCGGGAGCGTATCCGCAACAAGTGCGAAATCGAAGGCAAGTTTGTGCGTCAGTCTGGCGGCCGCGGTCAGTACGGTCATTGCTGGATACGTTTCGAACCAAACGAGGAAGAACCGGATTCGGCTGAATTGGTGTTTGTAAACGAAGTTGTGGGTGGTGTTGTTCCAAAAGAATATATTCCTGCCATCCAGAAAGGTATTGCCGAGCAGATGAAAAACGGTGTTGTCGCCGGTTATCCCCTGCTTGGATTAAAAGCGACAGTTTTTGATGGTTCGTATCACGATGTAGACTCGAATGAAATGGCGTTTAAAGTTGCGGCATCTATGGCGACGAAAGAGCTGTCATTCAAGGGTGGGGCTGTATTGCTTGAGCCAATCATGAAAGTGGAAGTTGTGACACCGGAAGCCAACATGGGTGATGTTGTTGGTGACTTGAACCGTCGTCGCGGCTTGATACTGGGTATGGATGAAAGCCCGATGGGTAAAGTCATCAATGCTGAAGTGCCTTTGGCTGAGATGTTTGGTTATGCAACATCGCTGCGTTCTGCAACGCAAGGTCGCGCAACCTACACTATGGAATTCGCGAAATATTCTGAAGCGCCAAATAATGTCGCCCAGGATATTATCGAGAAAAACAAACGTTAATTTTCAAATTGATTCAAAGAGGTAATCTACTGTGGCAAAGGCAGCATTTGAGCGTAAGAAACCGCACGTAAACGTTGGTACGATTGG
>DAOMGE010000028.1:6655-37521 GCA_035430165.1 Pseudomonadales bacterium | reverse complement strand
AGATGACGGTGACCCTGATTGCCCCCATCGCGATGGAAGACGGCCTGCGTTTCGCTATCCGCGAAGGTGGCCGTACTGTCGGGGCCGGTGTTGTTGCGAAAATTCTTGAGTAATCTTGAATAAGTCTGATGTGAAAAGCCCTGCCGGGAAACCGGCGGGGCTTTTTGTTATCGAGACGTTCGGTGTGCCAACAAAGCGGTTGATGTATCGTTGAACCTGAAGATAGCATTTCACGGCTTGGAAAAAACGGGTGCGATCCGGGATATGGTGATGAGCGGGAAACAACGATGAGTGCCGGTGAAAACATGACAGTTGTTAAGCGTTCTGTAATCAAAGACTACCTGGAATTGTGCAAGCCGAATGTTGTGGCGCTGATGATCCTTACATCAGTTATCGGTATGTTGCTGGCTGTGCCGGGTATGGTGCCTTTTCAGGTGCTGATATTTGGCAATCTCGGGATCGCGCTTTGCGCTGCCGCCGCCGCAACAGTGAACCATATTGTTGACCAGCATATTGATTTGAAAATGGCACGTACTATCAATCGCCCGGTCGCACAAGGCAGGATTGGCAATGCGCAGGCGCTGGCTTTTGCTTGCGCGCTTGGTGCCGCAGGCATGCTGGTACTGAAGGTTTTTACCAATGACCTCACAATGTGGTTAACGTTCGCTGCGTTGATTGGCTACGCATTTATCTACACCAGTTTCCTTAAGCGCGCGACACCACAAAATATTGTCATTGGTGGCTTGGCTGGTGCTGTGCCGCCACTGTTGGGCTGGACGGCCGTCACCAATCACGTCCATCACAATGCACTGTTGTTAGTACTGGTAATTTTCGCATGGACGCCACCGCATTTCTGGGCATTGGCAATACATCGTCGTGATGATTACGCCAAAGCGGAAATACCGATGATGCCAGTCACGCACGGCATCAAACTGACTGCGCTACATGTGGTGCTCTACACGCTGATCCTGATCGCGATAACCTTGCTGCCATTTGCTACGCAAATGTTTAACTGGCTCTATTTGTTGGGTTCAGTTGTGCTTGGTGCCGGTTTCCTTTACTGGTCTATCCAGCTGTATCGTGAAAAGCCTGGTGCAGGCATGGAAACATTCAAGTATTCGATCATTTATCTGATGGCATTATTTGTGATCATGCTGGCAGATCATTATTTGTTGCCAATACCGCAACATCTGACCCTGAATCCCAGATAACAGGCAGACGATCATGAACAAGCGCTCGCATGTCAAAGTGACCGTCGGTGTGCTGGCACTGGTTATCACGGTGCTGGTGGCGGGTTTTGTGCATCGCATGATGCAGCCGGTAATTTTCAATAAACAGAAAATGGAAAGTTACGGCGCAATTATCTATGACAAACCACGAATTTTCCGTGACATCCAGTTGCTGGGCCATGATAAAAAGCCGTTTACAAAGGCGGCATTTGTTGGCAAGTGGACGTTTGTTTTTTTCGGTTTTACATCCTGCCCGGATGTTTGCCCGACTACCATGGGTGTGCTGAACAAGCTTTACAAAGAACTACAGGGCAAGCATGAATCGGATGATTTTCAGGTGGTGCTGGTGACAGTTGACCCGGCGCGTGACACGCCGGAAAAATTGCGCGAGTACGTGACCTACTTCAATCCGCTGTTTATGGGAGTGACAGGGGATTACATGGATCTGGTGAAATTTTCAGCGGATCTCAACGCGGGTTTTACCAAAGTACCGTTGCCTGACGGCAATTACACTATGGAGCACAGTGGCGATATTGCTGTCATCAATCCGCGTGGTGACTACCATGGTTTATTCCGTCCGCCTTTTGATCCGCTGCGTTTGCGGTTCGCATTTGATTCAATGCGGGAGCAGTACAAGCGTGATTACGGCAAGTAGCCTGAAGAGTCGTAGATGATCCATCCGGACACAGAAATACGACAGGTTTCACCGCAAATTGGCTGCGGCGTTTTTGCAAAAAAATTCTTGCCGATGGGCACTATTATTTATATCCGTGACCCGCTTGAAATCGTGCTGGATACGCAACAGCTTGCTACATTTGATCCGGAATACCGTGAGCTGATATCGCGCTATTGTTATGTGGATAAAGCTGGCAGCTGGGTGCTCAGCTGGGATCACTCCAAATACGTCAATCACAGCTGTAATTGCAACACCATGTTGACAGCGTATGGTTTTGAAATTGCTGTGCGTGATATTCAGGCGGGAGAAGAAATCACCGATGAGTACGGCTTGTTCAATATTGCCGATGAAATCGATATTGCCTGTGGTTGTGATACATGCAGAAAAAAACTGTTGCCAACTGATATCGATACTTTCCATACGCAATGGGACAAAAAAATCGAACTGGCAATGCGTGTTATTGAAAGCGTCAACCAGCCTCTACGCCATTTTATGGATGAGGATACCCGGGCGGAATTGCGGGAATATCTCTGTGGAAAAGCGGAGTACCGCTCGGTCATGCATTTGAAAAAATACTAGGACAAGCCTTCAGGCCAGGTTTTCAGTGCAAAAATTGTTGATGGCATCCCTGATCTTTCGCTCGAACATCGAGAGCATCATACTTAACCGGATTTCTATATCCACCTGATGCGGTTTGATAGTGAGAGTGCCGCTGGCACCTGTGCGATGAAACTCGACTGTATGGCCGCGCCACGTGCTGGTGATCTGGTATTCCTCTTTCAGTTCCCCCAGTAACTGCTCCAGCGCCTCCCGCACGGTTTTTTCATTCTGTTTGTGTGCGTGCTGTATGGAAATTTTTGCCATGATGACTCCAGATCGGGGTGTTGTTGACTATTTTTTTGAAAGGCGAAGGAGTATACCTTTTTCCATCAGGACATAAATCGCGCCATCAGGCCCTGTTTTAACATCGCGCACACGAGAATGCATTTCAGAAAGCATTCGCTCCTCTTTGGTAACTTTGCTATTTTGTATAGTGAGATGATTAAGATGTTGGCCAGCCAGGGCGCCTACAAAAATATGATTTTCCCATTCGGGAAACATATTGCCGTGATAAACCATCATGCCTGACGTGGCAATAGAGGGGGTGTAGTAATACAGCGGCTGTTGCATTCCCGGCTTCACGGTGCCTTCGCCAATCGGCATATGGGTTTTGTATTCGTGGCCGTAGGTGATGACTGGCCATCCATAGTTGGCATCCTGTTCGATGATATTTATCTCATCACCTCCTTCGGGGCCGTGTTCGGAAGAATAGAGTTTCTGTGATGTCTTATCGTAAAACAGGCCCTGGGGATTTCTGTGACCCATGCTCCAGATCAACTTGCCGTGGTCGCCATGAAAAAGAGGTTGATTAACATTAAGCATGGAATCATTGAAGGCAAGAATTTTCCCCCAGAGTGCGTCTTTTTTCTGGGAAACCCCCCGTTGTGCTCGATCACCAACACTAAGGAAAACGTGATTTTTCTGGTCAAATGCAATGGCTCCGCCAAACTGTGATGTTTCTTTGCCCCATGGCCCCACACAGAATTTCTTTTTATTATCTGTTGTCAGCTTGTCTTCTTCCCAGCGTCTGCGCATGATGCAGGTTGTGAAGTGATCTGCATTGCCTTGTTTTTTTTGTGCGGTATAGCTCATGTAAATATAGGTTTTTTTGCCTAATTTATGTGCAGCCACATCCAGAAGCCCGAGCTGTGGTTCCCCGTGAGCGACCAGTGATGAAAAGTCGGCAATGATTCTTTTTCCTGTTTTTTTGCTGAATTCGACAAGATGGCCGCCGTGTTCGGTAATGAGAAGATTATCATCGTCGATAAAGTCCATCGCCCATGGGGATTCCAGGTTATCCAGGATAATTTCGCGGGTAAACCGCTCTTCGGGTGGTGTAACGATTATCGGGTTGAAGACAGCGGGGGGTGCTGACAGCGCAATGGCGCTACCGGAAAAAACAGAAAACAGGGATAGGAAAAAAAATACCGCGATAACATCCCTGTTATGCGACATATTCATCAGGGCTTACAGCTTGAAGGTGTTTTTAAGTTTTTTGGCAGCCATAACTTTTTTCATTTTTGCGTATTGAGGTACGCCATTCTTGTACGGGGGATAATCTTCGCCCTGGATGAGCGGCACCAGATAATCGCGGCATGCCTGTGTAATGCCAAAGCCGTCCTTGCTGATAAATTCACGCGGCATTTTTTTCTCGACATTGGCAACTTTCGCCAGTGGTGCCTCTGTGATCGTCCACGAATATTTTTTGCCTTTGCCGCGTGTGATAGCGGGCATCACGGCATTTTTGCCGGCCAGTGCCATTTCCACGGCTGCCTTGCCGACTGCATAAGCCTGCTCAACATCGGTTTTTGAAGCAATGTGTCTTGCGGCACGCTGCAAGTAATCGGCCAGTGCCCAGTGGTATTTGTAGCCCAGTTCGTCTTTCACCATTTGTGCAAGTGTCGGTGCAACGCCGCCGAGTTGTTTGTGGCCGAATGCATCTACATTGCCGGCATCGGCCAGGAACGTGCCGTCCTTGTATTGCGCACCTTCACTGGCGACGATCACGCAATAGCCGTTTTTTTGTACGGTGTCTTTTACGCGTTTCAGGAATTTTGTTTTGTCGAATGCAATTTCCGGGAAGATGATGATGTGCGGTGCTGCGCCTTCTTCTTCATTGGCGAGGCCGCCTGCCGCAGCAATCCAGCCTGCATGGCGCCCCATGACTTCGAGAATAAAAACCTTGGTGGAGGTTTCGCACATGGATGCGACATCGAGTGCAGCCTCCTTGGTGGATACGGCCACGTATTTGGCTACTGAACCAAAGCCGGGGCAGTTATCCGTGATCGGTAAATCGTTATCTACAGTTTTGGGGACATGGATTGCCTGTATCGGATAACCCATGGTCTCTGACAGCTGCGAGATTTTCAGGCAAGTATCCGCAGAGTCGCCACCACCGTTGTAGAAAAAGTAGCCGATATTGTGTGCCCTGAACACTTCAATCAGGCGTTCATATTCTGCACGGTTTTTTTCAAGGCTTTTCAGTTTGTAACGGCAAGAACCGAAGGCGCCCGATGGCGTGTGTGTCAGTGCTCGAATGTTCGCTGCACTTTCCTTGCTGGTGTCGATCAATTCTTCACGCAATGCACCAATGATGCCGTTGCTGCCAGCGTACAGTTTGCCGATCTTGTCATCATTGGCGCGGCACGCTTCAATCACCCCGGCGGCTGAGGCATTGATCACGGCAGTGACGCCACCGGATTGAGCGTAGAACGCATTTTTTTTGGCAGCAGGCTTGTTAGGGGTACGACTCGATCTGGATGGAGAGGTCATGTGCAATTCCCGATGTGAAACCAGACGTCATCTTACTGAAAAATTGACGTCGGGTAACCGGACAATTGCGATGGATTCAGTCCTTGCGGCGACGCGCGGCCAGTTGTTGTTCGAGCTGTTCGGCGCTTTCGAGCAGATTCACTTCAACGAACAGTTTGCTGGCGGCAGTATGGTTGGTGAGCGCATCGGCAGCGAGCAGGATGGCACCCGAAGTCCATGTGGGTTTTTCATCGGGCCACAACAGATCTTCAGCAAACTGGTAACCCGTCCAGTAAACGCCGGCATCATCGCGCCACTGGTGTAGCCAGCTGTAAAGTTCGACAGCGCGTGCATGATCGCCCGCCGCCAGCAAGGCCATGGTCAACTCGCAGGATTCGGCCACAGTCACCCACGGTTGGTCAGATACGCAGCGGCAGCCCATACCCGGCACGACAAATTCATCCCAGCGTGCATTGATACGTGCCAGTGCAGTTTTCCTGTTGTCGATGGCGCCTGTCAGTACGGGATAAAACCAGTCCATGGAATAGCGTTTTTTCGATTCCCATGTGCGATCAAAACGTTCCGGTTTATGGCGCAGTGCGTGCCCGAGTTTTTCGCGCGCTTTTTCCCAATGCGGTTTCGGCTCGCCGAGTACCGTGAAAATATTGATCGCACACTCGAGACTTTTGTAAATCGATGCATTGCCGGTCACGAGTGCATCGCGTAGTGGTTTGCCCTGTTTGTCGACGGCCCAGTGGATGTCGCCATGCTCCGTTTGCAAGCCGATCACAAAGCGCATGGCGTGTTCCACCATGTCGGCCATTTCGCACAGGAAGGAATAGTTGCCGCTGATCAGGTAATGGTGCCAGACGCCAGTCGCGACATACGCCACGAAATTGCTTTCACGGCGCTCGTCATTTTTCACGGTACGATCCTGGTAGTGGATCCACCAGCTGCCGTCTTTCAATTGCTCGCTCTTCAGCCATTGGTAAGCTTTTTCTGCTGCGGCGTATTCGCCAGCAATGGATAATCCCATCGCTGCTTCGGTGTGATCCCAGGGGTCGGCATAACTGCCCGGAAACCACGGAATGCAGCCATCATCGAGCTGGGTTTGCAAAATATAATCGACTGCTGGCCGCAGCAATTCGTCTGGAAAAAAACCTTTGCTAAAAAACGGGCCGCTCATGATCGTTTACCTGGTGCTACTTTTCGTGCCACTGGGTTTATAGAAATACATCACGACGCTTTTGCCGATCAGCGGATTGAGAATTTTTTCCAGCGTGCCGGTCAGTGCGGGCTGTTCCATCATGTCCCACACCACCAGTCTGTGCCACGCCTGCACGACGGAATTTTTTTCCTTGTTTTCCCAGAACGCACATTGCAACCACCAGTAGATACTGTGAAGTGCATGCGCCCAATGCTGGCGTATGAAACGCAAGCCGGTATTTTCAATCTCGCGTTTCAGCTGGTGCGCCTTGAAAATACGCAAGTGGCCGCCTTCGTTGCTGTGGTATTCGTCAGACAGTGCCCAGCAAATCCATTCGGGTACAAAGCGTGGAACGCTGATGGCAGCAACGCCACCCGGTTTCAGGATGCGTTCGATTTCACGCAGGGCGCCCTGGTAATCAGGAATATGTTCCAGCACTTCGGAGCAGATCACCTTGTCGAAACTCTGGTCAGGAAATGGCAGTTGCAACGCATTGCTGCAAGCCAGGTGAAATTGCTTGCGTGCATTATCCGGTTCATTGAAGGGCAGGAATTTTTTTTCTGTGGTTTGCAAATCCGCAAACCCGAGATCCACACCAATCGCATGCACATCGGCTTCGACATAAAAGCTGATCACGTGGCGACCTTCACCGCAGCCGAGATCCAGTACCTTGTCGCCACTGTTGAAGCCGAGGATAGTAAAGTCTACGGTTTTCATGCGGCGGCTTCTTTCGCTGTGTTGATCGGATCGATCCTGAGCATTTTGTAGTAATACTGCGTGAACTGTTGTGCAGCAAGATTCCAGCAAAAGGTGTCGAGAATGCGCTGGCGTCCGGCTTGTGCGAGTTGTTGTCTTTGCGCAGGATTTTCCAGCAGCTGTGTGATGGCGTCGGCCAGCGCGTCGACACTGCCGGCTTTGACAACCAGTCCTGCATCGCCCACCACTTCAGGCAAGGCGCCGCCATCAGAAGAAATCACGGCAGTGCCACAGGACATCGCTTCGCCAGCAGGCAGGCCGAAACCTTCATACAGCGAAGGACACACAACAATTTCAGCTTCATTGTAGTGTTGTACCAGTTGTTGCGTGGAAATGCCGGAGACAAATTGCACAATGTCACCGATGCCGAGTCGCTTCACCAGATTTTCGGTATAACCGCTGGCATTGGCTTTGCCGACAACCAGCAGGCTGAGTTGCGGATAGCGTTCACGCAATGCGGCAACCGCCTTGAGTAAATATTTCAAACCTTTCAGGGGTTGGTCGGCGGATGCGGTACACATGATGCGGAACGGAATTTTTTTGGCATCCGGCAGTGGTGCAAATTCTTCTGTGTCGATACCGCAGTGCACGAGATCAATCTGTTGCTCACTGACCGGAAAATCGCGCGCGATGTCGCGGCGTGAATGTTCGGAAACTGTGACAATGTGATCCAGGTCGCGCACCACATTTTTTTGCATCCGCAAAAAAGAATGCCAGCGGCGGATCAGCAATCGCATGTACCAGCGCGGTTCGGCTTTGAGGGCGATGCGCAAGTCGTGGGTGATCGGATGATGGAAGGTGGCGACCACCGGAAAGCCTTTTTTCTGCAAATGGATCAGGCCGTAACACAGGCTCTGGTTGTCGTGGATGATGTCGTAATCGGCGCGGCGATTTTTCAGCAGGCGCGCCACTCGGCGGCCAAAACTGTAAGGCTCGCCAAAACCGCCGGTGAACATGCTCCACCATTCAAAAAAATCCGCCCACGAGCGCAAGTGGTGTGGGCGCAGCGCCACGGCGTGATGCACCTTGCTTTCAAACAGATTGAGGCTCGGCACCTTGATCAGTTGCACACGCGAATCCAGTTCCGGGTAGGGCGGGCCAGAAATGACATCCACCTGGTGCCCGGCATTCACCAGTGCCTTGCTCAGGTACTTGAGGTAAATGCCCTGGCCGCCGCCATAGGGGTGACTGCGGTAACCGAGCAGGGCAATCCGCAATGGCTGTGGCGCCTTGAATGGGGTGGGAGCGTCAGTCACAACGGCTTAAAAATTCGTCAGAAAAAGAGGCGGCTATGGTAATGAGCGGGGGGCGCAAATGCCACTGGGTATAGCCGCATGCATTCGTTCCTCTAAATGCCTGCAACGTGGTTTCTCCTGTGGGGATGATCGTCCACAATGGGCGCGTACTTTGTCGAGTGAATTATTGTGCACCACGAAACCTCCCTGATTATCACGATTGCTGCCAGTTTCGGCCTGGCGCTGGTGCTGGGTTTTGCAGCGGTGAAACTGCGCTTGCCGGTGCTGGTGGGCTATATGGTGGCGGGGATTATCCTGGGCCCCATGAGCCCGGGTTTTGTGGCGGATATCGCCTTGTCACACCAGTTGGCCGAGATCGGTGTGATCCTGCTGATGTTCGGGGTCGGATTGCATTTCAGGATCGAGGATCTGGTGGCGGTGCGTCACATCGCGCTGCCCGGTGCCCTGATCGAGATCCCGATCGTGACGGCGCTGGGAGCGGGCATTGCGTGGCTGTGGGGCTGGAGTCCCGGTGGCTGCCTCGTTTTCGGCCTGTCGCTGTCGGTCGCCAGCACGGTGGTGTTGATCCGGGCACTGGAGAAATTGCAGCTGCTGGAATCCAACACGGGGCACGTTGCGGTTGGCTGGCTGGTGGTGGAAGACCTGGTCATGGTGCTGGTACTGGTGCTGCTGCCACCGTTGGCCGGATGGCTGGGCGGCCACACAATCCCGGATGCCAACCTGCTGTACACGATCGGTTTTACGCTGCTGAAAGTGGTCGGTTTCATCGGCCTGATGCTGGTGGCTGGCCGCCGCATGATGCCGTGGTTGCTGTGGCAGGTGGCGCATACCGGTTCCCGTGAATTGTTCACACTCGGCGTGGTGGCGGCTGCGATTGTGATTGCTTACGGCGCTTCCCTGTTATTCGGTGTGTCACTGGCACTGGGCGCGTTTTTTGCCGGTATTGTCATGAACGAATCCAGCCTGAGCTACCGGGCGGCAAAGGAATCGCTGCCATTGCGTGATGCTTTCTCGGTATTGTTTTTTGTATCGGTCGGGATGTTGTTTGATCCGCATGTGCTGGTGTCACGCCCCCTGAGTGTGCTGGCGGTGGTGGCGATCATCATGGTCGGCAAATCGATGACAGCATTCACGCTGGTGAGATTGTTCCGGTATCCCCTGAATACAGCGCTCACTGTCTCGGTCGGTCTGGCGCAAATCGGCGAATTCTCGTTCATTCTGGCGGGACTCGGTGTGGCGCTAGGCCTGTTGCCACTGGAAGGACAAAGCCTGATCCTCGCCGGGTCACTGATTGCGATTGCGCTGAACCCGCTGGTGTTTTATGCCGTGGAGCCTCTGCAACGCTGGATACGCACACGCTCCCGTCTTGCCCGTTTCCTGGAGCGGCCGGATGATCCACTGGCGATGTTGCCGATGACATTCACACACGAGATGCTGACTGGCCACGTCGTGCTGGCGGGTTATGGACGCGTCGGGCGTCGTATTGCCAACGTCATGCGTGAACAGGGCATCCGGTTTGTGGTGATCGAAGACAGCAGGGATGCGGTCGAGACCTTGCGCAAACACGGGGAAGCGGCGGTTTATGGCGATGCCGTGGAGGCCGAGGTATTGATACAGGCGCATATTGCCCGCGCTTCCATTCTGGTGGTGGCAATGCCGGATGCGGTGCGCACCTGCCGCATGCTGGAGATTGCACGCATGCTGAATCCGGAAATCCGCTCGATTGCGCGTGTTCACAGCGATGACGAGGCTGAGCTACTGGCGCGCGAGCTGGTTGATGGCGTCTTTTATGGCGAAAAAGAGCTGGCGCACGCCATGAGCCAGAATCTGCTGCATATCAAGGCACGATCGGCGGGCACGGAGTTGTGAGCATGTGCCCGGTGTGCGGCTGGTGCTGTTTGCCACGGCAGTTTATTATCGCGGCCTGATCCAGTCGCTACTTTCCCCTGCACGGACTTCCATGAGCACACCGTCTGAACGCCCTGCAAATCCGCTGATTTCCTGCGTGATTCCCGCTTTCAATGAATCGGCGAATATCGGACGCTTCCTGCAGGTCTTGCATGAAGAATTGTGCAGGTACAGCTCGCGCGTGGAAATGATTGTGGTGAACGACGGCAGTCGTGACGATACCGCTGCAACAGTCATTGCCGCCAGCCAGCAGTTGCCGGTGAAGCTGATCGATTTCTCCCGCAATTTTGGCAAGGAAGCAGCGCTGACGGCCGGTATTGACCACGCGGATGGCGATGCCGTCATCATGATCGATGCTGACTTCCAGCATCCGGTAGAAACCATTGGCGCGTTTGTTGGGCAATGGCGTGCCGGTTATGACATGGTGTATGGCGTGCGCACGGATCGTGCAGAAGAAACCGGCATCAAACGCAGCGGCGTGAAACTGTTTTACTGGCTGATTGATCGCATGGCGTCGGTGGATCTGCCGGCGGATGCCGGGGATTTCCGTTTGCTGGATCGCAAGGTTGTACTGGCCTTGCGCAGTTTGCCGGAGCGCGGCCGTTTCATGAAAGGCCTGTACTCGTGGGTGGGATTCCGTTCGACGGCAGTATCGTTCCAGGTGCAACAGCGCGAAGCCGGTGAATCGTCTTTTACTTTCCGGCAGTTGTGGCGACTTGCCATGACCGGGCTGGTGTCTTTTTCCGATCTGCCGCTGCGTATGTGGAGCGTGATCGGTCTGGTTATTTCCGGTTTGTCATTTGTCTATGCACTGTGGGTGGTATTGAAAACCATGTTGTATGGCGCGGATACCAACGGTTGGCCGACCATCGTTGTTGCCATCATGTTTTTCGGTGGCGTGCAGCTGATTTCTGTCGGTGTACTTGGCGAATACATCGCGCGAATTTTCAATGAAGTGAAGCAGCGACCGAATTATCTGGTGCGCGGCCTTCACGGTTTTGATGGCAGCCCGTCAGCCGATACCGGAAAAAAATGACCACGGAATTGCCCGCAGGCGTGGAAAAACCGGTGACTGTCCTGCATGGTGAGTTGTTGCGTTTCCTGGTCGTGGGTGCTTCGGCGGCGGCAGTGCATTTTGTCGTCGTGCTGTTGCTGGTGCAATGGTATGCGCTGCAGCCCCTGCTGGCCAATATTGCTGCGTTCATAACGGCATTCCAGGTCAGTTATTTCGGTCATCGATTCTGGACATTTGCCCACACCGATACACAGCACAGCCAGTCACTGCCACGCTTTTTGCTGGTGGCTGTACTGGGTTTCGCCAGTAACGAATGTCTCTATTACTTGCTGCTGCAATACACAACGTTGCCCTACTGGTTGTCGCTGGGTATGGTGCTGGTGCTGGTGGCCGTCATGACATTTGTATTGAGCAAGCTGTGGGCCTTCTCCCATAAGCGATAGGAGTCAGTAAATCCCGTGCAAGAAAACCGTTTCCTGCAACCGTCGTTTCCGTTTCACTGGTTGTTCATTCCGCTGCTGGTGTATTTCACGGCTTTTCTTGGCACGCATCCACTGGTGACGCCTGACGAAGGGCGTTATCCCGATGTGGCGCGCCACATGTTGCTGAGTGGCGACTGGGTTGTGCCGTACCTGAACGGCACGGTTTTTTTCCACAAACCCATCTTGTATTACTGGCTCGAAACGCTGTCGATGCACGTATTCGGCATCAATGCCTGGGCGATACGCCTGCCAGGCGCATTGACCGGATTTTTTGGCTGTGTACTGGTGTACCAGGCAAGTCGTCGCCTGTTTGGTGAACCGGTGGCACGGATTGCGACAGTCATTCTGGCAACGAATCCACTCTATTTTGTCGCTAGCCAGTTTGCTGATATGAATCTGGAAGTAGGCGTGCTGATTGCATCGGCCGTACTCTGTTTTTTTGTGGCGGAAGCAGGCAAGACATCGCGAACGTTTTTCTGGCGAATGCTTGCATGGATGTTCATGGGATTGGCAATTCTTGCGAAAGGCCTGATCGGCATCGTATTGCCGGCGATGGTTTTCGGTTTGTGGGTGCTGTTGTTTAATCAGTGGCGCCGACTGCCCGCCTTCTGCTTTGTGCGCGGTATCCTGTTGCTGCTGGCGATTGTCGCGCCGTGGTTTTTCCTGATGGAACAGCGCGAACCGGGATTCTTGCATTATTTTATTGTGGTGCAACATTTCGAGCGTTACAGCGGTACTAATTTCAATAATGTCCAGCCCTTCTGGTTTTATCCGGCAGTATTGCTGCTGGGTTTCATGCCGTGGATGACCGATGTAGTCGGCATCGTGAAACGCTTGCCGTTGACGCGCCAGTTTGCAGATACCGTGTTGCAGCAACCGGCGGGTGGAAGAATGGTATGGATGCTGTTGATCTGGATTGTCGCGATGGTCTGCTTTTTTTCCATGCCGGCATCCAAGGTGATGGGCTATATCCTGCCCGTCATGCCCGCCGTGGCGCTGCTGATTGCTTGTGACTTGCAGAATGGGAAATCCTTCCCGCTGCACAGTAAAATCTTTTTTGCAGTATTCCTGTTACTGACATGGGCGTATGTCGTGTCGCAAGTTATCAAGGCCGATGATAAAACCTTATGGGTTTTGTCGGCAGCAGTAGCAAGCACGGCAATCACATTTGGCGGTGCAATATTTTTCTGGCGCCGGCAACGGTCGGCGTTTGTCGAAGCTGCCGGCGTTGCCATCATGATGGCGCTGTTCAACTTGTCATGCCTGATTGTGGTGCCTGCATTTACCCATCATAACCAGGTAGTGATTGCCGACATCATCCAGTCGCACTGGCATGAAAATGACCGGATGGTTTTTTACGAAAAATATTATTACGACATCCCGATCTATGTGAACACACGCAAGCCGGTGACAGTGGTAACCAACTGGGAAGCGCCACAATTGCCAAACCAGGATGGCTGGCGCAATGAATTATGGTTCGGTCGGGATCGTGATCCAGTGAGCCGACAGTGGCTGATCATGCCATCGCAGTTGGAAAGTGTTGTCGCTGCTGCCAATGTTACCGGTGCTGGCAATCTGTTTGTGGTGGCGGACGAAAAGGATTGCCCGGTGTTGCTGGAAAAATATCCGCTGAAAAAAATCGCTGTTGATGGCAGTGCCTGTCTGCTGGTGCAACAGGCATCTACACTCGCCGTTCTCCAGTAGTTATCGCGTTGTGGCAGGCAACTCGATAGCGGGTGTTGCCAACAGGATATTTTTCTTCGTGCGCGCAATCACATGCAGGCCGTAGCGGGATACCAGTGTCTGTTCATTGCGGTAACTGGACAGCACGAATATACGCGCGGATGACTGCAGCCTTGCAGCGAAAGCATTTTCATCAATCAGCCAGTTGCGTGCTTCCGGCTGGTTTTGCAAGCCAAGAAAAAACTCCCGGCGCCAGTTATCCTCTTTCATGATCTCGGGATCATTCCAGTTATCTACCACTGTCATCGGCTGGAAGGGTTTTTCCCGATGCAGGTACAGCGGCAGATCCTGGTAATAGTTGCGATAGGAAATGATGCTGTCACCCGCCTGGAATGCTTTTTGCAATACGGTGGCGAGCGGTTTGATGCCGTTGGGTTCGAAGCGCGGGATGATAGCCAGTAAAGCGAGCGAAACCAGGAGGCCAATGACAGGAAGGTATTTTGTGTGACGCATTGCAAAAGACAGCGGGGCTGCCAGCGCGGACTTGCGATCCAGGTAATCGCCCATGAGCAGGGCGAGTGGCGGCAGCACAGGCAAAATGTAGCCGACAATTTTAGAGGCGGGCAGCGAAAAGAAAACCAGTATCAGCAAGGGCCACAGCAACAACCATTGGCGCACATCCGCATCAGCGAATGCTGTGTTACCAAACGCGCAGCGATATTGGTTGAACAGCGCTTTCGGCAGCCACAAGCTCCACGGCAATAATCCGCCAGCGATGACAGGCAGGTAAAACCAGAAAGGCAATTCGTTGTTGAAGCCGGTGCCGGAGAAACGCTGGAATTGCTGGTAGATAAAAAAGTAATGGAAAAATTGCGGGTTCTGTTTTTGCACGGCCACAAACCACGGCCAGCACACGGCCAGCACAATGATGAAACCGCTGATGAAATACCAGCGTGGCAATTCGCGCCAGCGCCAGCCGATGATTGTCCAGCAGCCGGCAACCATCGCCGGGAAAACAAAACCGATCAGGCCTTTGGTCAGCACGCCAAAACCGATTGCCATCCATCCCAGCCAGAACAGATAACGGCGCTGCCTGCTGCCTGCCGGTTCGCGGCGCCCGAGCAAGAACAGGCAAAGTGCCGCAGTCACCAGCACGGCAATTTCCAGGTTCATGTCGGCATACTGCGCAGCGAGGAAATACAGCGGATTGGTAGCGAGTATGGCTGCACTCCACCACGCCGCCCGACGTGAAAAAAGTTGCCACGCCGTGATAAAAATTATTGCGACGCCGAGCACGCCAAACAGTGCTGGCATCAAACGTATGCTCCACTGGCTGACGCCAAACACATGGAACGAAAGGGCTTGCAACCAGTAATACAGCGCGGGTTTGTCGAGAAAAACGATACCGTTGATTCTGGGTGTGATGAAGTCACCCGACAGCAACATTTCCAGTGCCACCTCCGGATAACGCCCTTCATCGGGCACGCTCAGTGGTCGCCAGCCGATGAACAATAAGAACAGTGGCAGTACGATCAGCAACAGCCGCTGCAGATCCTGTGTCAGTGTCTTGCCTGCAGGCATGTCAGTTTTTTCGGGTAACAAGAAATCTTCCTCCGGCTGGTGTGTCGGGTTAAGCTGCGCCCATCAGGTAATTGCGAGTAAATGTTTTGGATCCAGGAAACCGGGGTAACAAGGCACTGGTGGTGTGTGCTGATGATTTTAGCCTGAATAGCGAAGTCAGTGCAGGCATTCTTGAACTGTTGGGTGCAGGCCGCCTGTCTGCGACTGCGTGCATGACGCAATCGCCCCGCTGGCGTGAAGATGCCGCCGGTTTGCGTGAGTTCCTGGGCAGGGTGGATGTGGGTTTGCACCTGAATTTTACGCAAGCCTTCACCGGTTGTTTTGCAAAGCAGGCGTTCAGTTTGTCGTTGCCGGCAGTGATGGCCTTGTCTTCGTTGCGTGTGTTGCCAACCGGAAAGTTGCGGGCGTGTATTGTGCAACAGCTTGATCATTTCGAGCAGGTGCTAGGTGTGAGGCCGGATTTTATTGACGGGCACCAGCATGTGCATGTGTTTCCGCAAATCCGTGATTGCTTGCTGGAAGAATGTGCGCGCCGTTACGGTACTGGTAAGCCATGGATTCGTTCGCTGGTGGATTTGCGTGCCGCCGGTGGTCTCAAGGGACGGGTTTTGCAGGCCATGGGAGCGCAACGTTGCCATGCGCAATGCGAGGCGCAAGGTTTTGGCCAGAACACGGCATTTGCCGGCTTGTATAACCTGCAGCCGGATACAGCGTTTGACGAGCAAATGCGCAACTGGCTGGATGCCTTGCCGTCCGGCGGGCTGATCATGTGTCATCCGGCGCGTGACCTGGCCCACGATGATGCACATCCCGCTGCGCGTGTGGCGGAGTATCGCTATCTCATGAGCGACAAGTGGTTGCACGCCCTTGCGGATAACCGCGTCACACTGGTGCGCGGTTTTTTCAGTTGAGTTGTTGAGATGCTTTATGCGAGTGCCTGCAATGCCAGTTGTTTTGCTGTGCTGACATCGGTCTTGCCGCTACCCAGTTTGGGAATGGCATTTACCTGCACGTATTCTGCGGGCAGCATCAAGGCGAGCACATCGGAAGATAGCATGATTTTCCGCAAGCTTTCTTCGTCCAGTTCGCCGGTATAGAGCAGCACAATTTTTTCGCCCTTGCGCTCATCCGGCACATTCACGGCCAGCAAATCCATCTCGCCTTTTTGTGCATCCTGCGCGGCGAGTGTCTTGCGAACCGCTTCCTCCACGGCCGTCAGTGAAATCATTTCCCCGGCAATTTTTGCAAATCGGGAATAGCGATCCACAATCACCAGAAACCCGTCTGCATCGAGATGGCCTTTGTCGCCGGTCTTGTACCAGCGTTGCCCATCCAGTTCGACAATCACGCTCGCGGTTTTTTCCGGATCATCAAGATAGCCCAGCATCACTTGTGTGCCGGCAATCAGGATCAGGCCATCTTCGCCGGTGCCTAGTGTTGCCATGCTGGCAGGATCGACGATGCGGAATGCTGTGCCAGGTAGCGGCAAACCTACCGTGCCATTTTTCTGGCCGGGCTGGACATGCCAGTAACGGTCATCGAGCTGGTCGGGAATATTGACGCTGGCAACCGGTGTGGTTTCCGTGGCGCCATAGCCTTCAAAAATATCGACATTGAATTTCAGTTTGAAGGCGTCGCGCACATCGGGTGCCAGTTTTTCTGCACCTGCTACCACCACGCGCAGTGATTGCAACATCAGCGGATGCACCTTGTGGTTGCGTACATACAATCGTAAAAATGTGGATGTGCCGCACAACACAGTCGCCTTGTGCCGCGCAATGGCTTTTGCCGTGCCGACGACATCGGTGGGATCGGGATGGCAAACGACGGGAATACTTTCCAGCAAGGGCATGAAGCCGGTGACGGTCATGCCGAATGAATGGAACAACGGCAAACTGCCCATGATGACGTCATCGGTGCGCGTATTCAGCACGTCGGAGACTTGCAGGCAATTCGCAACAATATTGCGGTGTGATAACACAACACCTTTCGGTGAACCTTCACTGCCGCTGGAAAACAGGATGGCGGCCGGCGCATCAATACTCGCCGGTTTGCCGAAGAGTCGGTATAGCCAGCGCGCCGGTAAAAAACTCGCGAGTGCTGTGACCAGCATCTCGTGCGGGCTGATAGAAATTTTCAGGTCTTCCAGATATAGCATATGATGGTTGTCGAAAATACTTTCAACCGCGATGCCTTTCTGTTCCAGTTTCTTGATAAAGACGCGGGAAGTGTAGATATCGCGGATGCCGGATTTTTGCAGTGCAGCCTGTATTGCGTCGGCACTTGCTGTGTAATTGAGATTGACGACGGTCTTGCCGGCCAGTAGTGCGGCCATGTTGCAGATCAGGCCAGCACTGCTGGTGGGCAGTAGTATCCCGATATTTTGCGTTGACGATATTTTTTTGATGCGGCGTGCAAACACCAGCACGGCAACCAGCAGGCGAAAGCTGGACAGCACGGTGCCATTGCTGTCGATGACGCTGTGCGCGCGTAATTTTCGCTTGGCAGTGCGCAGCCAGGCGAGTGGAATCGGCTCCAGCCAGTCAGTCTGTTTTTGCCAGGCGCCGATCGAGAGTTCAAAGACTTTCTGTTTCACGGATGCTGCCTTGGTATTGATAGGCAGTGGCTCACCGAAAGCGACCAGGATATTCCGCTTCAGGCCGCGCGTGCGGTTTTCATGCAGTTTGCTGCTCGCACGTGACAATTTGCTGCCCCACAATCCGTGCAGATAAAACGGAACAATTTTTCCGTCGACTTCTTCAATGGTACGTTCGTACCCGTGGCGAAATTCACCGAGCTGGCCGTTGCGGCTGATCGCACCTTCCGGAAAAAGGCAAACGACTTCGCCGTCTTTCAATAACCGGTTGATCGCCTGTAATGCAGATTTGCTGTGGCCACTGGCTATCGGTATTGCACCAAAGGCTTTCAGGAACGGTTGCAGGAACCACAGGTTGTAGATTTCACGTTGCATGACAAAGTGAATCGGGCGCGGGCAGGCAATCTGCACCATCGCCCAGTCAATCCAGCTGATATGGTTGCCCAGCAACAGCACAGCGCCCTCGCGCGGGATCTTGTCGAAACCACTGACATCAATACGATACGCGCCGCGAAACACCACGCTGAATACCATGCGCACAAACGATTGCGGCAATTGCGAAACGGTGTACCCGGCGCCACCAATGGCAACGACGGTCAGCAAGACAAACATGTGTGCGCTGTTGAGTCCCAGCCATGATGCACTGGCCGTAATCACCAGGAAGGTAAGCATGGTGACATTCTGCATCCAGTTATTGCCGGCGAGCACTGTGCCGATTTTTTCCGGGTTGGCGTGATACTGGATCAGCGAATTGAGTGGAATGATGAACAAACCACCGGACAAACCGATGGCCAGCATCAATACGATCAATGGCAATGTGCTGTGCATGAGGGGCAGCAAGGCAATACAGGTTGCAATGCCGACGGCACCAACCGGTATCAAACCGGTTTCGATGTGATGGCGTGACACGCGCCCGGCAATGATGGAGCCGAGCATGATGCCGATGCCTGTGCAAGCGAGCATTGCCTGTATCGCCACCGTGTTGTGTTGTTGCAGACGTTCTTCGGCAAATGTGGGAAACACGGCAATCAGGGCCTGTGCCAGTCCCCAGTAAGTAGAAAGCCCGACGATGGAAAGCCAGATGTTGCGGTTGATGCGCAGTGTGCCGATGTTGTCGCGCAAATACTGCAGTGAAAAATAGTCTCTTGCAGAAAATGATTCCAGGTTTCCGGTGCCGGTTTCGTTACCTGTTGCTGCCGGGTTGCTGAAAACGGGTAGCCGGTAAGCGAGTAACAATTCAACCACGCTGTTGCCGACCAGCAAGAATCCGAGCGGCACCATCATGTGCAACATGGCTGCCGGTGTCTGTATATCGGCATGATCCGCGAGTTTTTTTTCAAACAACCAGGAAAATACAAACATGCCAGCCAGGATGGCGATGGTGGTGGTGGCCTGCACGACACCATTGGCGGCGGCGAGATTGTCGGTGCCGGCAATTTCACGGATGTAGCCGTATTTGGCGGGTGAATAGAACGCACTTTTGGCGGCGAGCACCAGTGTCATTGCAAAGGCCGCCCAGAACCAGCCTTGGGCATAACAGAAAGTAATCAGCAGTGTCACGATAACTGCTGCCCAGGCTGCAATTTGCATGACACGCGGTTTGGCATAGCGGTTGGAAATAAATCCGGCTGGCGAAAACAGCAGGATAAACGGTAGCAGGATCAGTGCATTGACGACGGCGATCAGCGCACTTTGTGTAGTGCCGTCATAAATCTTGAACACGGTATTCTGGATGACAATCTTGTGGCCGAGATCGACAAAAGCATTGATGAACAGCATGGCTACGTACGGCCAGAATCCACGAATCCTGAACAGTTCCTTCACTGGCATATCTCCCGCAAGCTGAAATAATGGAAACAAAAAAGGGGGCTAGAGTTGTTGGCTCTGCCCCCCGGATTATCCCTGCTACACAATTACCGTGACAGGAAACGCTGCAATTTTGAATCCAGGAAAATCTGGTTCAGTGCCTGGCTGATAGTATCGTTGACCATGCGCTGGTTGCCAGATTCGGTACCCATTACCGCCACCTGTTCGCCGCGTCGACTGGCGTATTCACCGGTATAGGTTTCACTGCCCATCTGCACGCGGACGGCGACACGGCACTTCACTGTCACTTCACCACCGACGCTGGTTTCCGGGCGGTGGTAATCAATGTCGATAACCTGGATTTCCATGCTCGGCATGTTGTAGTTGCCCAGGGAGGAGGGTACAGCGGCAAAGTCCCAGCTTTGCAGCACGGTAATCGCCGAGGCGGTGATGGATTGCTCCATGTGGGAATCGGTGCTGAGGCTGGAGGATTCGTAGAGGCCGCCACGCGTGCCGAGTGCGGTATTGCTGCGCAGGTCGCGTGTGTTGACCACCATGGAACGTCCGTGGCCGATCGGCATGGATGGTGCCTTGATGTCTGGTCTCACCACAATCGTCTGCGGACTCAATGCGCAGGCGGTGAGCAATGCGCTGCAGAAAAACAGGACTGCATAACGGAGCGGATTTGCCAGTGTTGGCATGCGTGTGAAAGACGACATGGATTTATTCCTCGTTAACTGGTTTCACGGGCAGGTGCGCATGATACGTGCTCTGATCAGCAAATGTAAAAACAAGTTCCACTGTTTTCATGTTTCCCATGGCTGGTGTGACATCCAGCAGCATGACATGGTAACTACCGGGCGAAAAACGCAAATCACTGTTGGCGGGAATGGTCAGGCCCTCTGTGATTTTCTGCATATGCATTTTGCCATTGCTATGGATGTGCTGGTGCATTTCGCATACCCGGGCGACGCTGGCGTCACATTGCACACCCGACAGTTGTTTGGCGATATTCGCATCGTTGTGCAAGGTGAAAAATGCAGCAGCATGGGCAGCACCCGGCACCGGTTTACGCACCCACGCTTCCCTGATGCTGACGCTGTCGCCTTGCAATCCTGCATGTACGGCACTGGCAAGCAGCAAGCAGGCGCTGGCGAGTAACGGCAAGAAAAAAAGTGTTTTATCTGGTTGCTGCATGAAGGTTTCCGCAGGAATTATTGCTGGGTGATGGACATGGTGGCAGCCGGGCGGGCGAGGAAGTAGCCCTGTCCACCGTCGACACCCAGATTCTTGAGACAATGCCATTCCTGTTCATGTTCGACACCTTCCGCCAGGATGGTGATGTCGCAGCTGTGTGCGATCTGCACCAGCGATTGCACATAGAACTGGTTGTCGGTGTCGATATGGATATCGCGGATAAAACTGCGGTCAATCTTGAGATAGTCGAGTGGAAGGCTGTGCAAATACCCGAAAGCAGCGCTGTGGATACCGAAGTGATCCAGCGACAATCTGGCGCCGTGCTGGTGCAACATGTCGCACAGCATGCGCACCCTTTCCGTGCCGGTGCAGATCAGGTATTCGGAGGTTTCTATCACCAGTTGCCGCGCAAAAGCCTGGTGTTCGCCAAGGTAGCCTGTCAGCCACGCCACAAATTCTGTCGAGCTGATACTTTGTGGTGACAGGTTGATACACAGCGGTGTCTGGTTGTTGTGTTTTTCCGAGCGCAGCCGGACTTCGTCGATGATCAGCCTGTCGAACGCTTCGGCGAGACTGAAACGTTCGGCCATGGGCAGGAAAATACCGGCGTGTACCAGTTTGTCCTGCATGGTGATGCGGCAGAAAATTTCTGTCGCCAGGATCTTGCCGGTTTCCTGTTTGAGGAAAATCGGTTGGTAGTGGAAGGTCAGGGTGCGATCCTGCAGCACACGGCTGAGCGTGGCGTACCACTGCCGGGCTTCGCGGGCGATCTGGATCACATCGCCTTCCTGGTAGATTTGCCAGCTGCTGTGGCCGCGTGATTGCGACTGGCGCAACGCCAGATCAGCTTCCGATAGCAGGCGATGGTCCGGGCGCAACACTTCACAGCAGGCGATACCGAGGTGGATCGTGTGGCCGTACAGGATGTCGATGCTGGCCAGTCGCGCCAGCAGTTGTGGTGCCAGTACCTTGATGCGTTCCTGGTTCATGCGCGGCAGGTACAGGGCAAAATCTGCACCGGCGCGGCGGCTGATAATGGCGTCCGGTATTTCGGCGCCCAGCGTCTGCAACTGGGTGGCGACGGCCCGCAGGCATTCATCCCCGGTTTCGTGTCCGTGTTGCAGGTTGTAACGGCCAAAATCACTGATCTGCAGGATGGCAAGGCAGCCGCCATTGCCGGTTTCGCTGTCGGTGATGGATTGCAGGCGTGCATTGAATTCGCGACGGTTTGAAAGCCCGGTAACCGGATCCAGGTGGGATTGCGCCCGCAAATTTTCAGTCAGTGTTAACTGTTCATGAAAAATACTCTTGAGTTTGCGACTCATGGAATTGATCGCTTCCACGACCTGCCGCAATTCGCGCTGGCGTGGCAACTTCGTTTGTTCGACGAAGTGGCGCTCACAAATCGCAGCGGCCTGTTCCTCGACACGTCGCAATGGGCGTAACAACAGGTCGAGTGCAACACCTGCCAGTGCATAGGTAATCAGGCCAGTGATGCCGAACAACAAGAGTAATTCGCGGAATGTGGCCCACAAATCGAGATAGACAAAACCGGGATTGGTCACAACCGTTACGCTGCCGAGCTGTTTTGTGCCTGCGGTGACATCAACCTTGCCTATGGGTTCCGCCAATGGCAACGAACGAACAAACCAGGCAGGCACATCTTCGATGTCTGCGTCCTGTTGTCGCTGCAGGATGGTTTCACCGTTGTTGTTGCGATAGATAATCGAGAGATAATCGCGTTGGTCGAAATAGGCATCCAGGATGGATTCCATCATGGCAGTCTGGTTGTTGGTGATCGCCCTGGACAATGACAGGCTGAGTGACAGCGCTGTATCTTTTGCCCTGGTAATCATCTGCTCGTTCAGGTGGCTGCGTGCATTAAGCAGGCTCAGTGTCATGCTGGCTGCAAACAGGGCGATAAAAAGAACGGCGAGACTGTTAAATAATTGTCGGCGCAGCGTCATGGTTGGTTGGCATCCTTTTCAAGGGTCTGGCTGTGTCGGTTCATGTCGGTCGTTTGCTGTGGTTTGTGTTTGTCAATAATGTTGCTCACAGAGCGTTTCAGTTGCAGGTTGCGCGGATTTTTGCCGGCGACAGTATCCTGTAATTGCTTGCGCACGGTTTCTGTTTCGGCAGTGCTGCCGTTGATGTCTTCGGCGCGGTGCAAGTATTTTTGTGCGAGACGCTTGTCGCCATTACCATTTGCAGTCAGCGCCAGATCGCAATATCGCCGCGCAACTTTTACAAGGCCTTTTTTGGCCGCAACATTGCCGGCATCAAGTTGCAGCACTTGTTTGTAGTACAGGACAGCATTGTCCTCTGCAGGCACGCTGAGCCGGTCTTTCTCGAACGCGAGATCACCTTGCGCCAGCAATTTCTGTACAGTGGCCTGTTGCTGGATTTCTGCAGGATTGCTGTCATGTTGCCACCATAGCAATCGGTGTGGCAGCCATTGGCAGCCTGATGTCATGGCCAGAATCAGCAGCAGGCTAAGTAATCGGCAAGAAAATGACATCTTGTAACCGGGATGCTGTACGGTGAAACACGCGTTGCCTTGTATGCTGGTGTTGCGGTGTGCTGATGCAGGTATTTGTAAGCATGGGCATCAGGCATTGCAGGTCGCGCAGCAAATAAAGGCTGATAGCCTACCAGAAACCATCCGGCAAAAGTGCTAGTTGGTACAATGCCCGTGTGACGACATTGGCATTTAACGGTTCCTGCCAAATTGGTGGAACCCTTTTGCTGGAATGCCGTCGAAAAAATACCATTCAAGGGGATTATCCATGCGCTTTGTCATGCTTGCGCTGTTCTGGGTTGCAGTAACCGTGCAGGCGGGTGTCGATGCGGACCTGTTATCCGGGCAAGCGACCCGGGAGCCGACGTTCCTGCCCGTGGAACAGGCCTACCAGCTACAAGTCGCTGTGGTGCCTGCGTCCGGTCCGGCTGCGCAGGCGCATGTAGACCTCGGTTGGGTGATTGCGCCCGGCTATTTTCTCTACAAGGATCGTATCAAGGTACAGCTTGATACGGATGGGGCCAGACAACCCCTGTCTTTCTTGCTGGCACTGCCACAGGGCAAGGAAAAATATGACGAGGAAACGGAGCACAATGTCGAAGTGTTCTACGCTGATGCCCATGCCAGTCTCAACTTTGCGGAGCAACCGGCTGTGCCGTTTACCTTGCAGGTCGAGTATCAGGGTTGCGCCGACGCGGGTCTGTGTTACCCGCCCCAGAAGCTCTACTTCCATGTGGATTTACACACGGCGGCCGTCACACCGGTCAAGGCCCCCACCGCTTCGGCCAGCCCGACAGTTGTTGCCCCGGTTGGCGCGGATGCCCCTCCAGCCGACTCTCATGGCGTTACGGGTATCTTGCTGATGGCGCTGCTGGGTGGATTGTTGCTGAACCTGATGCCTTGCGTGTTTCCTGTACTTTCGCTGAAGGTCTTTGCCATGGCTGCCCAGCGTGAACGCGATGATGAAGCCCATCTCCACAGTTGGGTTTATGCCTGCGGGGTTGTTGTATCGTTTGTGTTGGTGGCGGGACTCATGCTCTTGCTGCGTGCCGGGGGAGAAGCAATCGGTTGGGGATTCCAGCTACAGGAGCCACTGTTTATCAGTTTGCTGGTTTACCTGTTCTTTGTGTTGGGACTGTCTTTTTCAGGTGTCCTGCATATTGGCGGCAGTCTGATGGGTATTGGCCAGCAGCTGGTGGCGGGTAGTCCCTGGCGCAGTAACTTCTTTACTGGTGTGCTGGCGGTGGTGGTTGCCAGCCCGTGTTCAGTGCCTTTCATGGGTGTGGCACTGGGCTATGCCATCACCCAGTCGGCACCGCTGGCACTTCTGGTGTTTGCGATGCTGGGCTTCGGCATGGCCTTGCCTTTCATCGTGTTGGCTTACTGGCCGCGTATGTTGCACGGTTTGCCGGCCCCTGGCCCGTGGATGCAGCGCTTGCAGCGCTTTCTGGCTTTCCCGCTCTACATCACGGCGCTCTGGCTGTTGTGGGTCTTGGGACAGCAGGGTGGCCAGTTGGCGATGGTGTCAGTCCTGGGGGGATTGGTGCTGCTGGTGCTGGCCGGCTGGTTGTGGCGCGACGCGTCGGTGCGTCGCTGGGAAAAGGCATTGTCGGTGCTGGTGTTGTTGCTGGCGCTGGTATTGCCGCAAATGCTGGTCGTCAGGACTGTTGCCACCAGCCAGCAAGCAGTGGCTGCAGCGGGTGAAGCTGAGCCCTACAGTCCGGCCCGGTTTGCCAGCCTGCGCGCCGAGGGCAAGCCTGTGTTCATCAACCTGACAGCGGCCTGGTGTATCACCTGCCTGGTCAATGAAAAGACCGCGCTCGGGCGTGACAACGTCAAACAACACTTGCGCACCCGTGGCATCACTTACATGGAAGGTGACTGGACCAACCGCGATCCCGATATCACACGCCTGTTGCAGCAGTTTGGCCGTAGCGGTGTACCTTTGTATCTCTATTTCCCGCCGGGCGTAGAGAGTAAGACGGTTATCTTGCCGCAGATATTGACGGAGGCGCTGGTACTGGATGCGCTGCATTAACGGCGTTGGACCAGACGGGCAGGGCTTGTTCCGGACACCGGCTCTGGTACCATGCCCGACTCTTCGCCAGTAACAGATATCTTGCAGCAATGATTCGGCAACGTACCCTCAAGAACACCATACGCGCAACGGGCGTTGGCCTGCATACCGGCGACAAGATCTACCTGACCCTCAGGCCGGCACCTGCCGATACCGGCATTGTCTTTCGCCGAGTCGACCTGAACCCGCCGGTGGAAATTCCCGCGCGAGCCGAAAATGTCGGTGACACCACCCTGTCCACGACCCTGGTCAGGGGTGATGTACGCGTTTCCACCGTGGAGCACTTGTTGTCTGCGATGGCGGGACTGGGAATCGACAACGCCTATGTCGAGCTGACGGCGCCTGAAGTGCCGATCATGGATGGCAGTGCCGGCCCGTTTGTCTTTTTACTGCAATCAGCCGGCATAGAGGAACAGGATTTCCCCAAGCGTTTTATCCGCATCAAGCGCAAGGTCGAGGTGCAATCCGGTGACAAGGTTGCCAGTTTTGAGCCATTTGATGGTTTCAAAGTGTCCTTCTCGATCGAGTTTGATCATCCGGCGTTTGATAACCGTGAACTGACGGCAGAAATCGATTTTTCCAGCACGTCTTTTGTGAAAGAAGTCAGTCGTGCACGAACTTTCGGCTTCATGCATGAGATCGAGTACCTGCGCGGCAAGGGTCTGGCGCAGGGTGGCAGTATGGATAACGCTATCGTGATCGACGAAAGCGGTGTGTTGAATGCCGACGGCTTGCGTTACGAAGATGAATTCGTCAAACACAAGGTGCTGGATGCCATCGGCGACCTCTATCTTTTGGGCAACAGCCTGATCGGTGAGTTCAAGGCACACAAATCGGGCCATGCCTTGAACAACCAGTTGCTGCGTGAATTGATCGGCCAGAAGGACGCCTGGGAAGTCGTGACGTTCGAGGCAGATGACGAGTCTGCCCCAATCTCCTATATCAAGCCGGTTTTGCTGGGCTGATACCTGCTATGCAGCCACGGATCAGACTGCTGGCTGATGGTAACGAGTTCTACATCGACGAAGGCTGTTTCGTCATTGAAATAGCCAATGCATCCGAAGATCCTGCTGTTTCCATTGCACGCTGCCGGGTTGAGCCAGGCAAGACCACGCATTGGCATCGCCTGCGCGGTACAGTCGAGCGATATGTCATTACCAGCGGCACGGGTCTGGTGGAGATCGGTGATCTCGCCCCGCAAGTTGTTACAGCGGGCGACACTGTCATCATTCCTGCCGGTTGTCGGCAGCGAATCGCCAACACAGGTCAGGCTGACCTGGTCTTTCTGGCAATATGTACCCCGCGCTTTTCCCCTGATGTTTACGAAGGGATTGAGGGCGTTGTGCAGGGCAACTGATAATGTGGGTACCCAACCGGTTGAGGCCTGTCCATGGCAGATAGAAATTTCCAACAAACCATCACGCTGGCAATGACAGGTGCGTCGGGTGCGGCGTATGGCATTCGCTTGCTGGAATGCCTGTTACAGGCGCGTCGGCGCGTCTATTTCATGATCTCCGATGCTGCACGCACCGTAGTGAAAATGGAGCTGGGTGTAGAACTGCCAGCCGATATTGACGAGCTGCAACAATTCCTGTCGGAGCGTTGCAAGGCGCAGCCGGGGCAGTTGCGCGTGTTCGGCAACATGGATTGGCTTGCGCCCCCTGCTTCCGGGACGGGTGGCAAGATACCCATGGTGGTGTGTCCTGCCTCTGGGGGCCTGATTGCCGGTGTCGCCCATGGCATTAGTAACAACCTGATCCAGCGCGCTGCCGATGTGGCGATCAAGGAAAAACGTCCGTTGATCCTGGTGCCGCGAGAAATGCCTGCCTCGGCGATCCATCTGGAAAACCAGCTCAAACTGGCACAGCTGGGGGCGACGATCATGCCGGCCAGTCCCGGTTTTTACCAGAATCCCCGCACCCTGGATGACATCGTCGATTTTGTTGTAGCGCGGATTCTCGATCAGCTGGATGTGCCGCACACTTTGCTGGCGCGCTGGGGCCAGTAATGCCGTTGCTTGCCGGATTTCCTCCGGTCTTGTGGGCGCTGTCGTTCTTTTTTCTCGGTCTGGGACTGACCGCCCGCGTCGATATTCCGCTTGCTGTGTTTGCCATGACGGCGGCCTTGTCCTTAGGGGACATCGAGCGCGGCGGTTGGCGCAACTACCTGCAGCAACACTGGCCGCTGGTGTTGTTTCTGGTGGTCGCGGCGGTAACAACGGTCACCTCGGTCGACCCGCTGCATAGCGTACAGGTGCAGCCGCAGTTGTTACCTGCCCTGTTGTGTTATGCCGTGATTATCTCCTTTGTGACAACGCTGCCACGGTTGCGATTTGCCTGCACGGGATTGTTGGCAGGTGGCATGTTGACAGCGGTGCTGATGCTGTCGGGTGCAAGCCAGATGGACGTCGATGATCCATTGGTAAAAGTGAAGTTGCTGGGCAATGGTTTGTTGATCGTGCCGAATGATGTCTTGCTGTTGTCGGTGATTGCTCCGTTGGCGCTGGGTCTGGCGTGGTCGGCACGTTGGTGGTTGCGCCTAGTGGTTGCCACTTACTTGTTGCTGGCACTGGTGGCTTGCGTCGTGATGCACAGCCGCCAGGCGGTCGTGGTCTGGGCGTTGGGTCTGGTGCTGGTCGCCACGTGGATGCGCCCGCGCTGGATAGTGCCATTCTTGCTGGTTACAACAGCGGGCGGATTGCTGGTGGATGGTCTGCTAGGCTGGCCCTTGCTCAACAAGATATTCATGTTTCCCCGCATCTATGTCTGGCATACCGCCTGGGCGATGTTTGTTGATCGCCCCTGGCTTGGACAGGGGCCTGGCATGTTCAAGGATCTGTATTTCCCGTTCCTTGAAAAGGCAGGTTACGTACTGGCAGATCTCGGTGACCGGCGCACTATGCCCTGGGCCCATAACCTGTATCTGGAGCAGCTGGCCGAGAGAGGGTTACCCGGGCTGGTAGCGTTATTGTGTTTGTTGGGCCGGGCCTTGTTGCATGGCGTGCGGAAGGTAAGGCACAGTGCTTTGCCGGAGGCGCGCGGCCTGCAGGTAGGTATCACGTCGGCATTACTGGCGTTGGTAATTTCAGGTGTTGCCGAGGCATCCTTGTCGCGTTTATGGGTGACAGTGTTGCTGCTGGTACTGGTCGCGTTTTGTTCACTGGAACAGCTCCCGCAGGAATGACAGCCACGTCACAAAAGATTTGTCGAGTGGTGTTGAAAAAATGCGCAGCCTGTGTCAGGATGGGTCAGCTGCTCAGATTTAGAACAAAAATTCTAGATTTCAGTGGAGAGAGTCAGATAAGTCTTCGACGCGCCAAATGCAGCTACACCGAAAGTGAGAGATATCCCTTAATCAGGGTTTTAGTGACACAATAATGATCGGCCTGTTGTAGTGGAACGCGTCCACGAGGCCACGTAAAAACAACCTCCTGAGGAGTTTATGTATGTTGAAGAAATTAGGTGCACCATCATTCCTTATCGCTGCAGTATGTGGCTATCTGGCTCTGTTCACTCCAGACTGGAAATCAGAGTTGCACGCGCAGGCTGGTGAATACAACCTGAACGGCAGCTACCACGGTAGCTCTATCAAGGAATACAACAACGTTCAGTAATGCTGGCGTTGCAGTAAAGAACCAGAAAACAAAAAACCCGGCGAAAGCCGGGTTTTTTGTTTTCTGGTGTCTGAAAACCTGATTCAGCCTGCAAGTGCCTGCTCAACCGAGGCCAGTTTCACACAGGTGGTGAAGATCGCCATGCACAGATCCACCTCAGGCAGTTTTGGAAAGCTGGGGGCCAGCCGGATATTGCGATTTTCAGGATCCTTCCCATAGGGAAAGGTAGCGCCTGCCGGCGTCAGTTTTACACCGGCTTCAGCGGCCAGTCTGACAACGGTACTGGCCAGGCCCGGTCGTGTGTTGAATGACACAAAATAACCACCGACCGGTTTTGTCCACTCACCCAGGTCACTGTTGGTAAACGCGCGGTCCAGATGCTCCAGCACGCAATCAAAACGCGGTTTGAGAATGGCTGCGTGCCCTGCCATGTGTCGTTTCACCGCCGCTGCGTCGGGTAGCAGGCGCACGTGGCGCGCCTGGTTGATCTTGTCTGGGCCAATGGTGCAAATTCCCAGTTGCTTGCAGAAGACGGCGAGGTTGGCTTCCGAGGCGCCCATAAAGGCGACACCGGCACCGGCGTGGGTAATTTTCGACGTGGATGTGAATTGCAGTACGCTGTTCTCGGTGCCGTGTGCGCGGCAGCGATCCATGATATTGGCCAGGGCCGGTGGGTTGGCGTCGAGATCGTGCACCACGTAGGCGTTGTCCCAGAAAACACGGAAGTTGCCGGCCGCAATCTTGCCCAGTGCGGCGATACGATCCACGGTTTCTGCGCTGTAGACGCAGCCGGTCGGGTTGCCGTACTTCGGTACACACCACATACCCTTGATTGAAGGGTCGGCTTTGACCAGTGCCTCGACCTGATCCATGTCGGGGCCACTGTCAGTCAGTCGCACGGTGATCATGTCGATACCAAGCTGCTCGCAAATCGCAAAGTGGCGATCGTAGCCGGGTGACGGGCACAGGAATTTTATATCGGATTCATGGCGCCAGGCGCTCTTGCCATCTGGACCCAGCATCCATGCATACAGCATGGACTGGTACATCATGGTCAAACTGCTACTGCCGCCTGCAATCACTTCCGTGGGATTCAGCCCCAGCAATTCGGCGCCCAGCTTGCGCGCCGAAGGCAAGCCTTCCAGTCCGCCGTAATTGCGCAGGTCGGTGTTATCCAGCGTGTAGTTGCCGTGCAGGTTGCCGTCGAGTGCATCAGACAACGCCAGCTGTTCGGCAGAGGGTTTGCCGCGCGTCAGATCCAGTGCCAGTTTGCGTTGCTGGTAATCGGCGTATTGGGCGCGCAATTCATTGCGCCAGGCTTCCAGTTGCTCGCGGGAGGCTTGTTCGATTCGCACAGGCATTTCCTCAGGGAAGGGGTCAAAAAAGGCGCGCAATTATACGCACAAGCCAAGGCGTATCTGAAGACTATTTGGTGCTGTATTGATAGCGGGAGCAGCTTCAGAAAGGCTTTACCACCGCCAGTATCACAATGGCGATCAGTAGCAACACGGGAAGCTCGTTAAAGACACGGAAAAACACATGCGAACGGGTATTCCGGTCCTCGGCAAACTGGCGCAGGAAGTGGCCGCAGGCAGCATGGTAAAACACCAGCAGGATGACCAGTGCTAGTTTGATTTTGATCCACCAGACCGTTTTGTAATAGTCCATGTTCAGGTGGAGCATCCAGAAACCCAGTGCGACTGTGGCGATGGCAGAAGGCGTCATGATGCCGCGATAAAGTTTGCGTTCCATGATCTTGAAACGTTCGCGGCTGGCATGGTCTTCACTCATGGCGTGATAGACGAACAGGCGTGGCAGGTAAAACAGTGCGGCAAACCAGCAGATTACCGCGATGAGATGGAATGCCTTGAGCCAGAGAATTTCCACGATCAGACCTGTTGTGTGAATCAATATG
>DAOMGE010000028.1:0-6555 GCA_035430165.1 Pseudomonadales bacterium | reverse complement strand
GAATGCCTTGAGCCAGAGAATTTCCACGATCAGACCTGTTGTGTGAATCAATATGTGTGAATCGATATGAAGACTGGAACAGTACAGCCGCGATGATAGCGGATTCGTGCGTGCGCCTGCTGCCCGCTTTTGTAATGAAGTTGGATTTTGTGGGGATGTTGGGCAAAATGACTGCGTAAATGGATTTACACACCCACACCCAAGGAAGGAAGTGTCATGTCACTCGCTATAGTCTATTCCCGTGCCCAGCTGGGTATTCATGCGCCGTTGATCACGGTCGAGATCCATCTTTCCAATGGCATGCCGAGTCTCTCGATAGTCGGTTTGCCGGAAACGGCTGTCAAAGAAAGCAAGGATCGTGTGCGCAGCGCACTGCTGAATGCCGGTTTTGATTTTCCACCCAAGCGCATCACCATCAACCTTGCACCTGCCGATTTGCCGAAAGAGGGCGGTCGCTACGATCTCGCTATTGCGCTGGGTATTCTGGCGGCTTCCGGCCAGATTCCGCCGGAATCGCTCGAACATATCGAATGCATCGGCGAGCTGGCGTTGTCAGGTGAATTGCGCCCGGTCAATGGCGCGTTAACGGCGGCGATGGCGGCGAGCAAGGCGGATCGTGCCTTGCTGTTGCCAGCGGCGAATGGTGAAGAGGCTGCACTGTACGGTGGCTGTGAGGTTCTGGCTGCAGGACATTTACTCGATGTATGCGCGCATCTGTTTGACCAGGAACGCATTGCGCCGTTACCTGCCCCAACGCTTGCGGAAGACGAGTGGGCGAAACAGTGGGACATGGCTGATGTGCGCGGGCAAGTGGCCGCCAAGCGCGCACTGGAAATTGCGGCGGCGGGAGGCCACAACTTGTTGCTTTGTGGCCCGCCCGGAACCGGGAAAACCATGCTGGCACAGCGCTTGCCCGGCTTGCTGCCGCCCCTGCGTGAAGAGGAAGCGATGGAAATTGCGGCGATCCACTCGGTGGCTGGCCGCAACAGCAAGGCATGGCGCATGCGCCCGTTCCGGCAGCCCCACCACACGGCTTCTGCAGTGGCGATGGTGGGCGGGGGCATATGACTTCCAGTAAATAATCAGACTATACAGCTAATGTCCAGACTATATTATAGTGACTGGATATGAAAATAGCGCATAAATTTCAACTAAGCACGTTACCTAATGATGACAAAATCTACGGAGTCTATTGGGCTGGGCTGGCAAAATTGGGTCTGCCAAATGGCGACCATCCTATGTTTTCCATTTGGCTAAAAGAGGTAGATGCCAGGGGTCATTTCGTTAGTCAGGCACTGTGTAAGCGTATAGTTCAGCCCGCAGGGTTTATACCAGCATTTGCCATTGGCTCGCTCTGGCACAAACAGGAGGCGTATACAGTTGACGACCCCAAAAGTCGAATTTTGACCCTAAATATTAAGGGGCAGAATAACTGGTGCCCGGTTCGTATTTCAGATAGACAAGGACGTGGCCACCATAATTACAGCTGGATTAATCCGTCAGACTATCGATTGGCATTAGAGGAGGAAGGTGGGACATTTACTGCAGGATATAAATCTTGGGTTGTTCCCATGACAACAGTTGATGGCAGAAAAGTGATAGTTCCTTGCTATGAGTTGTATAGGGCATTTTATGCTGGCAGCACTGAGCTTGCTTGGCAGTTGTTAACAGGCCCGTGGCCATCAATATGTCATAACTTTATTAAAAATGAATATGGATGTTTTGAGTCTCCAAATGGAGGCCAGAAGTATTGCGTCATACAGCCAATGTCGGATATTGGCTCGGGTGCTTTCCATTTTATAGGAATGCTTGCTGTGTCTAACTGGGCGCGTCGATGTGCTGATGGTGTATATGCAAATTTATTAAATGATGCGCAAAGTAACGGTAGTCGATTTGCGTGGCTAAAAGCGGTTCCTCCATTTCAGGATAAAAATTTTATCCTGAAAGCTAACGTAATATATCTGCCATCAACCAATTCATATCTGGTTACTAAAATAGAAAGCGCAAGTTCACCTGTCAGTGAATATTCGCTAGTCCGCTTGGCTAATGAGTATTTTAGTCAAGATGAAGACGAAAGTGATGATGGCGGTGAGCCGCCGAATGACTCCGGTGATGCTGGAGGTGGAACCAGTGTAAATGTTAGTGGAACGAGAGGGAGATATCCGCGTCGTCCTTCATTTATCATGAGCACGGGTAATAAATTTTTCATTGATTCTAAAGTTGATGTTATTCCGTATATCCGAAAACCACTTCCGCCTGGAAAAACATATGGTGCGAATGACAAAGATCCCATGAAGCAGGATTCTGTTGATATTGGTGTGGGTGGGAAAATTAGTGATCAAAAAAGCAAGCAGGGATCATTTGAGAGCTCTGCTCCACCATCAAATGTAAATAGGATGGTTGAAATTCATTCATTAGTAAGTCGATTGGTTGAAAATACAGGCGGCAGTTTTATTGAATTGAATTTAATAAATCCAGTATTAATTGGAAATCACGGCTTCTGTCAATTGGACAGTGGTGTTGGAGGGGTGGAGTCAGAGAAGTGGGTTGGCATTTATAGTGATGATACACGTAGATCTCGTCTTGTCTGGGTTGTGCAGCTTAATATTGCTGGGAGGGTGCTGTATTGGGTAGAGATAGAGCACGCTAGGAGGAGTGAAAAATATTGCTCTTTGATATTTAAGACGATAAATGGCGCTGCTTTTGATGCAAGCCTTTTGAGGGAGATATTAAATGTATGTGTAGTCACATGTGGTAAATGGCCGCTGAATCCGCCTAGTGTCTTGGCAAAAAAAATAGTTTGGAAAAAGGCAAGACATATCTCAAATGGAAAAGGTGGCTTAGCAGATAACACCTTGCTGCTTCCATTGAAGTCTATGGGTGTTATTTTAATTTGAATGACGTTAACTGAATCGCGAAAGGCGCTCATTGTGTAACCGTGGTGATTGGTGTGATTAAGGTGACTCAAGTGCCAAGGCTGTTAATGCCTCACTGCTCTGGCTGTCAGTGTTGCGACGTAGGCTACTGCTTTCTGAGATGGGCAAGCCATACGCAGAGAAATCATTCATGAGAAAATAGGGAGAAAGTTGGCCTGATCTGCCAGCGTAGTCTCTCCTACAGTCACACCACTTGCGGCAGGTGTCGCAGGGGCCAGACATCCTAGTCGGCTCCCTGTTGCCAAGCAACACTGGCATTGTCTCAACATCAATAGGGTATGTCTGTAGGCAATGGATTCATTTGCTGTAGGAAATTTCTTACAGCTGTAGGAAGTTAATTGTGACTCAAATTATCCACTCAAAGTTTGGCGATGAGGTTATCGCCGAGCTTCGCCTATTGTAAAAATCTACCACCAGCATGTCGCCGTCCAGCATCAAAACCTCCGGCACGCAGACAAAGTAGGTGGCGGGCGGGTTTGTCGTTTTACGTATAAGTTGGCGCAAAATGTCAACTTTCTGTACGGCTTCCTCTTTGAATTCCGGTGGAAAACGTTGAATACTCATGGCTTGCTCCTATGAAAGAATCTGACCCCATTCTGAACCAGCGCAGTGCGTATATTATGTTGCGTGATGCCATTTACGATAACAGATCTTTTTGGTAGGGGCCTTACTCAATAGATCAGTTGTCCCCCGAAGCGTTGCATCAGGCACAGGTATTTGATAAAGCTGCCGAGGATTGTTTAAGAAAAGCCACCAATCTAGGTTGGCACCCGATGAGCCAGGAGGGGCGCAATGCGTATGAGCAAGCCATAAGAGATGAGTGGAATCTAGCGAGCAGAATTAGTTATTCCGTATAATCTGGCCCGTGTTTCACCGCTGGTAAATGAAACGGATTATTTTTGTATGGGGGATCGGCTTTAATACTCCAATAAATAATCAGACTATTTTTGTGGATTATGCATGGCGACTAAAGGATGTGAAATGTGAAAATTGTTATGGTGGAAAAAAATAAATTATCGTCACTTCAATTAAGGCTAATTGAAGATCGGCTGTCGCTGCCAGAGCATATAAATGATCTTGGGCCATCGCAAGTTTGGCGAACTTACTCTTCTGGGCTTTTTGCTTTTTTCTGCATTGAAACGGATCGACTGATCGGATTGGCTGAAGCATCCGGGGTGAATAATGTCCAACCTGGATGGTGGATCGATACCGTATTTAGAGAACAGGGCTATGGTAATCACATGGTTGATCTGCTGGCAGAAAATCTAAAGCAGCGAGGGGTGACGCGCATTGGAAGAATGCTTATCACTACGCATCAACAACAATATGATCAACAATCGACAAGGCTAGCGCAGCGTATGCGTCGCCACTTTGAGCGTGTTTATATCTGAGCACAGGAACTTGCACAGCTACATGGCGGACGCGTCGTTGTGGAAAGCACGCCCGGCTTTGGTAGTCGTTTTAGCGCGTTATTGCCACTTGCTGATGCCGGCGTCCTTCATTGATGTAACCTGCAATGCTTCACTCAGAGTATGGCTATTGTTCCGGTATTAACCGCTAAACATTACAGATCCCTTTGCCACAAATGCGTCTACCTATACTGGCGTTACCATACTTGGTTTTTTGATCTGAGCAGAATGTAGCTCACTGGCAACACGAACAAACTTAACAAGGGTGCTGTCAGCATGCCGCCAATCATGGGCGCAGCGATGCGCGCCATGGTTTCCGAGCCGGTGCCGTGGCCGATCAGGATAGGGATCAGGCCGGCCAGTATCACGGCAACAGTCATGGCTTTAGGGCGTACGCGCAATACAGCGCCTTCTATCAGTGCATCCAGAAAATCCTGACGACTATTCAGTAAACCCTGCTGCGCACGCTTTTCGATGGCGTTGTCGAGATACAGCAGCATGATTACACCAAATTCAGCAGCCAGCCCTGCCAACGCGATAAAACCGATGGCAGACGCAATGGAAAAATGTTGGGCCAGGCCGTACAGCAGCCATACTGCACCTGTGAGTGCAAAGGGCACTGTGCCAAGTATCAGCAATGCACTGCTCACGCGTTTGAAAATCAGGAAAAGCAATACAAAAATAATCACGATGACGGCAGGCACTACCCACGCCAGTTTTTGCATGGCGCGCTGGTAAAATTCAAACTGCCCAGACCAGCTTAATGAATAACCCGCTGGTAACTGTAAATCTTGCGTGAGAGTTTTCTGCGCATTATTAACCCAAGAACCTATATCTTGCCCTTCAATATCCACATACACCCACACATTCGGGCGGGCGTTTTCGCTTTTGATCATGGCGGGGCCATCGGCAATCATGATGTCGGCCACGGTATCGAGTGTCACACTGCTGCCTTGTGGTGTCACCAGCGGCAAGGCGCGTAAATCGGAGACGGAATCACGCAGCTCACGCGGAAAACGTACATTGATGGGAAAGCGTGCGCGGCCTTCCACTTTTTCACCAATGTTCATGCCGCCGATCGCTTGTGCCGCAATCTCTTGCACATCACCCACATTCCAGCCGTAACGCGCCGCCTGCTCACGTTTCACCGCAATATCAATATAACGCCCACCTTGCGCACGTTCACTGATGGCAGAGCGTGTGTGCGGCAATTGTTTTACGCGCTGTTCAATGTCGATACCGATTTTTTCCAGCGTCGCCAGATCAGGTCCGGCAATTTTTATTCCAACCGGGCTTTTGATACCGGTAGCCAACATATCGATACGGTTGCGTATTGGCTGTACCCACACATTCGCCATGCCGGGAATCTGCAACTTTTCATTCAGTTCATGAATGATTTTGTCGGTGGTTATGCCGTCGCGCCATTGTTCACGCGGTTTCAAGCGCACGGTGGTTTCCAGCATTTCCATCGGCGCAGGATCGGTCGCGGTTTCTGCGCGCCCGGCTTTGCCAAATGCCGTATCCACTTCTGGCACGGTTTTTATCAGGCGATCCGTCAATTGCAGAATTTCGCTGGTTTTGGCAGCAGACAAACCGGGTAGTGCGGTTGGCATGTATAACAGGTCGCTTTCATCCAGCGGCGGCATGAATTCGGTGCCGAGTTTGGCCAATGGCCAGAATGAAATTGCCACCATGAACAATGCCACACAAATTACCGTGCGTGGATATTGCAAGGCACGCAGCAACAAAGGTTTGTAGAGCGCAATCAGACCGCTATTGATTACGTTGCCCTGTTCATTATTTATTTTTCCACGAATAAAAAAAGTCATCAGCACCGGCACCAGCGTTACAGACAAACCTGCTGCGGCTGCCATCGCCCACGTTTTGGTAGCAGCCAGCGGTGAAAAAAGTTTTCCTTCCTGTGCTTCCAGGGTAAAAACCGGAATAAAAGACAGCGTGATAATCAGCAGTGAAAAAAACAGTGCTGGCCCGACTTCGCTAGCGGCTTGCTGGATGAGCAGCAGGTGTTCGTTGCGATCCGGTTCGCGTTGATGGGTGTGATGAAACTGTTCCAGATGTTTGTGTGCGTTTTCTATCATCACAATCGCGGCATCCACCATCGCGCCGATGGCAATGGCAATTCCGCCCAATGACATGATGTTGGCAGGAATGCCTTGATAGTACATGGCAATAAAAGCGGCGAGTATGCC
>DAOMGE010000027.1:14988-38190 GCA_035430165.1 Pseudomonadales bacterium | reverse complement strand
CTATCGCGTTTACTGCGCCGTTAAATGCATCGCCGGATGCAGCCGTGCTGTCGTACGAACCGTTTTTATTTAAGCGCGCGTAGTAATAACGGTTGGCGCCATAAAACTGCGTGAAATTACCGCCGATTAAAATCTTGCCGTCATAACGAATAGCAATTGCACGCACATCGCCATTGGCGCCCACACCCGGATCAAATGTGGCGTCGAGACTGCCATCGGCATTCAAACGTGCGATGTGATTTCTGCTCACGCCATTCACAGTGGTGAACGCACCGCCGATCAACATTTTTCCATCGGCTTGCATGGCGGTGGCAAGCACGTTGCCGTTGGCGCCAGTGCCGAGGTTCAGTGATGCGTCGCGATCACCGCTGCCGTAAGGTGTGACATCACATACATCACCGACACCATCGTGATCAGTGTCGAGTTGGTTGGCGTTGGCAATTAGTGTGCAATTATCTGAAACATCAGGCGCGCCATCATTATCATCATCTGTGTCTGCATTATTACCGATGCCGTCGTGATCAGTGTCGACCCATTCAGACGCATCCAGTGGAAATGCATCGGCAATATCAGCAATACCATCATGATCGACATCAGCGTTCAAACCGATCACTGATACAGGCACCAACCGGTTTGTGGTGGAATTGTCACCCACTCCACCGTTTCCGTTATAACCCCAGCACTTCACATTACCGGCTGTCATCAGGGCACAAGATGTCTGGCCGGTAGTCACTGCCTTAACACCACTCTGCAAATTACTGACATTCACTGGCGTTAAACGTGTAGTCGTTGTGCCGTCTCCCAGAGACCCAACAGAATTATCACCCCAGCACTGCACGCCGCCTGCAGTGGTCAACGCGCAACGTGAAGCGCTACCCGCGGCAACCGCATTGATATTGGCCAACGTTCCGACAGCACCAACACCCTTTACATTAACCGGTGTATTGCGCGCAGTAGTGGTGTTATCACCATCTTGTCCGTAATAGTTATAACCCCAACACTTCACATCACCCGATGTCATCAGTGCGCACTTACCTGAAATAGCGCTGACGCCACTGGCCAAACCACTGACATCAACCGGAGAAGGTCTGTTGGTATTTGTGCCATCACCTACATCGCCCGAGGAATTGCCCCCCCAACACTTGACACCACCCAATGCGGTCAATGCGCAGGTATTGCTATCCAACGCCGTAATGGCAATGACGCCACTAGCCAGGCCGACCACATCAACAGGTACAGCGCGATTGACTGTTGTGCCATCACCCAGTTGTCCATAGGCGTTATTACCCCAGCATTTCACACCACCCGCAGCAGTGAGCACGCAAGTGTGACTGCCACCCGCAGTAATCGCTGTTACACCGCTGCCCAGACCAACCACATCAACAGCCGTCATGCTGTTCACTGATGAGTTATTACCGAGCGCACCAGGATAATTTTGTCCCCAGCATTTCACACCACCTGCTGTCGTCAAGACACAAGTATGGTAGCCACCCAATGCCATCGAACTGATACCGCCATTCACGACAGTTACGCTCACGGGTGATTTCCTTGTAACTGTTGTGTTATCCCCCAACTTGCCATATTCATTGGCACCCCAACATTTGGCAAAACCCGCCGTATCCAGGGCACATTCAGCTTGTCCACTGGAATAAATAGATGCAATTAATACCGCGTGCGATGGATCGGCATCACAAGCATCGCCCACACCATCACCATCGGTATCAAGCTGGTTTGCATTCGATATCAATGAACAGTTATCGGCAGTATCGAGTACACCATCGTTATCATCATCGGTATCACATGCATCACCTGCATTATCACCATCAGTATCTTTCTGATCTGCATTTGTCACTGATGGACAGTTATCCAGTTTCAATCCTGAATTAACCTGGCAAGAAGCACCGCATGTGGCGTTCCAGCTATCCGGCACACCATCATTGTCATAGTCGATTGCAGCTGCAGCATTCAGTGGAAACTTGTCGGAATAATCCAGAACACCATCGTTATCGTCATCACTGTCGCACAGATTGCCAAGGCCATCCGCATCAGTGTCGGTCTGATCGGCACTTGCAACAAATACACAGTTATCGACAACATCCAGTATGCCGTCGTTATCGTCATCGATATCAGCATTGTTGCCGATGCCATCGTGATCGTTATCGGCTGATTCTGAGGGATCGAGTGGAAATGCATCCGATGCATTCAGGACACCGTCATTGTCCATATCCGCATCACAGGCATCACCGATACCATCGTGATCGGTATCTGACTGATTGGCATTGATTACCGCTTTGCAGTTATCAAGCAGATCACCGATACCATCACCATCAATATCCCCTGCCCGGGTCGGATCCAGCGGATAGAGATCCTGGATATCCAATGTTCCATCATTGTCATCATCAGTATCGCAGGCATCACCAATGCCATCACCGTCGGTATCTTTTTGATCCGCGTTGGCCAGACCAACACAATTATCAAGTGTAAAACCAGAAGCGGATTTGCAGGCAGCATCACAAGAAGTATTCCAGCTATCCGGCACACCATCACGATCTGCATCGACAGACACGGCTACGCTGAATGGAAAATATTCATTGGTATTGGCAATTCCGTCATTGTCTGCGTCGTTATCGCAGGCATCACCCATACCGTCACCATCCTTGTCCAGTTGGCTGCTATTGGCAACGGAACGGCAGTTATCAATAAATCCGTCGATACCATCCCCATCAACATCCCCTGCTTTTAACACATCCAGTGTAAATGCATCCTGTGTATCAGGCACGCCGTCATTATCATCATCCGGATCACAGGCATCCCCCAGCCCGTCATAATCAGCATCAAACTGGTTTACATTGGGAATCAGCGGACAATTATCAGAAACGTCTAAAATGGTATCGGCATCATCATCCGCATCGACAAGACTATCTATTCCATCGTTATCGATATCACCTGCACGAGTCGAGTCGAGTGGATATACATCAATCGCGTTGGCAAAACCGTCGCCATCCACATCACCGACATCGACACGAGCCAGAAAGTTTTTTTGCGCACCGTAGCGGCCTTCAAAATTACCACCCACTACAAGATTGCCAGACGGTTGGAGAGCCATTCCCGTGACACAATCCATTGCGCCGGATGAAACCTGAAGCGCTGTACCCACATCCAGACTTGCATCCGTGGAACCATCACTGTTCAGTCGTGCCAGACACGTTCTATTAACACCGTTAACCTTGCTAAAAATCCCACCGATCAGGATTTTGCCATTCGGCTGCAACACCAGTGCCCTCACCGTATTGTAATACTGGGTGCCAATAACGGCCGTGCCGAAACTTGCGTCGACAGTGCCGGTACTCTCCAGACGTTTGACAGTATCTGCGCCCACCGTATATCTCATACCTCCGATCAGTATTCTGTTATCGGGCTGCACCGCTATAGCATAGACATAACCACCCGCAGCTGTACCAGGATCGAATGTTGTATCCAGCGTGCCGTTCGTATTAAGACGGGCAATATATTGCCGGGCAACTCCATTGACTGTGCTGAAATTGCCACCAATTACTGCCTTGCCATTCGCCTGGAATGCCATCGCATAAATGGTGGTAGTAAAATTGGTCTCCGCCAGAACAGAAGGGCTGTAACTGGTATCAAGTGAACCATCAGCGTTGAGACGCGCAATATGTGTGCGTGCAGTGCCATTGAACGACGTGAATGTTCCTCCGATCAGGATTCTTCCATCGGCTTGTACTGCCACAGAGTCAACATAACCATATGCGGGATAAACGGCACTGGTGCCTGTCCCGGGATTGAATCCGGTATCGAGTGAACCATCACTGTTAAGACGGGCTATATAATTACGGGAAGTATTATTGACCGTCGTAAACTCACCACCGATCAATATCTTGCCATCAGGCTGTAAAGCAATGGCGCGCACATAACTGTTCGGGCCAACTCCTGTATTAAAACCACTATCCAGCGACCCGTCACTATTCAGGCGCACAACAGCGTTTTGCAAATTGCCTCCCCCGGAAGACAGCGCATACCCGCATGCCAGTATCTTTCCATCTGGCTGCACAACGACACAAGCGATTGCAGCTGTTTTTGCAGCATCAAAACTGTTATCGAGATTTGTGGGCAATGGTGATGGATCGCACACATCCCCGATTCCATCTGCATCACTGTCCAACTGATTGGCATTGGCAGCCAATGGGCAATTGTCACTGCCATTCAACACAGCATCGCCATCAATATCAGCATCAACAATGTCGCCAACACCATCAGCATCCGTGTCGCGCTGATCGGAATTGAATACGAGTCTCGCGTTATCCGACACATCGGGAATTCCATCATTGTCATCATCCTCGTCCAGATCATCCGGTGTACCATCGCCATCAGTGTCCAGTTTTTTCCGTGTATAGGAGATATTGTCAATTGTCGTCACAGAATAGGTGTCGCCAGAAGTCAGCACGAGCGAAACAATATGCGAGCCGGACGATATTGACGTGGAAAAATGTTGTGAAAACGTACCGTTTGCAGTGCCGGCACCCAGCATACTGAAAACAGAAACACCATCAATTTGCACTTCAATTTTGCCACCAAGCTGCTGAAAGCCCGTGCAACAACCCGGGTTATATGTTGTACAAGCACTAGGGCGTGGTGCCAGACACGCCACAGTAAATGCATCCGCAGCGAGCGTCACATCCATTTGCAACATGCCTCCATTAAAAATATCGGAAAAACTCGCTGTTTTGCTGTAGCCCGACGCTGTTAGTTTCCCGTTACCCGGTAGCCAGCCAGAATTTGTCCAGCCGGCACCCCCCGTAAAACTGCTAAAATCAATCAACACAAACGCTGCATCGCAGGCGTCACCGACGCTGTTACTGTCAACATCATTCTGGTTCGGGTTGTAGGCATTAGGACAATTATCGACGGCATCCGCCACACCATCGTTATCGCTGTCATCCAGCGTCAAACCATTACAGGTTGCGGATGTTGCAATACAACCATAAGGATTTGGAATCAACCACGCATCCGGCTTGCCATCGTGATCCGCATCGACGCTTGCTGCTGCATTGTTCGGAAATGCATCAACAGCATCATTGACGCCATCGCCATCACTGTCCTTGCCAATCCATCGCGCCAGATTCGGCGAAACCTTGCCTCCTGCACTAACAAAACTTCCGCCGACATACGCGTTGTCATTCGTATCTAGCGCCACGGCATTCACCACAGTGGAACCTCCGTAGGTGATACCGGCACCCAGGGACTTCCATGTACTGCCATTCCACTTCGCAACATGCACAGCAGAAGCACCAGCACCACCGGCGAAGATAAAACTGCCCGCCGCATAAAGACTACCCACACTGTCTATTGCCAACGAATAACAGGGGCCATTGTTCAAACCGAGGCCAAGGGCAGACCAGCTTGTGCCATACCATTTTGCAATATTCCAAACCGCAACACTGCCCGCCGTGGTAAAATTGCCGCAGGCATACACATTGCCACTACCATCTGCAACCAGCGCATTCACCACCGCACCGTTACTCATGCCAGTACCGAGCGCACTCCACGCACTGCCATTCCATTTCGCAATGCTGGCAGCTGCCACGCCACCGGCTGTGGTGAAACTACCACCGGCGTAGAGGTTGTTACTGCTATCGCGCGTCAACGCAAAAACGTTGTTATTGATGCCCGTGCCAAACGCACTCCACGCACTGCCATTCCATTTCGCAATGTGTGAAGTGTTGGCAATAGCATTGCCACTGCCATCATAAACATTGGTGAAATCACCACCCACGTACACATTGCCACTGCCATCCACCGCCAATGCGCGCACATAGGCATTACCGCCAGCACCCAGGGCGCTCCACGCTGTGCCATTCCATTTCGCCACACGGTTGGCGAAGTTGCCGCCGGCATTGGCAAAATCACCACCAGCATACAGATTGCCGCTGCCATCCACGGCCAACGCCAGCACCTGGCCATTGACACCCGTTCCCACCGCAGCCCAGTTTGCACCATCCCATTTTGCGAGATACGCCGTATTCGCCACGCCGCTGGCCGATGTGAAACTGCCGCCCACGTACACATTCGAACCGCTGATGGCAACAGCATTCACTGCACCACCACTGATGCCACTGCCACCCCAGCGAGTCCAGCCTGTTCCGTCCCATTTTGAAACATAGCCCACAGTCTGGCCGCCGATTACCGTGAACAATCCGCCCGCAATGATGTTGTTGTTGCTGTCGTTGCCAATTGCATAGACGTTGTTGTTACTGCCAGTTCCCAGTGCACTCCACGCTGTGCCATTCCAGTAAGCGATGTGATTGGTGTTGGCGATGGCATTGCCGCTGCCATCGTACACATTGGTGAAATCACCACCCACAATCACGCCGCCCCAACTGTTCACCGCAATAGCGCGCACCATGGTATTAGCGCCAGCGCCCAATGCACTCCAGCTACTGCCATTCCATTTCGAAAGACGATTCGCAAAATTGCCACCGGCCGTTGCAAAATCACCGCCGGCATACAGATTGCCGCTGCTGTCGATGGCCAGCGCCATCACCGCAGCACTCATGCCAGTGCTGAGTGCGCTAAACGCTGTGCCATTCCATTTCGCGATATACGCTGTGTTAGCAACGCCACCTGCCGAGGTAAATGAGCCGCCTGCATAAACATTGCCACTGGTGTCGGTGACCAACGCATAAACCTGCCCGCCACTGATACCCACGGCAGGCACACTCCAGACGGTGCCATTCCATTTTGCAAAACAATTCGCTGCAACACCGCCCGCCATATTAAAAACGCCACCGACATAAAGATTGCCGCTACTGTCGACACTTAACGCACGCACAATAGCGCTGGAATTCAAACCCGTGCCCAGTGCCGACCAGACTGTTCCGTTCCACTTGGCGAGTGCGTTGGTGGCAGAAACCCCGTTTGCACCATAAAAATCACCACCCGCGTAGATATTGCCACTGCCATCCACCGCCAATGCCAACACGCTGCCGCCATTCAAACCATTACCCAATGCACTCCAGGTGGAGCCGTTCCATTTGGCAATATTGACGGCAGGTGTAGAGCCTGCATTGCTAAAAACACCGCCGACATACACATTGCTACCGCTCACAGCAATGGCATTTACAGTGCCATCGGTTCCGGCAAATGCGCCCATGCTCACCCAGTTTTCATCGCCCACCGTCGGATCAACCGTCAATGGATATTGCGCACCGGCATCGTTGACACTCACATCAATCGTATTATTTTTTTCAACGTGAATTGTTGCGGGAATGGTTTTTCCATTTTTATCTGTTACTGCCAGACGGTCATACGTGAGTTTTCTGCCGCTGGCGAGATTGATTACTGCGCCATTATCTTTTGCAGAAACCTGCGCGCCATTCACTTGCAACTGCACATGCAATTCGCCATTGCCTTCTGGCTTCACTGGCACAATAAAATCTTGCTGGATACCACCGCTGGTATTGGTGAATTTTTCTGCGATGCCGCCAGCGTGCGTATGAATCACTGAATCGCCATCGCGATAGATTGTTGAAGACGCTGCCGATTGCAAATGCGCGTCACGCCCCCACTGCGTCAACTGCAATCCAAAACCGCCCTTGCCGGCGCTGTTGCCGATGGAATCAAACGCCACCCCTTCTGCAGAAATTTTTGCCGATACCGTTTGCAGGGTGTTGGTGAGCAGGAAGGAGCCATCGCCTTTTGCTTCGGTAGCAAAGGTGCCGGGCTGGATCTGCTTGGCCATCATGTCATTGAAACCGGACGAGCCGATGGTGACACCTTTACTCGCAGGCTCAGCAGCAGGCTGCGTGACCGCACCAGCCCATAACGGGGTTACCAGCGCAACGGCGGACAGGAAACGGGAAACAGCGGGAAGTGACAGGCGCATGAAGCAGTCCTTTGGTAAATATTGTGGTTGTTATTACGTCTGTTGAGACAATACCAATCCATACGCAAGCAAGCAAGCAAGCAAGCAAGCAAAAATGAATACCAAAGAGGGCGGGCACAAGTCCCGCCCCTACGGGTCATGTAAACTGTCGGCCTGCAAGATAGCCCCTTGCCACGAGGAACCCGCATGTTACGCATCAGCGAAATCAAACTCCCGCTTGACCATCCTGCCTCCGCCTTGCGCGAGGCGATTGTTGCCCGGCTCGGCATTGCCGACAGCGAACTGCAAGACTTCACCGTGTTCAAACGCAGTTACGATGCGCGGCAGAAACATAAAATCCTGCTGATCTATATCGTCGATCTCACGCTCGCCGCAGCAACAGAAAAAACCTTGCTGGAAAAATTTTCTGCTGATCCGCACATCAAACCATCGCCGGATACGAACTACCATTTTGTTGCACACGCACCACAAAAACTGTTGCAGCGACCGATTGTGATTGGCATGGGGCCTTGCGGGATTTTTGCGGCACTGGTGCTGGCGCAGATGGGGTTCAAACCCATAGTGCTGGAACGCGGCAAAGCGGTACGCGAACGCACCAAGGACACATGGAAATTGTGGCGCGAAAACGAACTCGACACAGAATCCAACGTGCAATTCGGTGAAGGCGGCGCCGGCACATTTTCTGACGGTAAACTCTATAGCCAGATCAAGGATCCGAAATTTTATGGCCGCAAGGTGTTGACGGAATTTGTGAAGGCCGGTGCGCCGGAAGAAATTCTCTACGTCAGTAAACCGCATATCGGCACCTTCAAACTGGTGTCGATGGTGGAAACCATGCGCCATGAGATCGAACAGCTCGGCGGTGAAATCCGTTTCGGCCAGCGCGTGACAGATGTGTTAATTCGTGAAGGGCAGATAGAAGGCGTGACACTCGCCAGCGGCGAAACGCTGTTATCGGATCATGTGGTGCTCGCCGTTGGCCACAGCGCACGCGACACCTTTGAAATGCTGCACCAGCGCGGCGTTTTCATGGAACCGAAACCGTTTTCGATCGGCTTCCGTATCGAACATCCGCAATCGCTGATCGACCAGTGTCGCTTCGGTAATTTTGCCGGCAACCCGACACTCGGCGCGGCCGATTACAAACTGGTACATCACGCCAGCAACGGCCGCAGTGTTTACAGTTTCTGCATGTGTCCGGGCGGCACGGTTGTTGCCGCCACGTCGGAAAAAAACCGCGTCGTCACCAACGGCATGAGCCAGTATTCGCGCAACGAACGCAACGCCAACGCTGGCATCGTGGTCGAGATCACACCGGCAGATTATCCGGTCGACTCGCCGGAAAAAAAATCGCTTTCCGGTGTCGAATTCCAGCGGCAGTGGGAATCGCGCGCTTTCGTACTCGGCGGTGAAAATTATTGCGCACCGGCACAACGCGTGGGTGATTTCCTCGCCGGTCGCGCCTCGACCGGCGCTGGCAGCGTCATACCGTCCTACAAGCCCGGTGTGACATGGACAGACCTGTCGACAGCGCTACCCGATTACGCCATCACCGCCATTCGTGAAGCCCTGCCAGCGTTTGAAAAAAATATTCGCGGTTTCTCGATGGATGACGCGGTGCTGACGGGCGTGGAAACGCGCACGTCATCGCCACTGCGCATCACGCGCAATGAACAGCTGCAAAGCCTGAACGTGAAAGGATTGTTTCCAGCCGGCGAAGGCGCGGGTTATGCCGGCGGGATTTTATCGGCCGGTGTGGACGGGATCCGCGTGGCAGAATCGGTTGCATTGAGCATGACCAATAGTGCTGACGCAAAAATCAGCACCGCACCGCCAATGGCGTAATGATCGGGTACTTCATCCCACAACAGCCAACCGAGAATCGCTGACAAGACAACAGTGAGGTAACTCATCGGTGCAATTTTTGCAGCTGGTGCTGCGCCGTACGCCATCGATAAAAACCACTGCGCGATGGTGTTGACGCCACCGATACCGGCCAACAACAACCACACATGCACACCCGGCCATTGCACATGAAATGCAAACGGCGCGATAGAAATCAACAAACTCATGACGGTGAAATAGAACACCACGCGCATCGGCGGTTCGGTGACGGATAATTTTCGTACAAACACAAAAGCAAATGCCGTCAACACCGTGCAGGACAAACCCACCGGTGCCATCCACGCAAAATTCCCGCTACCCGGCTTTAACACCAGCACCACACCCGCCAGACCGAGCAAGACCACGCCATAAATGCGTGTTGTCATCGGCTCACGTAAAAACCAGTGTGCCAGCAGCGGCACAATCACGGGTGCGGAATAGACAAACAACATGGCATCCGCCAGTGTGAAATGCGCGAGCGAATAAAAATACAGGTACATCGCCGCCAGCCCAACGACTGTACGCGCCACGTGCCAACCCAGCACATCGGTTTTCAACGCACCGACACCGTTTTGCAGCAGCCATGGCAATAAAAAAACTGCGCCCACCAGATTGCGATAGAACACCATCGCATTGTTATCGAGATCGTGCGATGCCAACCGCACCAGCACGCCGGTGATCGCGTAACAGCAGGCAGTGAGTGCAAGAAAAATAGCGCCACGCAGGACGCTTTGTGGTTTTACTACTATCGCCATCAGCCGCCGATCCAGCGCATTACGGTTTCACCACCACCGAAAGCAACCGGCTGTTTGTCGGAAAGCGCCAGCTGCAAATGCGCACGGATAGCAGCCACGGCCTCATCACGCGGCAAATCCAGTGCATCGCCGATGTAATGCCGTTGTGAATTGCTCAGGCAGCCGTGTAAAAAACCGGCAGACGACAAACGCAAACGCGTGCACGTTGCACAGAATGGCAAGGACTCGTTGGCGATAATCCCGAAATATCCCTTGCCGGAAATTTCAAAGCGTGCAGCCGTGGCATCGAATTCGGCAGCCGTGCGCACGTAACTGTACTGCTGCGCAATCAGCGCCAGTATGCGGCTCATCGGCACCAGCTCGCGCGCATAATCTGCACTGTGTTGCAAATGGCCCATGCGCATCAATTCGATGAAACGCAATTCAATACCGCGCGCCAGACAGTAATCCAGCAACGGCACAATCTGGTCTTCGTTCATGCTGCGCATCGGCACCATGTTGATCTTGACCTTGATACCCGCTGCCAGCAACGCATCGATACCCGCCAACACCACCGGCAAATCACCACCGCGACAGATTTTCTGGAACGCGACCGGGTTCAGGGTATCGAGGCTGACATTGATACGTTTGATGCCGGCCTCCTGCAGCACCGGCATTTTTGCCAACAACAGCTGGCCATTGGTGGTGAGGCTCACATCGCGCAAGGGACGCTGCATGGCACCGCGCAAGAAATCATCAAACTGCGGCGATAACAGCGGCTCGCCGCCGGTAATGCGCAATTTATCAATACCGGCAATGTCGATCAGGTAATCCAGTGCGTGCAAAAACTGATCTACATTGAGCTCATGACGCGCACGATGCAATTGTTTGCCTTTCGGCACGCAATAGGTACAGGCGTAATTACAGGCAGCGGTGAGACTGACGCGCAAATTGCGGAACGAGCGGCCCTGGCTGTCTGCCAACTGCTTGCCCGCTGACATCTAGAGACTCAGGCTCCGCTTGCTCGCCTTGAGAAATTCTTTTTTCAGGTCATCGTAACTGTGCACAGCCGGAAACTGCGGAAATTCGCGAATCACGTTATCTGGTGCATGAAACAGAATACCCGCATCGGCTTCTGCCAACATACCGGTATCGTTATAGGAATCGCCAGCCGCAATCGTGCGGTAATAGAGCGACTTCAATGCAACAATCGTCTGGCGTTTCGGATCACGCTGACGAATGTGGTAATCCACCACATGACCCTTGTCATCGACTTCCAGGTTGTGACAGAACAGCATCGGATGGCCCAGCTGGCGCATCAGGGGCTGGGCGAACTGGTAGAACGTGTCGGAAATAATCACCACCTGGAAACGCTCGCGCAACCAGTCGACAAATTCGCGCGCACCGGGCAATGGTTGCAGCTGGGCAATCACTTCCTGGATTTGTGGCAGGCCATAGCCATGCTTGTCGAGCAGTCGCAAACGCTGCTGCATCAGCACGTCGTAATCCGGAATGTCGCGCGTGGTGGCGCGCAATTCCTTGATACCGGTGTGATCGGCAAAAGCGATCCAGATTTCCGGAACCAGTACACCTTCAAGATCCAGGCAGGCGATTTCCACAGCGGCACTCTCGTAAACTCGGGAACGTTCATTTTATCAGCAAACCCGCACACATTGATCCAGTCCACATTGGCAATACGGGGCTGCATGCTATGATCGGACAGCGAATTGTCCGGGAGGGATGCACGCATGACCACCAAACGTACCGTTGCCAGATTCAGCACCACTGTGTGTGCGGGATTATTGCTCACTGCTGTCGCCACCACGACGGTCACCACAGCCGCAGCCGACGTCATCACCATCCCGGTCGGCCAGCAGGGCAAGGACAGCACCACCGCACGCCCAGAGCGTGGCAGCTCGCAGGCCTCGGTTGCCGCACAATTCGGCCAGCCCCTCGACAAGAAAGCTGCCGTTGGCAAACCACCGATCAGCAGCTGGCGCTACGCGAACTTCACCGTTTACTTTGAAGGCGACCATGTGCTGCACAGTGTGCTGAACCCTCCGGCACACACCCCCGATACACAACCACCATCCACTGATGCCAGCACCACCGCAAAACCCTGAGCGCAGGAAAGCGACGATGATCGACTTCACACCCGTTTCCGTTTCCGCACTGCACGGCACAGAAATCACAGCCGCTGACCTGGCTGATCGACAAACATTCCTGTCAGCGGCGCAGCAGGCATCCCTGCAAAACCAGCAACCCACTGACGCTGCCGCCCTGCACTGCTTTGCTTCCCTCAATGACCGGCGTGTCGGTTATTTGCGTATCAATGCGGATGGACAGCTCTCCGTTATCGGCTGCACCGCAAACCCGCACGATGATGTCATTGCCGCGCTGTTGCGTTTTGCCGTGCTCGAATCACCACGCCACGATATATCCAGCCTCACGGCCGACACGGCTTTCGGTCATCTCGGGCAACTGCAAGCACTCGGTTTTGAAAAATACCGCGACGCATGGCGACTGATGCTGCCACCGGATCGCACCCGGCAACAACTCGGTTCCGAGCTGGTGCGACTGGAACACATGCACGATTTCCGCAACTTCAGCCTGCAGCTGGTGAACAACACGCAACGCAATCTGGCGATCTACAGTGAAGACCTGGAAGCCTGGCTGTACGACCATGAAGATTTTGTGGACGCCGTGATGAATCTGGCGCAGCGCAGCCGCTACAGCGAGATCCGTATCATCGTGCGCGACACGCGTGCATTGCTGGAAAACGGGCATCGCCTGTTGCGTGCCAGCCACCGTGCGTCGGAAAAAATACATATCCGCAAACTGACCGCCGTATCCGGCAAACAACCGTCCTACCTGTTGGCCGACGACGGCGGCATGCTGTTTCGTCCTGATCCGGACATTATCCTCGGCATTGGCTACACCGATTACCGCAGCCGGGTAAAACCGTTGCGCGAACAATTCGACCTGATGTGGAGCAGCGCCTATGAAGATGCGGATTTGCGCAGGCTGACTGTGTGAGACGCATTTTTTTACGGCGCCAGCACCATGCCTGAACCTGTACGCCTGTCAAAACGGTTGACCGAGCTGTTTGAATGCTCGCGCCGTGAAGCCGAACTGGCCATCGAAGGCGGTTGGGTGATGGTGGATGGCGTCGTCGTGGAAGAACCGCAATTCAAGGTGCTGGACCAGGAAATCACACTGCACCCGGACACGACGGCCGAACCGGTTGCGCCGGTCACCATCCTGCTGCACAAACCCGCTGGCTACGATGCCGGCGAAGGCAGCAAACCCGCGCGCGAACTGATCCATGCCGACTCGCACGCCACAGACGATGTTTCGCATAACCGTATCCTGAAAAAACACTTCTTGCGCTTGCAGGCCGTGCTGCCGCTGGAAACTGCAGCGTGCGGTTTGCAGGTTTACAGCCAGGATCCCCGCATCATTCGCAAACTGACGGAAGACGCGTGCAAGATGGAGCAGGAATTTATTGTCGAAGTCAGTGGCACGATCGCCAGAAACGGACTCGCCTTGCTGAACCATGGCCTCAGTTTTGAAGGCAAGCCACTGCCTGCGATCAAGGTCAGCTGGCAGAACGAAACGCGTTTACGCGTTGCCGTAAAAGAACCGAAACCCGGCCAGATTGCCCACATGTGCAGCAGTGTGGGCCTGGGTGTGGTGAACATGAAACGTATCCGGATCGGACGCAGGCCGATGGGCAACCTGCAATCCGGACAATGGCGTTATTTGCCTGATTATGAAAAATTCTGAATTTATTTGACGTTCAAAAACGGCACTGTCGTGTTCGGCACCATCGTTGTCGGCAATTTTCCATCCCATTTTTCTGCCTGGATCAGACTGACCAGACCGGGATTATCCCGCAGGGCGGCACCTTTTGACTGGATAGCTGTGGCTTCTGCCGCACCTTTCATCTCGATGGCTTTTGCCTCTGCCGTCGCCTGTGCCAGTTTGGCGTCGGCCTCAGCCTGTGCCTTGGTGCGCGTGATATCGGCTGATACTTTTTCCTTTTCCCAGTTCTGTTTTACTTTCTGCACTTCCACTTCAGCCAGCATGCGCTGCTCGATACTCTGTTCGTAAGCATTCGAGAAATCCACATTTTCGATTTGCACGGCATCAATAGCCAACTTGTCACCGACTGCATTGGAAATTGCCTGATAAACATCTGTGCCGAATTTTGCACGCTCCTGGATGGCAGAAACGGCAGTGTACTGACCGAAAACCTCTTTCGACGCTTTGTTGACGTTAGGGCGCAACACACGATCGACCATGCCTTCCAGCGACCCATACGTCGCATAAATATCACGCGCCTGTGACGGTGCCGCATGGAAATTCACCGACAGTTTTATTTCTGCTGGTTGTTGGTCTTTCGAGTAAGCGGCCATCCGTTCAAATTCAACCTTGTGGCTTTGCACAGAAATATAGACGGCGCGATCAATCACGGGCACCTTGAAATGCAAACCCGGTTCAGCTTCACCCACCACTGCACCATTGCGCAAGATCACCGCCCGCTCACCCTGGTCAACCGTATACCAGGACGAGAAACCCACCAGTACCAGCACCAATCCCGTTGCTGCTGCAATGATGCCTTTACTGCCATTGCCGAAGTTATCCACGCGAATCCTCCATCCAGACCAAACGTCAAGTAAACTGTGATCCTGCCTGCCCGCAAGGAGAAACGCAATGGTTAACTGCACTGCACCTGCACGTATCACCAGCCTGGTCTTCTGCCTGCTGGTGGCGCTTACGGTACAAGCCGATGACAAGGATGTAAAACTTTACCCGCTGCATCACCAGACCGGCGCAACACTGCTGCCGACACTCAATGCACTGATGCAACCCGGTGAAAGCATCAATGAATACAACAACCAGCTGGTGGTGAACGCTTCACCCGCCACGCAAGCACAAATTGAAAAACTGTTGCCCGCGCTCGACCAGCCGTCACGCAACCTGTTGATCAGCGTGCGCAACAATTCACAAGGCGACAGCAGCAGCGATAACAGTGGAGTGAGCGGCGGTATCCGCAGCGGCCAGGTGTATCTTGGCAGCAATGGCCGTATGACCAGCACACGCGGTTCGCAAGGCGGACTGGTGGTACAAGGCAACGGTGTCCGCGTGCAAACCAACAGGGAAGTGCGACAAAGTTCATCGCAAAGTGCGCAACAGATTCGTGCGGTAGAGGGCTACCCTGCCTTCATCAGCACTGGCCAGAGCGCCGCCTACAACAGCCGTGATGCCTACGGCAATCGCAGCACTACCTTTGCCAATGCCGAACGCGGCGTCTATGTCACCGCGAGAATTATCGGCGACCGTGTGCAACTCGAAATTTCCACCAGCAATGACAAATTTTCCAACACAAGACGCGGCGTGATCGACACACAACAATTGCACACATCCACCAGCGGCAATATCGGCGAGTGGATCAGTCTCGGCAGTATCTCGTCGCAAAGCAGTGAATCACGCAACGGCTACACCTCGCAGGGTGATAGCAGTGGCGGCAGCTTCAGTGACATCTCGGTAAGTGTTGTACCGCTTGATTGATCATGGCGCCATGAGGGAACTCATGCGCCACTTCACTGTCTTCCAGTGCACAGCAAATCGCTAGCGGCTGGCAGACCAGACCGCTAAGATGCAGCAACTTTTCAGGGGAACAACGCAATGAGCTTGCAAGACCAATTTCTGGAACGCCGCCAATGGCTGGAAACACGCATCCTCGGTCAGTCACAGCTGGTGGAGCGTTTGTTGATTGCCCTGCTCGCCGACGGCCACTTGCTGGTGGAAGGCGCACCGGGACTGGCAAAAACCAAAGCCATTCGCGAACTGTCCGATGTGTTGTGCGGCAGTTTCCAGCGTATCCAGTTCACGCCTGACCTGTTGCCTTCCGACATCACCGGTACCGACATCTATCGCCCGGAAGAAGCACGCTTTGAATTCCGCTCCGGCCCGATTTTCCACAACCTTGTGCTCGCTGATGAAATCAACCGCGCTCCCGCCAAAGTGCAGGCTGCACTGCTGGAAGCGATGGCGGAGCGGCAAGTCAGTGTCGGCAACAAAACCTATCCGCTGCCGAAAGTTTTTCTGGTGATGGCGACACAAAACCCGATTGAGCAGGAAGGTACCTACCCGTTGCCGGAAGCGCAGCTGGATCGCTTTCTCATGCACGTCAACGTCAATTATCCGGATGCCTCTACCGAAAAAGCCATCCTGCAACTGGCACGCCATGAAGCCCATGCACAAAGCACGGTGTCGATTCCGGCAAAACTTTCTGAAACAGATTTATTGGCCGCGCGTGAAGCGGTGCTGAATATCCATATGTCAGAAAGCGTGGAGGAATATCTGGTGCAACTGGTGCTGGCGACGCGCGCACCGGGCCGTTACGACAAATCACTGGAGCGCCTGATTGAATTCGGCGGCAGTCCGCGCGCTACCATCGCCCTGGATCGCTGCGCACGCGCACGCGCCTGGTTGTCGGGTCGCGATTTTGTTTCACCGGACGACGTCATGCATCTTGCGCCGGATGTATTGCGCCATCGCATCATTCCGAGTTTTGAAGCCGAGGCGGAAGGCCACAGTGTCGACAGCCTGATTGCTCGCCTGCTTGCACTTGTACCTTTCGTTTGAATACACCATCGGTTTGATGTCTGATGAGTAACCAGACGCTGGATACCCTTGAACCGCGCGGCGCCAGCATTGTGTTGGCAGACCTGTTGCGCTGGCGTCTGGCTGCGCAACACATCCCGCTGGAAAACCGCCGCAACAGTTCACAACTCACCGGCGGTCGCCGCTCGAATTTGCGCGGCCGCGGCATCGATTTTGATGAAGTGCGCCTGTACCAGGCCGGCGATGATGTACGCGCGATTGACTGGCGTGTCACAGCGCGTACCGGTAAACCCCACACCAAGATTTTTCGCGAAGAAAAAGAACGCCCGGTATTGCTCGTCATTGATTTGCGCAGTGCGATGTTTTTCGGTTCGCGCCGCTGTTTCAAATCCGTACTCGCTGCCCACGCCGCCGCCCTGCTGGCCTGGGCAACACTGGAATCCGGCGATCGTATCGGCGCTGTGCTGGTGAGTGACGATGGCATCATCGATATCAAACCGCGTCGCAGCCGTCACACGGTATTGCAATTGTTCCGGCAGATACTCGACATCAACCACAGGCAATCGCAACGCGGAAACAGCCAGGCACCGGCAGAACCTGCACCGACACTGGAACACATCACACAACAGGTACGCGCCGTCGCCAAACCCGGCAGCTGCATTATTTTTCTCAGCGACTTCCACGACTGGCAAACTCGCTGCGCACAAAACCTGTATCCGGTCGTACGCCACAGCCAGTGCTTTGCTGTGCAGGTTGGCGACGCCATGGAGCAACAACTACCCGCTGTCGGACCGGTGCGTTTGCGCAGCGGTTTGCGCAACGCCATGATCGACACACAAAACCTGCTGTTACTGGAGCGTTTTCGCAACAGGCAACTGCAACACCAGCAACAGCTGGAACAGGATTTCCGTACACTGAAAATGCCACTGCTGGCATTGCAGACACAACAACCGCTGTTTACCACCTTGCGCCAGTTTTTCCTGCCGTCAGGAGCGTCTGCCAATGCCCGCTAACAATCCTGTGATATCTACCGCACCGTTCAATGGCAACCTTGGCAATGCCACGCCGACACCGGGCGCACTGGCACAATTGAAACCACTGATTGAACCTGATGCCATCCGCGCGTGGCCACCGGCGCCGGGCTGGTGGGTGCTTGGCGCAATACTGCTGGCTTGTCTCATTGCTGCCGCGGTATGGGGTTTCCGGCGCTGGCGATGGCACAGGCAGACGCGTTACCAACGCGAAGCCCTGTCGCTGCTGGCCATGATCCAGAATGATGCTGACAGCGACACCATGAAAAAACTGCACGATGCAGCGATGGTTTTGCGCCGTGCCACCCTTTGCGCCTGGGGCCGCGAACACACGGCGACGCTGACATGGGAAGCGATTTTTGCAAAACACAATCCACGCAAGAAAGGTGCTGCAAAAAACAGCGCTGAAAAAATTGTCGATGATTCCAGCGTGCAATTGCTGATGCAAAGCCTGTACAGCCAGCACGCACCCTCACCCGCTGCACTGCAAGTCGTGCTGGCAGAAATTGCAGCCTGGGTGGTTACTTTGCCGCCGGTGGAAAGCTGACATGCTGGATACACTCACCCGGTTTTTCAGCATGCCCGACAGCCATTTCATGCTGCAATGGCCGTGGTTATTGTTGCTGATGCCGTTACCCTGGCTGGTGCGCCGCTGGCTGCGCGCGACTGACATCGAGCAACAGGCTGCACTGTATTTCCCGCCACTCGACACCTTGCTCGACGCGCGCGGCGATCATGTCACAACCCGGACAGCACATGAAAAAGCCCCCGTGTGGTTGTGGCTGCTCTGGTGCTTGCTGGTGCTTGCTGCAGCAAGGCCACAGTGGCAAGGCGAACCGCTCGGTATTCCCACGTCAGGTCGCGACCTGCTGTTGCTCGTGGATATTTCCGGCAGCATGGAAACGCCCGATATGAAAATCAACGGCGAACCGGCGCAGCGTGTGGATGTCGTGAAACAGGTAGTCGGTGATTTTGTGCGCAAACGCAGCGGCGATCGCGTCGGCCTTGTGTTGTTCGGCACACGCGCCTATCTACAGACACCACTCACCTTTGATCGCAACACACTGGCGAAACAACTGGAAGAAACCCAGATCGGTTTTGCCGGCGAAAAAACTTCCATCGGTGACGCCATCGCCCTCTCGGTCAAACGGCTGCAGGATCGCAGCCAGCAAAGTCGCGTCATTATCTTGCTGACCGACGGTGCCAATACCGCCGGCAGTATTTCACCGCTACAAGGTGCGGAACTGGCTGCCACATTCGGCATCAAAATCTACACCGTCGGCATTGGTGCCGATGTCATGGAACAGCGCGGATTTTTTGGCATGCGCATGCGTGTAAACCCTTCAGCAGACCTCGACGAAAAAACACTGACTGCCATTGCGCAGAATACGGGTGGCGGTTATTTCCGTGCGCGCAATACCGAGCAATTGCAGGAGATTTATAAAATTCTCGACAAACTGGAACCGAGCGCCGGCAACGAGGAAACGCTGCGCCCTGTCACGGAATGGTTTTACATGCCATTGGGCATCGCGTTGTTGCTCAGCATGCTCATGGCCGGCTTGCCTCTGCTGTCGCCATGGGTAAACCGGTTGCGCAGGGTGAAATACACATGAGCCTCCACGATTTTCATCTGCTACGACCTTGGTGGCTGCTGGCACTGGTACCGGCTGTACTGCTTTTTGTCCTCCACCTGAAACACCAACTGCGCCATTCACGCTGGGTAGAGGCCATCGACCCGGCATTGCTCGACGCACTCCTGGACACACGCTCCATCGCGCCGCAACGACGCTGGCCGCTGGATTTATTGCTCACGGGATGGATGCTGGCGACACTGGCACTCAGCGGCCCCTGCTTTGAAAAGAGCAACCAGAATGCCCTGAAGCAAGCTGACGCAGTGGTGGTTTTGCTCGACCTGTCACCGTCGATGCTGGTGAAAGATGTCGCGCCGACACGCTTGCAAGCTGCGCATTACAAGATTCTCGATTTGCTACGGCAACGCAAGGAAGGGTACACAGGTCTCATCGCGTATTCCGGCAGTGCGCATGTGGTGGCACCGCTGTCTGATGACACCAATACGGTCGCGGCGCTGGTCACCACACTGGAGCCGGGCATCATGCCCAATCTCGGCAGCCAGGTGGAAGATGCCGTACAGGAAGCGATAAAACTGCTGGAAAACTCACACTTCACACGTGGACGTCTGTTGCTGGTCAGCGATGGTATCGAAGCAGAAGCACTCGCCTCCATTCACAAACAGTTGCGCGGCAAATCCATTGAATTGCACGTGATTGGCGTTGGCACCACACAGGGCGGTCCCATTCCCACCGATAGCGGCAATTTTGTAAAAGACGAAACCGGCCGTATCCGCCTGTTTCCCTTCTCGCCCGATTTGCTGCAGCAACTCGCCACAGAAAATGGTGGCCAGTATCACAACCTGAGCAGTGATGACAGCGACATTGCCACACTGCTTGCGCCTCCGGCCTGGTTGTCGCAAATGGGTAATGGTAGCCAACGTGACGCAAACCACACCATAGAAAACTGGCATGACGCCGGCTACTGGCTGGTACTGCCCTGTCTGCTGCTGGCGCTAGTGTCTTTCCGTCGCGGCGTGATCGCCTGCCTGTTGCCCCTGATGTTTCTCACCGCCACACCCGACAGCCATGCACTGGACCTGAGCGGACTGAACCTGCCAGACCTGCACTGGCAAGACTGGTGGCAGACACCCGACCAGCAAGCCGCTGCCGCCCTGCAAAAAGGCGACAACAAGACTGCTGCTGAAAAATTCCGGAATCCGGAATGGAAAGCCTATGCCGAATACCAGAACCAGCAACACGCGGAGGCAGCAAAACATTTTTCAGCCAGTGACTCTGCCGCCGCCCACTACAACAGGGGCAATGCACTGGCACACACGCTGGATTTCAATGGCGCCATAAAAGAATACGACGAAGCCCTGAAAAGAAATCCGTCACTTGCCGATGCCGAAACCAACAAACAGCTGGTGAAAAAACTGCTGGAAGAGCAGAAAAACCAGCAAAACCAACAGGACAAGAACCAGAAAAACCAGCAGGATAAAAACGGCGAGCAAAAAGACCAGCAAAACCAGCAGCAGGATCAGCAGCAGTCACAGGATTCTGACAAACAGCAACAGGACTCGCAGCAACAAGCGTCACAACAACAAGACTCACAACAACAAGACTCACAGCAAAAGGACAATCCGCCAGGTAATCCACAGGATGACAGCGCCAAAAATCCGGACGAGCAAAAATCCGGCGAACCGCAGGACGTAAAAAACCAGGATGGCAAGCAGCCGGATGATCACAAAAAACAGGATGATGAACAGCAAAAAGCTGAAGCACAGCAAGCTGCCGAGCCAACAAAAGCATCAGACGACAAGCAAGACCAGCAAGCCAGTAACCAGGCTGACAGCAAGGATCCCGCCGAGCAGGAAAAACAGGATGCTGCCAGGCAATGGTTACGACGTGTACCGGATGACCCGGGCGGCTTGCTGCGCAACAAATTTGATTATTACTACAAGATTCAACAGCAACAAGACCTGCGCGATCGCAGGAACAACCCTGCTTCAACCGGAAAGGAGACACGCTGGTGAAAAAAGTGTTTCTGGTTTTATTGGCTGGCATTTTTATGGCTTGCGATCTTTGCGCCGGCACACTGACCAGCAGTATTGATACACCAAACCCGGCAGTGAATGAAAAATTCATCCTGACCCTGCAATACGATGGCGACACCGGTGGTGATGAGCCGAATATCAGACCACTGCAACAGCAATTTACAGTACTCGGCAGCAGCACCAGCACCAATTTTCAGGTGATTAACGGACACGCATCCCGCAGCACGATCTGGAGCTACGAAATCCTGGCCCGGGCCGGGGGGCATTTACGCATCCCCGCATTTACCGTCAATGGTGATACAAGTGCGCCCATCGACATCGAGGTGCGAAACGCACCCACACCGCCCAGCCTGAATGGTGACGAATCCATACGCACCGAAACCGAAATAGATCGCAGCAGTGTGCATGTACAGGAACAGGCAATTGTCACGTGGCGCGTCGTTTCACATGTTCCTCTTTCTGACCCGCAATTACAGCCACCACAAATCGAAAATGTGCTGACGCAAAACCTCGGCTTTCGCCAGTACCAGCGCGCGGGGGCAAATGGCAGTGTCGAGAATGTCATCGAACAGCGTTACGCATTTTTTCCACAACGCAGCGGCGACATCACCATTCCGTCGCAGAATATCCAGATCACCACCACCACTTTGCAACGTTTTGGACTGGGCATGGTTGCACCGACAGCTACTGCCATGGAAGTCTCTACCCAACCGCAGCAATTGCATGTGGTGCCTGCTGAAAAAAACGCAGACAAATACTGGATTCCTGCGCACGACGTGACAATCACACAGGAATTTGCCGGTCTTGATGCCAACAGACAGGCAACCGCCGGTACGGCTTTTACACGCATTATCAGGATTCGCGCGAAAGGTATCAGCGCCGAGCAATTGCCGCCGATTGAAATCAACGTGGAAAATTTCCGCAGTTATAACGACCAGCCAGAATTACAAAACGAAGTGGATGCGAAAGACGGCGGCATCGTCGGCACACGGACAGAACATGTCGCCATGATTGCCAGCCACAGCGGCAGTTTTGACTTGCCGGAAATCCGTATTCCGTGGTTCAACACCCGTACGTCGCATTGGGAAGAGGCAGTGCTGCCTGCAAGTACCATTACCGTTCTACCTGCTGCAGGCAACACAGCCGGCCAGGCAACAGCAACGACAAACACGCCGCCCGCTGCAACGACGACCGCGCCCGACGCCACGGCAACCACTGCGCAAACAACACCGGCAGCCGCTGCAGCCAGCGCAAGTAGCACCACACCTTCGCTGCGCGTGTGGCAAGCCGCCGCCGCAGGATTCCTGTTGCTGTGGCTGGCAAGTATGGCGTGGATGTGGAAACAGAAACGCAAGCCCGCGATAGCGGATGAAAATTCTTCGCGGAATACAAACC
>DAOMGE010000027.1:1625-14888 GCA_035430165.1 Pseudomonadales bacterium | reverse complement strand
GCACACAATGCGCTGTCGTCTGCTGCTGCAAGCGGCGACATGAAATCCCTGCAGCGGGAAATCCTGAACTGGGCACACCAACAATGGCCAGCCGAAACATCTGTCAGTATTTCAGACATCGCCCGGCGCATAGACAACGCCGGACTCGCTGCACAACTGTTGGCACTGGAACGCCATCTCTACGGCAATGGCCCGGCACCTGCCAATCCTGAACAGTGGATAAAGGCACTACAGCAATACAGCCAACAGCAAATCACGCAATCCCCGTCGTCCGCCAAACAACTTGACGACCTGTACCACTAACACGATTCCATTGTTATCCGACATAAAAAACCCGCCTTGCAGCGGGTTTTTTATACTCCGGATACTCAGATTCTTTCGAGAATGAGTGGCACATCGTCCATCGGTTTTGGCAATGGCACGTACACCATTTTCGGATAGTAGTTTTCCGGCGTGCGGAAACGGTATTTGAGCAGGAACTGGTGCAGGAACAATTTGGCCTGCATATTGGCAAAGTGCATACCGATACATTTGTGCGGACCACCACCAAACGGAATATACAGGAACGGATGCCCTTTCTGCTCTGCACGCGCTGCACTGAAACGATCGGGATCAAATTTCTCCGGATGCGTCCAGTACTTGTCCATTTTGTGATTAAAGAACGTCGGGATATAGATCATGGTATTCGCCGGCACGCGATAGCCACCGATCTCGCAGGCGCGCACGGTGCGGCGTGTCATCAGCTGCACCGATGGATGCAGTCGCAACACTTCATGGAACACGTTATCCATGTGCGTCATCTTCTCGATGTCTTCATACTCCAGGAATTCCTTGCCGACGGCCTTGCACTCTTCCCGCAGCTTTTCCTGCCACTCGGGATGTACCGCCAGACGGTAGATAATGTGCGTCAGCGCACTGGTCGTGGTGTCATGCGCACCGAACAACAGGAAGCTGACGTGTTGCACGATATCCTCGTCCGAAAACAGGCTGCCACTCTCGGTTTTTTCCTTGCACATGAAGGACAACATGTCATGGCCATCACTTGCACGCTTCTGCACAATCAGGCGTTTTACAAAATCATGGATAACTTTCAGGCCTTGCATGCCCTTGTGATACTTCAACCAGGGCAAGCCGATATCCTTGCGCACTATGGCCGTCAAGGCATCATTGATATCGAGAAATGCTGTGTTCAGCTTGTCTGCATCGGCGCTGATGTCATCCAGGTCAATGAACACTTTTGCCACAGCCTTCAGCAATGACTCCTTGATAAACGGAAAGAAGTGGAAGCCGACAGGATTGAGCTCGGCAATAAATTTCCTGAACTGTGGATTCATGACATCCACATAACCTTTCATGGCCTGGTTCTTGAACGCTGACTGGAAAATACGGCGCTGTGCGCGATGCTCATCGAAATCACGCAACAACAAGCCACCTTTGTAGAAACGACCGAGACGCTCGGCATATCCCATCTCGGTGGAGAAATTGCGGTCAGGATCAAGGTACACCTGCTTGAGATTTTCCGGCCCCATCACCAGCAAGCCGCGCTGGCCGCCGATATTGATGCGCGACACTTCACCAAAACGCACGTAGTGATCCATTACCATTTTCTGCATGTCAGCAAGAATCTCGAACGTCTTGCCAAGCACGGGCATGCCGTATTCACCGGGAATATGGTCGAGATTCTGCGCATCAGGCTGCTGTTTGTACGTCAGGTCCATGGTGTTGTTTTGCGTAGCAGATGTAGCGGTGGCTGAACTCATACCTTGATCCTCGGATGAATGGGATGTGGACAGGCATAGTCAAACCGATTGACTGGCAAGTGATGTTGATTCTGGTCAAGGGACGGCAGCGATAAGATGAATGTCTTAGGCTGCCTGGTGCGGGAGAAAGTGTACGGGACAGGATCGGGATTGCCTGGAATAACTCAGGCGACGTTGGCAATACCTTTCAGTTTTTCCATGTCGAGAATTTCAACCTCACGGTTTTCGACACCGATAATTTCCTGCTTTTGCAAACGACTGAACACACGACTGACGGTTTCCACGGTCAGCCCCATGTAATTGCCGATTTCAGCCCGCGACATGCTCAGGCGAAAACGCGTGGCTGATAAATTACGGTGGTTATTGCGCGCAGAAATGCTCAGCAGTAATGCGGCAACACGTTCCTCTGCGGAGTTCTTGCCCAGCAGTGTGAGCATCTGCTGGTCCTTGGTGATTTCCTTGCCCATGATCTGGAAAAAACGATGCTGCAATGAAGGCATCTGGCTGCTCAGTTCTTCCAGGCGGTTGAACGGGATTTCACAGACAGAAGAGGTTTCCAGCGCAACCGCCGAACTGCAATGCGACAGGCTGCTGATGCCGTCCATACCGAGAATCTCACCCGGCAGGTAGAAGCCGGTGACTTGCTCCGTGCCATCATCTGCCGTGGCATACGCCTTGAAGCTGCCGGAACGCACAGCGTAGACCGCATGGAACGGATCGGCCTGTCGATAGAGGTGCTCACCCTTGTTGAAGGGACGTCCACGTTTGACAATCTCGTCCAGCTGGTTGATCTCGTCCGTCTTGAGCGCAATGGGAAGACAGAGTGCCCCGAGACGGCAATCACCGCAATTCACCAGTGGATTGGTATGACAACGTTTGGCTTCAGCACAACTCATGCGAAATATCCCGAGAAAACTTACTTCCCAATATTAGCGGATGCACAAGGCTTTCCATAGCACTTTCCATGGCACTTTGTGGAATCCGGCAAAAGACACAGTATTTTTATAGGGTTTTTGAATAGCGGATTTTCTGGCCCTGCAAATGGCTGTTGACGTACTCGTCAAACACCATGCAGATATTGCGCAGGAACGGGTAGCCGCTTTCATGAATCACGACAGCTTTCTCCGTCACCTTCAACAGGCCGTCGGCCTCCATGTCGTGCAGTGTCTCCACCGCTTCGGCAAAGTGGGCAAAGAAATCAATGCCGTACCGATATTCCAGCGCCGCAATATCCAGGCCGCGTGCGCACAGGATTTCCTGGATGATGGCACGGCGCAACACATCCTCATCGGTCAGCACCACACCCTTGGCAATCGCGAGATGGTTCTCATCAAGCGCGGCGTAGTACGCCTCCAGATCTGTCACATTCTGGGCGTAGACACGATCAAAACTGCTGATGGATGAAACGCCGAGGCCGATCAGGTCCTGTGCCTTGGCGATGGTGTAACCCTGGAAATTACGCGCCAGATGCCCTTCCCGTTGCGCAACGGCCAGACTGTCATCCGGTTTCACAAAATGATCCATGCCGATGTAGATATAACCAGCCGCCTTGAGCTTGCCTGTGATCAGGGCGAGCATGTTTATTTTCTGGTCCGCCGTGGGCAAAGTGAGCCGGTCAATCGCGCGTTGCGGCAAAAAACGCTCGGGTAAATGCGCATAGTTGTAATAACTGATACGGTCAGGTGACAAGGCAATTACTGTATCCAGCGTTCTGGACAAGGATTCTTCATCTTGCTTGGGCAAGCCATAAATCAGGTCAAAATTCAGCGAATGGAAAGAGCGCTCACGAATGTAATCAACCAGATAACTTATCTGTTCTGCTGTCTGGATACGGTTGATCGCATGCTGCACGTCCACATCAAAATCCTGGATACCCAGACTGATGCGATTGAAACCGAGGCCACGCAACAAATCGATTTTTTCGCGGTCAACCGTGCGCGGATCAATCTCGATGGCGTAGTCGCGATGCGGATCACGCGTCAGGTTGAAATGCTGTGCCGTCATGTGCATCAGCTCGGTCATTTCTGCCGCATCCAGAAACGTCGGCGTACCGCCGCCCCAGTGCAGCTGCGTAACAGGCCGGTGATGCAATTTCAGTTGCAAATGCAACAACGCCATTTCACGGTGCAGGTGATCAAGATATTTGCGCACGACGGTGCGATCGCGTGTCACTACTTTGTTACAAGCGCAGTAATAGCAGATGTTTTCGCAAAAAGGTAAATGGATGTACAACGACAACGGGGAAATATTCTCGACGTCACTGTAAAGCGCATTGAGAAAATCACTGCCATCAAAACCCGCAGAAAACTGTGCTGCGGTCGGGTAGCTCGTATAACGGGGACCACTGACATCATACTTCTGCAGCATCGCACATTCGTGCAAAGCCGTTGTCACAAAGCCTGCGCTGGGTAATGTACTCGCCATGTCTGCCGCCAATCCTGAACCTTGGCAAATGGTAGCGAAGTCACGACGGGTGGCGATGACCTGCGTCAAGAGTTACAGATTCAAGCGACGACCAACCCGAAGGCGACACATCCACACCGTTCCGCTAGAATTAACGCTCTACAAGGATCTGCTACCCATGCCCGCGACACACCAGCCAGTGATGTTCCATGAAATCCCGACCGAGCGTCCGCACACACCCTTGCTGGATGCGGTAGCAAGCCCGGCACACTTGCGCGACTTGCAGGAAGACCAGCTGCCGGAACTTGCCAACCAGTTGCGTGAATACCTGCTCTACAGTGTCGGCCAGACCGGCGGGCATTTTGGTGCCGGCCTCGGCGTGATCGAGCTGACGATTGCCCTGCACTACGTTTACCAGACTCCGGAAGACCGGCTGGTGTGGGACGTTGGCCACCAGACCTATCCCCACAAGATCCTGACCGGTCGCCGCGATAACCTGCTGTCGATACGTCAGGAAAATGGACTGTCCGGCTTCCCGAAACGCAGTGAGAGCGTCTATGACACCTTCGGGGTAGGTCATTCCAGCACGTCGATTTCTGCCGCACTCGGCATGGCGCTGGCTGCGAAAGCACAAGGCCTGAAGCGCAAGGCCGTGGCCGTGATTGGCGACGGCGCCATGACCGCCGGCATGGCCTTTGAAGCACTGAACCATGCAGGACACGCCGGCACCAACATGCTGGTGGTGCTGAACGACAACAACATGTCGATTTCGCATCCTGTCGGTGGCCTGGCCACCTATTTCGCCAAGATCTGGTCAAGCAAGCTGTACACCAGCGTGCGCAGCGGCGGCAAGAAAGTGTTATCCAAAATCCCGCCTGCGTTTGCACTGGCACAACGCACGGAAGAACACATGAAGGGCATGGTGGCACCCGGCACGCTGTTTGAAGAGTTGGGCTTCAATTACATCGGGCCCATCGATGGTCACAACCTGCACGATCTCGTGCATGCACTGCGCAACCTGCGTGATTTGCCCGGCCCGCAAATGCTGCATGTCATCACCACCAAGGGCAAAGGTTTTGCACCGGCAGAAGCAGATCCGATCGGCTATCACGCCCTGTCAAAAATCGAGGCCAAACCGAAAGTACAAGTCGTTAACGACAAACCGAAAGCGAAAAAATACCAGGATATTTTTGGCGACTGGCTATGCGACATGGCCACCGATGACCCCCTGCTGGTCGGCATCACACCGGCGATGAGCGAAGGCTCCGGCATGGTGGCCTTCAGCCAGAAATTTCCCGAGCGCTTCCACGATGTCGCGATTGCAGAACAGCATGCAGTTACGCTTGCCGCCGGCCTCGCCTGCGATGGCATGAAACCGGTGGTCGCGATTTATTCCACCTTCCTGCAACGCGCGTATGACCAGTTGATCCACGATGTGGCACTGCAAAACCTCGACGTGCTGTTTGCGATTGATCGCGCCGGTCTGGTCGGTGAAGACGGTGCCACCCACGCCGGCAGTTTTGACATCAGCTTCCTGCGCTGTATTCCCAACATGATTGTGATGGCGCCATCCGATGAAAACGAATGTCGCCAGTTGCTCTACACCGGCTATCGCCACAAGGGACCAGCCGCAGTGCGCTATCCGCGCGGCACGGGGCCAAATGCTGTTGTGGCACGCGACATGACAACACTGCCTGTCGGTAAAGGACGCGTTGTTTTCAAAAGCGAGAAACGCGACGGCAAACGCGTGGCATTCCTGAATTTCGGTGCGCTGTTACAACGGGTACTCGGTGCTGCAGAATCGTTCAATGCGACTGTCGCCGATATGCGCTTTGTAAAACCGATTGATGAACAACTGATCCTGCAACTCGCCCAGCAACACGATTTGCTCGTCACCGTGGAAGAAAACACCCTGCAAGGCGGCGCGGGTTCGGCAGTAAACGAATGCTTGCTTGCCCATGGCATCAAGACACCGGTACTGAATCTCGGCCTGCCAGATATGTTCATGAATCACGGTAAACACAGTGATTTGCTGGATGCCTGTGGTTTAAGCAGCGCAGCGATGGTGCAAGCAGTGCAGCAACGGATGGCGCAGGCTTCGACTCCGCTCAGCCAGCAGGCGTAACGAGCCCGCCTCTTCAACATCCCTCTCCCGGCGCTGTCGCGCCACCCTCTCCCCGTAACGGGAGAGGGTTATTTCCATCAACCAAACACTTCCTTGTGAATGGCCGCGTGCTTTTCTGCCGGCAAGCGCGGGCCGTAATTTTTCACAACTTCCGCTGACGCACGACTGGCAAGACGGCCCGCATCGCGATACGAATATCCGTGGGTGATGGCATACAAAAATGCGCCGGCAAACATATCGCCTGCGCCGTTGGTATCCACGGCTTTCACTGCATGCGGTTCGATGATGTGCAATTCGCTGCCATCAAACACCAGCGCGCCGCGTGGCCCACAGGTTATCGCAAATGTTTTGGCGTAGTGCTTGAGTTTTTCTGCGGCAGCCTGCGTGTTATCGGTTGATGTAAAACCTTGCGCTTCGTGTTCGTTGCAAAACAACAGATCCACACCATTGCCCAGCATCTCGCGCAGGCCATCACCAAAAAATTCCACCATGCCGGGATCCGACAATGACAACGCGGTTTTTACACCGTGTTTTTCTGCGGTTTCGCGCAATTCAATCGCTGCAGCACGACCGGTATCCGATGTCACCAGATAGCCTTCGATATAAGCGTATTGCGAACGTGCAATCGCATCGTGATCCAGCATCTTGCGACACAGCGTGGCGCTGATGCCGAGATGCGTCAGCATCGTGCGCTCTGCATCCGGCGTAACCAGCACCAGGCATTTGCCTGTGACGTCTTCATCGCCGTGATCATTTTTGTTGCACGCCACACCGGCTGCCTGCATATCACCAAGATAAAATTCACCGTTCTGATCGGGGCCAACCTTGCAGGAATAAAATGTTTTTGCACCGAAATAACTGGCCGCGATGATGGAGTTGGCCGCGCTGCCACCGCTGGCGCGCTTGGAATGCGTCATGTGTGTGGAGAGGTAATCCACCAGTGCTTGCTGGCGCTCGGCATCCACCAGTGTCATCAAGCCTTTGTCGATACCCAGTTGCGCCAGATCGTGGTCGGTGACATCAATTTCTGTATCGACCAATGCCGCGCCTATGCCGTAAATGTGATAAGTCATAAAAATTCCTGTGAAAGGGATAAATGCTGCGCGCATTATCCACGACAAAAGCCTTGCCTGTCATAACCACCTGCGTACACTGGCGCGATGGCAAAACGCACTCGTTCCAGACAGTCCTCCAGAGAGACCCGCAACAGCAATCGCCGATGGTGGCAAAGCCTGCTGCTGTTCGGACTCAAATGCCTGCTGGTTATCATTCCACTGGTGTTCATCGGTTCGGTGTATGTCGATTCGCTGGTGCGCGAAAAATTTGAAGGGCGCAAATGGGCAATTCCCGCGAAGGTCTACGCCCGGCCGCTGGAGCTGTATCCCGACCAGCCCTTCTCGGCCAAGGGCCTGACTGACGCCCTGCGTGTACTGGGTTACCAGCAAGCCGAAGCCATCGCCAAACCCGGCCAGTACCGCCAAACCGGCAACTCGGTTGAATTCAAGACCCGTGGCTTCGCCTTTGCTGACCAGACCGAGCCTTCACAATGGCTGCACCTGGATTTTGGTGACAAAGGCATCCAGCGCATCGCTGATTCCGACAACAAGGAAAAATCACTGGTACGGCTCGAACCGCTGCTGATCGGCAGCCTCTATCCCGGCCGCCATGAAGATCGCTTGCTGATCAAACTCGATGAGATGCCACCCGTGATGCTGGCTGGACTGGTCGCCGTCGAAGACCGCTATTTTATGGATCACCACGGGCTGTCGATACGCGGCATCCTGCGCGCCATGTGGACCAACGTCACTGCTGGTGGCCTGGTACAGGGCGGCAGCACTATCACGCAGCAGCTGGTAAAAAACTTCTATCTCTCGTCCGAACGCACACTGAGCCGCAAGGTGCTGGAAGTGTGGATGTCGCTGTTGCTGGAATTGCACTACAGCAAGCACGACATCCTCGAAACCTACCTCAACGAAGTCTATCTCGGGCAGGAAGGCAGCCGCGCTATCCACGGCTTCGGGTTGGCCAGCCAGTATTTTTTCCGCCAACCGCTATCGGAACTGAAACTGCACCAGATGGCACTGCTGGTCGGCATGGTGAAAGGCCCTTCGTACTATGATCCCTGGCGCCACGAGGCACGCGCAACGGAACGGCGTCGTGTGGTACTGGATGTGATGCTCGACCAGGGCATTATCAGCCGTGCGGAATACGACTGGGCCAATGCCCAGCCGCTCAGTGTCGGTGACAGCAGCAGCAGCCGGCCCGGCGTCTACCCCGCCTTTCTCGACCTCGTGCATCGCCAGCTGAAAAGTGATTACCGCGACGAGGACCTGCTGTCAGAAGGCTTGCAGGTTTTCACTACCATCGACCCGCAAGTGCAGTGGCTGGCAGAACACGCATTGACAGAAGGGATCGAGAAACTCGAGAAATCTTACAAGTCACTCGCCGATGGCGCGTTGCAAGGCGCCGTGGTCGTCACCAATCCCGGCAACGGGGAAATCCTTGCCATGGTCGGTGACCGCAATCCCAAATTCCCCGGCTTTAACCGCGCAGTCGATGCAAAACGTCCTGTCGGGTCTCTGCTGAAACCGTTTGTGTTCCTGTCTGCCATCGAGAGCAAGAATTACTCACTGGCGACGCTGGTGGACGACGAGGCGGTCAAATGGCGCAACGCTGATGGCTCCTACTGGCAGCCCCAGAACTATGACCATAAATACCACGGCAAGGTCGCGATTTATGACGTGCTGGCCAATTCCTACAACCAGCCGACAGCGCGTGTCGGCTTGCAGGTCGGCGTCAAACACCTGGTGGATGTGCTGCAGCGCGGCGGTGTGCAGACAGAACTGGAGCCACTGCCTTCGCTGCTACTGGGCGCTGTCGGGTTGTCGCCCATGGAAGTGGCGGCGCTCTACCAGACAGTCCCGGCCGACGGCTTCACCTTGCCGCTGCGTTCAATCCGCGATGTCTACACCGCAGATGGCAAACCGATCAAACGTTACGGCCTTGAAATGGAGCAACGCTTCGATGCTGCACATATCCAGGAAATCCGCTACGGGATGGAGGCCGTGCTGCGTGAAGGCACCGCCCGCGCAGCCTATGACCGCTTCCCCTTTGGCATGCACCTCGCCGGCAAGACTGGCACCACCGACGATATGCGCGACAGCTGGTTTGCCGGCTTTTCTGCTAACTACAACGCGGTGGTATGGGTTGGCCGCGATGACAACAGCAAGACCCCACTAACCGGCGCGCTGGGCGCGTTGCCGATCTGGACCAACCTGATGCTGGCCCTGCCCAACCAGTCGCTGGAGCCGCCTGCACACAGCAATATCGACTGGCAGTGGATCGACAAGGCCAGCGGCAATCGCACCGACGAGGGCTGTACCGGTAGCCGACGCCTGCCAATCGACCGGCGCGGCGCCCAGCCGGACTACGTGCCTTGTGGCGGCCACGGCAATTCCTTCCTGCAACAGCTTCTGAACAACTAGCGCCAACTGATTGATTATCCAGCAGAAGCCATCGCCAGATACCGGAGACGCCTCTTGAGAAACTACATGAAGTTTTCGATTCGCACAGCTTGCATCCTGTCACTCGTCGTATTGGCCGGCTGCGCCACCAGTTCGCAATCCACCCAGATACGTTCCGAGCGCAGCAGCCAGCGTCCTGCACCGATCCAGGAAATTCACCAACCTGCAATCCAGCCTGCGGCGATACCCGGCACGCCCCCGACACGGATCGAACCGCACACCTCGACAAACAGCGGTGTTGCCGGCCTGTTACAGCAAGCCGCCCAGGCGCGGGCAGCCGGCGATTTTGCACGTGCCCAGACCCTGGCCGAACGCGCACAGGGACTGGAACCGCGACAGGCCCATAGCTACCTCGAACTGTCGAAAATATACCGGGATCGCGGCGATAACGCCCGCTCGCGGCAAATGGCATTGCGCGGCTTGCAATACGCCGATGATGACCCTGCCCTGCAGGATGAATTGCACTTGTTGAGCGCACAATAAAGCGTTCATACTTCAGGGCACTCATACTTCAAGCGTACGACCCAAAACGGGAGGAGCGATGCACAAGGCACTGAAAGGCTGGAAAACAGGCTGGCTAGTCCTGTTGCTTGCCGGCTTCTGTTCAGCGCACACCCCGCAAGATGCAGAACGACTGGGCCGCGAGCTGACGCCGATGGGTGCCAATCCCAAGGGCAATGAAAAAGGCACAATTCCGCCTTACACCGGCAAGATTCTCGGCGCTCCCGCGCATGTTCATTACAAGGGCACCGGCACGTTCTACCCTTCCGCCTATGCCGAAGAGAAACCGCTTTTTACCATTACCGGGCAAAACTATCGTGAATTCCAGGCAAATCTGACTGAAGGACAGATTGCACTGTTTGAAACCTACCCGACTACTTTCCGCATGCCGGTTTACCCGAGCAAGCGCGACACGCGCTACAGCGACTTCATCCATCGCAACGTCAAACTCAATGCCCTGTCCGCCGCACTGGTAGCCGGCGGCAATGGCGTCACCGGCAGTTTTGCCGCTGTACCCTTCCCATTCCCGGACAATGGCGCAGAACTGATCTGGAACAGCCAGTTATCACCCAACATGAGCGCCACCTTTGGCGAAATCAATATTGCGACCGTTTACGATAACGGTGAAACACAAATCTGGGGGCGACAGGAAGACCGCTATTTCGAACCCTTTGATGAAAAAGTGCCGCGCGAAAAATTTTCCGGCATGACCGCAAAAGTGATGTTGCTCCTCACCGCGCCAGCCCGGGAGAAAGGCAAGGTGATTCTCGTGCATGAATATGCCGACCTCACCAAATCGCCGCGCAATGCCTGGGAATATTATCCCGGCACTCGCCGTGTACGGCGCGCACCGACTATTGCCTATGATTTTCCGGATGGCCCCGGCGGTTTGCGCACCGTGGATGACGCCATGATGTTCATCGGCGCCACGGATCGCTTTACCTGGAAAATGGAATCCATGCGTGAAATTTATGTGCCGTACAACAATAACGCGCTTGATGATCCGAACATGAAATATGCGCAATTATTGACGCCACACCATATCAATCCGGATGCGATGCGTTACGAGCTGCATCGCTGTTGGGTTGTCGTTGGTGAACTGAAACCGGGTGAAATGCATATTTATGGCAAACGCCGCCTGTTTATTGATGAAGACAGCTGGGCCGGCCTGCTCTCCGACAACTACGACCGTCAGGGCAAGATGTTTCGCACCAACATGCGCAGTTTTGTAAACCTGTACGATATGCCCGGCATGGGACCACGGGTAGAGATTTATCACGACCTGAAACAGAAAGCCTATCAGGCCAACAATCTGATCAATGAAATGAGCGGCCCGCCACGCGTCATGAGTGAAGGTTGGCCGGAAGGTTATTTCACACCATCAAATTTGCGCATGGTCGGCAAACGCTGATCATTGCCATGAAACGCCGCACATCATTCCTGCGAAAAATTTTTCATAATCTCCTGCGCTTTTTACTTGCAGGATTTGCCATCAGCCTGCTGGCAACAACTGCCATGCGTTTTACACCTCCGCTAACGTCCGGCCTGATGATCGAGCGCAGACTGGCATCGCTAGCCTCGGGTGAGTCGTACCAGCGCCATTACCAGTGGGTGCCACTGGAGCAGATTGCGCCGTTGATGGGCGTTGCTGTGGTTGCCGCCGAAGACCAGTTGTTTGCCGAGCATTTCGGTTTCGACTGGAAAGCCATCGAGAAAGCTGTCGCATGGAACCAGAGCCATCGCAAGACGCGCGGTGCTTCCACCATTTCACAACAGACTGCTAAAAACCTGTTTTTGTGGGATGGCCGCAGCTGGTTGCGGAAAGGCATGGAAGTGTATTTCACGCTGCTGATTGAAACCTTGTGGAGCAAGGAACGCATTCTCGAGGTATACCTGAACATCGTGGAATTCGGCGATGGCATTTACGGTGTTGAAGCGGCATCACGTTATTACTTCCACAAACCCGCAAAAAATTTGCGTGCCAGCGAAGCGGCGCTGCTGGCTGCCGTGCTACCCAATCCGCACATCTATCAAGTTGGCAAACCGAGTGAGTATGTCCGCAGTCGCCAACAGTGGATATTACGTAACATGAATCTCTTGGGTGGCACGCAGTATCTGGATACATTACGGGAGTAGCTTTGGAGCCTCACATGAAAATCAGCATCTGCCTGCCCTACATGAAAAAAACCATCACACGCCAGACGATACTCGACTGGTGCTCCCGTATTGAGCAAGGCCCGTTTCACAGTTTGTCCTGCGGTGAACGCATCACCGGTTACACCATCGAAATGCGCACCACACTGGCATTTGCTGCAGCGGTCACAGAGCGCGTGCGCATCGTGCCATCGCTGTATGTCTTGCCGATGCACTCAGCAGTATGGGCGGCAAAAGAAATTGCCACACTGGATTTATTATCGAACGGCCGCGTCACCGTGACTGTCGGTGTCGGCGGACGCGAAATTGATTACAAAGCCGTTGGCGCAGAATTCGGCAAACGCCATGAACGGCAGGATGAACAGATCGCCATCATGAAAAATATCTGGGCGGGCAATGCACCGTTCGACGGCGCAGATCCTGTCGGCCCGACGCCGGTACAAGCGGGTGGCCCGCCGATTCTTGCCGGCGTGATGGGACCGAAAGCCATGGCGCGCGCGGCGAAATGGGCAGACGGTGTGTATTCATTTTCCATGGGCGGTTCCGCTGCGGAAACCTCCGGTTTTTTCAACATGGCAGAAAAAGCCTGGCAAGATGCCGGGCGCACCACCGCGCCACAAAAAGTCGGCGGTTTCTGGTACTGCCTCGCCGACGGCGGCGAAGCAAAAATGAAAGATTATGTTTACGATTACCTGAAAGTACTGGGCGATGGTATTGCCAAACCGGTAGCCAACAGCATGAAAAATTTTGACAAGTTTGCGATCAAGGATACCTTGGCTGAAATGGCGAGCACCGG
>DAOMGE010000027.1:0-1525 GCA_035430165.1 Pseudomonadales bacterium | reverse complement strand
ACGTCTGGCAAACCATCGTTGTCATCATCCGCATCCTCGGTCAGGCTGGAATTGCTTTGCACAACAACGTTGTCCAGCGTCCCGCAATCAACAACCGTCAAGCTACCCATAGGGCCACCACCGCCACCGCATTGCACGTTCCAGGACAAGGTATGCGCACCGGCCGTTAGTGAAAATGTTGAAACACCGGCGGCAGAACCATAAAACGAGCTACCCGAAAACAAACCCGCGCCATCCACAGTGAACATGGCAATGGATGGATACAGGGTAAATCTACTGGAGGGAGCATGGTAAAAACTCACTGTTCCACCTTGCGCGCCAACCTGAACAGGAAGCGATAAGTTCATGCCATGACTGGTGCCCAGATTCACACACAGCTTTACGCTGTTGGACGCCGCATTGAACAACCAGCCGTAATCAGAAGATGAGCTGCAGGCATGCGTTTGCAAGCCAACCCATCCCGATTTGGCACTACCCGTAAAGTCATCCGAAAAATAGCCGGGCAACTTGCTATAGTCGATGCTGTCAGGCTTGCCATCGCCATCGGTGTCCGTTGTCGCTTCCGCGTTGTTTGGAAACGCATCGATGCTGTCATCCACACCATCACCATCCGTATCCACCGCCCAGGCATGCAAAGGCAGTGCAGCGCTGATCAACAGCAAACAGCAGGCGAATAAACGACGAAACGAATTCAATCTGGAAGCTGGACGATCTGCATATCGGTTCATGGTTGCCATCCCTGTTTGTAGTCTTTGTGCTTTAACAATAACACTCACTCCCCCCCGCAACAACAGCCACGATCTTGTGCAAGATCAATCCTGCACAAGCCAAAACAGCAACCGATACGGTATGCTTTCCCCCATGAGCACAATGAATCATCACGACGACATCGAAACCCTGACCCGTGCTGGCCGCTGGCTGGAGGCGATCGAGCTGCTGTCGGCACGCAACCGTGAAAACCCTGATCCCGCCATTGAGAGGCGATTAGTCGACCTGCGTGTGCAGGCATTCAACGCCACCGCCTGGCAAACCCAGGACAAACCGTGGCCGCCTGCATTTAACGATCCTTTCCAGCCGGATGCCTTGCAAAAAACCGGTGGCATTCCTGAAATCAGCCGCGCACAGCTCGACGCCAATGCCATCGCCGCCGGCGTGTTGAACCACGGTGCATTGCTGGTACGCAACTTTGTGCCGCAGGAAAAAATCGCACAGCTGGTCAACGATATCGAACAAGCGGTTGATAAACGGGATCGCAAATACGCTGGCGAAACCATCGACAAAAACGACAGCCATTACTGCCCTTCCGAATTTCTCAACACGCATTACAAACTCGGCGTCGGCAGAAAATTTATTGCCGAAACCGGCGGCGTGTGGGCAGCAGATTCCCCGCGCGGCTTGTTTGATGTGATGGAACTGTACCGCGAGCTGCAACTGAAACAACTGCTCGGCGATTATTTCGGCGAAGCGCCGAGCGTTTCAGTAAAAAAATGGGTCTTGCGCCGCGTTGACCCGATTGTCGGTGAAG
>DAOMGE010000026.1:12152-38698 GCA_035430165.1 Pseudomonadales bacterium | reverse complement strand
GACAAGGGGTGCGGCATGCTAAGAGCCGGTGCCGCGCCCTGTCAATGAAGTGCGGCGACGGATCAGGCTGCCATGCGCTGCAAACGGAACGGGATAGTGGATTTGGGTGTAAAGGAACCGAGGCCGATACGCGACTTGTCGAGTGCAGGCATCGCCGTTTCCTGTAAATGAATATCGCACCAGTTCAGCAACAGCGCCGTGATGACCTTGAACTCGTTGCGTGCAAAATGACGGCCCGGGCACATCGACAAACCGACACCAAAAGGAATCAGGGCATATTTCAGCGATTCGCCCTGATAGGAAAAACTGTTCGGTTTCTGCTTGCCCAGAAAACGATCCCACTGAAAGCTGTCCGGGTTCTGGAAAATCGCGGGATGCATGTGCGTGTAGCGCGGGTAGATTGCGGCAAATTCACCTTTGCGCAACTGGACAGTCTTGCCACTGACCATCTCTATCTCAATATCCTGTGTGACCTCACGCAATGGCAACGGCGCAGAAATCAGCCGCAAGGTTTCAGAAATACAGCTGTCGAGTTTTTCCATGCGATTCAACACATCGGCTGTCAGATACGGCGTGCCGCGCGCTGACTGCTTGTCAGATGTTGCCAATACCGAACGCACTTCATCCTCGATGGTTTTTTTCACCACCGGATCGCGCAAGATAAAAAACAGTGTAAAAAATGCCACAACTGCCGTATTGGCCTGGGCTGCCCACAACAACGACGCGTCGGTTTTGGGCAATTCTTCAGCGGCGCGGTAATCAATGCCCGCAAAATACCTGAATCGCTCTTCCATCAAACGGCTCTGGCCTTCACGAGCAAACCCCATCGGTTTGGTCAATCCCGCCAGCGCCTTGCGCGCACCGGGCAACAACCATTTCGGGACGCCACCGACAAGCTTCGGGAAATAGTTGTCAACAACTTTGAAATCTTCCATCAATTGTGGCGACGCCACGCCTTCGCCAAACAGCGCATCACTGCCCGCCATGAAAATCAGCTCCAGCGCATAATCAAACAGGCTGCCGGAAAATCCCGCACGGTGTCTTTCATCCAGCAGGATCTCTTCCAGTTTGTCCTGCATACGTTCGGTGAGCGGGACCAGCTCATCGCCCATCATCATGCGCTGGTTCAGGTGGGTCACGTGTTCAATATCAACTTTTTCCTGCAAATGCTGTTTGTCAAAACCGAACACGGAGGCAGCAATATCCAGCGCATTGTCTTCCGAGCTCAGGAACTTCGACTGGCGAATGAATGCAGGATAATCGCGTGGATTGAGAAAAAACGAACACGGTTTTTCTGCCAGCCTGATCTGGAAAACGTCACCGTATTTTTTCTGGCAATCCTGCATGAGTGTGTCAGCATCCCGCGCAAACGCGAGGCCGTGACCGAGATAAGGCACATAGGAAGGAACGCGGGGTATGGCTGTGATCATAATGACAATCTTTTGAAAACCACTTCGGGAACGTGCTGGATGATGCGCATGATAATTTGCCAGAACCACGGCGCATAAATCACATCGCGTTTTTTCTGCAAGCCGTTTTCGATGCAGCTTGCGATCTGTTCAGGCGTCGCCCACAGCGGGCCGCCCTTGGCGATACCGGCTGTCATCGGCGTATCACAAAATCCCGGCTTCACTGTCATGACATGCACACCGGATCTGAACATGCGGTTACGCAAACCTTGCGCAAAGGTGGTCACTGCCGCCTTGCTGGTGCCGTAGAAAAAATTGCTCTGTCGGCCGCGATCACCCGCGACAGAAGAAATAAGCACGATGGAGCCAGAACCGACCTGCGCCATGCGTGCAGCAATCAGGGTGGCGGGCAACATGTAGCTCATGGCATTCAATTCAAATACCGTACGCACGGCTTGCATATCCGACAGCAGCGCCTGCTGGTCTGGCAAGCTGCCTTGTGCAAACAAGGCAATATCGACACGCTGCCAGTGCGTGTAAAGCTGGTTGACGATATTGTCGTAATCCTGCGGCAACGCGAGATCGGCGGTGTGGATGACGACTTCACGCGCACCGCGCGCCAGCAAATCTTTCTTCACCGCTTCCAGTTTTTCCGCATCACGACCCAGCAGGTAAAAACCCGCACCACGGGACGCCGGCAAACGCGCCCAGGCTTGTGCCATGGCGGATGTGGCACCGGAAATAAAAATATTCATATCCATATCCTTCATTGATTTTTTAAAAAGTTATCCGCGCACGCGCCGCCAGAAACTCGACGAGAAAGCCGGATCAATATGCTGCTCAAATTCTGCCAGTCGCGGAAAACTGTCGACAAACATGGCCGGTGACATGCGCGAATCCTTGGCGGGATACAACGCGCCCCCGGCTTGTCGCACCACCTCGTCCAGGTCGTTGCACAGCTTCAGGGTTTTCTCGCCGCGATTGGGGAAATCCAGCGCCAGTGTCAGGCCCTTGCGTGGAAATGACAGCAAACCTGGCGATTCAACATCACCGAATTCCTTCAGCACATTCAGCGGCGAAGGCTGGCCCGAGCGTGCGATCCGTGCCAGCAATTCTTTCATCGCATTCAGTGCATCATCCACCAGCACACACTGGTACTGGATAAAACCTTTCGGGCCGTAAAGTTTATTCCAGTGATGGATAGCATCCAGCGGATAAAAAAAGCTGTCGTAATCCATGCGCGATTTTTTCTGCTTGCCGCCGCCCTTACCGAATTGCAGTTTGCGGTAATACAACTGGTTGAATGCACCAACCGTGAAACTGTTGATGCAATTGGGTGGGCACACAAACGGCACGCTCAATTTGCGATGGGGTTTGTGCATGACCGGCAAGGCGATGTTGTCGCAATGATTGCCCCGGGTAAAAATACCGCGCCCGAGCTGGCTACCCTGCGCGAGACAATCAATCCACGCCACGGTGTAGGCATAATCCTGTTCTGATGATGCAAAAAGACTCATCATCTCTTCCAGGTTTTCACACTGGATACTTTCCTCCTGCACGAACGCGTTTTTCACAGGAATCAGCTGCAATTCGACGCGACTGATAAATCCGGTAAGACCGAGGCCACCGATGGTGGCGGCAAACAGGTCACTGTTATGCGTCGGTGAACACACACGGCGCGTGCCGTCACTGCGCAACAATTCGAATTCACGCACATGACAACCGAAGGTGCCGACCTTGTTGTGGTTCTTGCCGTGGACATCGTTGCCGATTGCGCCACCGAGCGTGACGAATTTGGTGCCGGGTGTCACCGGCAGGAACCAGCCGTGCGGCACGCAGAAATCGAGAATTTCTGCCAGCGACACGCCGGCTTCGCATTGCAGGACGCCGGTGTTTTTATCAAACGCAACCAGGCGATTGAGGCCGCGACTGTGCAATAACACCTGGCCGTCATTCAGGCAGCTGTCGCCATAACTCCGGCCCAGGCCATACGGCAACAATGAGCCTGCCACGTGCGGCAGCGTGTCCTGCAACCAGTTCAGCGCATGGTGGTGATGAGCGTAGTAAAAATAACGTCCCCAGGATTGATAGCCACTTTGCATCACGCACTGGCTCCCACAATCATCAGCGCAGCAGCGATTGAAAAAATAACCCAGCTCACACGGTCGCGCAAAGCAAACACCACGGGATCATCGTGCATCTGGCCGCGACCGGTAATCAACCACACACGACCCAGCCACAAGGTAATCATCGGGCATAACAACCACAAATAACGCGGGCTGGAATAAAGCATCATGATATCGGGACTGTTGATGTACAGCGCCAGTACCAGCACTGACATAAGCGCACTCGATGTACCGAGGCCCACCAGCACCGGGGTATCGGTGGTCCAGTAGCCACGGCAGATCACCGGTTTCTCATCCGGCGTTTCAATGCTCATCAATTCGGAAATGCGTTTCACAATCGCCAGGCTGAAAAAAATAAAACAGGAAAATGCCAGCAACCAGAATGACGTGGACACACCGGCAGCAAAACTGCCAGCCAGCACGCGCAAGGTATACAGACCGGCGAGGATGGAAACATCCAGGATCGGCACATATTTGAGGCGCAGGGTGTAGGCATTGGTGGTGAAAAAATACACCAGCAGGCACACCACAAACCCGCGCGGCAACTCTGTCGATAGCAACACCGTCACCAGGATCAGCAGTAGTGCAATTCCGAGACCCGCAGGAATCGACAGGGCACCGCTGGCAAACGGTCGCCTGAATTTGCTGTGATGCTTACGGTCGGCATCAAGATCGCCCACATCGTTGATGATGTAGGAAAAGGATGCGCAGCAACCGAAAGCAATAAACGACAACGCGGTATGCCAGAGCCGGGCAGGATCAAATACGGCATGCGCGGCAAGGATGGGCACAAAAATCAGCGCATTCTTCGCCCACTGGTGCAACCGTATCGCTTTCAACACCAGCTTGATGGAAACCGGCTCACGCAAATCCATTTCACCCGCGAAGGTGAATTTTTTCCGCGCGCGCGCCGCCGCAGAGGGTGCGGCATTGACCAGATAGCACTGCGCGGCTTTTTCCCAGACCGCGTGATCCACATCATCGTTACCTGCGTAGGCGAATCCCTGCGCGCCAAATTTCTCCACCAGCAAATCCGCCTTGTTTTTGCCTGTCAGGTTCTGGCGGTCATCGGTTGCAAACACATCGGCAAAAATACCGTAATGCGCGGCAATGGCACGGGCAACGCTGGTATGGGCACCCGTCACCAGATACAACGCACGCCCGGCCTTATGTTCGCTGTGCAGGAATTCGAGAAATGTTTTATTGGCAGGTAACAAGCCACAATCCAGCTGGCAACGCTGTGACAGCTCACGCTTGAGAATGTGTTTGCCACGCAGCAGCCAGACCGGCAACAGGAACAAGAGCCACGGCTGCTGTTTCAGGACGCGCACGGTCAGTTCGTAGAGTGTGTCGGTCTTCAGGAAGGTGCCGTCGAGATCGACACACAACGGGACGGCAGTCATCGATTGGCCTCCGCAGGGAAAGGTTTGGCATCAAGCCACAGCATGGCGAACAGTCCGATGAGGATGGCCAACCACAGGGTCGACAGGCGACATATCAGCGCGACCACAAAGGCCTCGGCCGGCCCCATGCCCACCGCCGCCAACTGCATGGCCATGGCCGCCTCGGTGCCACCCAGTCCACCCGGCAGCAAGGCTCCCGCAATCATCGACAGCGCAAACATACCGCCCAGTACCACTACGCTTTCCGTGCTGCCCAGCTGGATAGCCAACCAGGCAAAGCCGAAAGCCTCGGCGCTCCATGACAACACGCCCAGCGCCACACTGGCGGTCAGTACCGGTGGACTCAATAGCGAGGCCGAGCGCTCCATAAAGCGCGGCACGCCAGCAAAAAACGGTTGCAGCGAATGCGGTGCACGGGCGTGCAGCCAGGCGTTGATCGACAAGGCAAACGACGGCATGAAGACCAGCAGCAGGATGAGGGCAGCGACCGACAACAACACCCAGGCAATCCAGCGAAAATGTTCGAAACGCATCAGCATACCGGTAGCCAGCAACATGGCGGCCAGCAGGTCTGCAACCCTTTCGGTCAGCAGTGCCGCCAGCGAATGGGTGTTGTCGACACCGTGGCGATTGCGGAAATACAGGCAGCGGATGGCCTCTCCCGCCTTGCCAGGGGTGGTGGTGAGGGCAAAACCGGCCCAGTAGCAGAGCAGGCCGTCAAACCAGGAGGGCTTGTCACCCAGCCGACGCAACATGCAGTACCAACGGATATAGCGCAGCACGTAATTCAGCAGTGACAGACTGCAAAGCAGCAACAGGCCGGACACGCCTACCTTGCTGACAGCGTGCAGGATTTTCTGGCCATCGTTCATCCCCGCCCACAGCCCGTAGCCACCGACAGCAATCACAATGGAGTACACAAGAAAGCGGAAACGATTCAAGAATTCACCCTGGCCGGTCTGGAGTTACCAATCAAAAACCTCGTTGTCAGATTGGAACTGGCCACCGCATGCTAGCACAGCCCTTCCGCCTATATCAGTCGCGAAAATTGGTGAATTGCAATGGCATGCCGAGCGTCTCCTGCTGCTGCCTGAGCATGGCGATCGCCTCCTGCAGGTCATCGCGTTTCTTGCCAGTCACCCGCACCTGCTCACCCTGGATGGCGGCCTGCACTTTCATTTTCTGGTCCTTGATCAACTTGACGATGCGCTTGGCCAGTTCCTGGTCCAGCCCTTCACGCAAGGTCACAATCTGCTTGACCTGTTTGCCACTCTGTTCGGGATCCTTGATTTCCATGCAGGCGATATCAATTCCGCACTTGATCAGCGCCTGCCGCAGGATATCCAGCATCTGCTGGATCTGGATGTCCGCCTCCGCCACCATCGTCACCACCTTCTCGGCTCGCTCGAAACGGGCATCGACACCCTTGAAATCGAAGCGGTTGGTGACGATACGGGTGGCCTGGTCAACGGCATTGGTGACCTGGTGCTTGTCCAGCTCGGAGACGATATCGAACGAAGGCATGTCGGGAACCCTGTGCTTATAGAGGATGCAAGTTTACATCAGGCTCCTTTTAATCATAATGATCCCTCTGCCGGTTTGGTCGGATTGCGCCGTGCGCCCCTCGCGAACCGGTTTTTCCTGACAGGCTCTATCACCTCAGCGAGATACAACATTCCATGCGATTGCTTCCACCCCGTCTGATTTGTGCTGCCAGTTTGCTGCTGTTCATCGATTGCCATGCACAGGCGATCACAACCACACCCCCTGCCGCACCCGCCGCCGTCACGGCAACACCCGCCCCGCCGGCTACCGCAGCGCCTGTTATTGCCAAACCGAAGCCACGTCTGAGCCGGCAGGAAATCGATCGCCTGATCAGCGATGCCCACACGCTGTACGCGCAAGGACACTTTCCGGAAGCGTTGGCGAAAATGCAGGATGCTACTACCACGCTGCAAGAAACCGGTTATGACGAAGACCAGGCCGCCATCCTGCGGGACATGACACTGGACCCGAATCCTGACTACGCCAGGACAGGCAAACGCGGACTGGCGGAACATTTTTATCGCAAATACCTGAACAGCAGCCCACGCGATGCCAAATGGCTGCTCGAAGCATTGGGCTGGGCACATTATGCCGGCGCGGATGATTTGCTGAAAAACCGCTTCACTTCGCGCCTGCCGGATAAAAGCCATGAAAATATTGATGCGCGCGGTGAACAGCGCGGCAAGGAATTGCAAGCGGATGACCAGCTTTTCCTCGTGTTCGAAGATATCCGGCAGGGCAACCATGACAGCCTGCAGGCACGCCTGAAAAACTGGCCCTACCCGATTGATTTATTGCACAGCGCACAAGGCACCAGCCTGTTACACATGGCCGTCTGGTACCAGAAAATTGATGTTGTCAAACAACTGGTTGAACAATACAAGGCCAACATCAATACGACTGACAAGGAAAATGACACACCGCTGGATTATGCCTATCACCAGAAAAATACCGACATCATCAAGTACCTGACAGCGCGCAAGGCCAAAGCCAATAAAAATTACCAGCAGCAAATGTTTTCTGCGCCGGCACCAGCACAAAAACCGGTAGCACCTGCCACTACTGGCAAACCGGCCACCCCATGAAATATCGCCGACTGGGAAAAACCGATCTGCAAGTGTCTGCCGTGGGTATCGGCACCTGGCAGTTGGGCAACCAGTGGGGCAAAAAATTCGAGCAGGCAGAAGTTGACACCATTTTTGCGCGCGCCGAGGCACTCGGTATCAATATGGTCGACACAGCCGAATGTTATGGCCACCATGTTTCAGAAAGCTTTATCGGCCATGCCATAAAAAATTCGCGCCACAAATGGATTATCGCCACCAAGTTTGGCCACAACCGCGGCAGCGATTTACCCGGTGAAATACACTGGCAAGCAGATCAGGTACAACAGCAGCTCGACGCTTCGCTGCGCGCCTTGCAAACCGATTACATCGACATCTACCAGTTTCATTCCGGCACACGCGAACAACTCGATAACGATGATTTGTGGACGATGCTGAATAAACAGGTGGAAGCGGGCAAGATCCGTTTTCTCGGTATTTCCATCGGCCAACCCAACCAGCTTTACCAGGTCGATCGCGCCACTGCATTGGGCGTGTCGGTGATACAAACGATTTATAACGCCATCAACGCGAAGGCCGCTGAAACGGTGCTGCCTTCCTGTGTGCGACAGGATCTCGGCGTACTGGCACGCGTGCCACTGGCCAGTGGTTTCCTGTCAGGCAAATACCAGCCCGGCGCACAATTTGGCGACAACGATGTGCGCGGCGAACGCAAACCGGAAGTGAATGAACAGCAGATCGTGCAGGCACTCGAAGTTCTGAAACAGGTGCCACCCGGCATCAATGCCGCCAGCTGGGCTTGCAGCTGGTGCTTGCAACACCCGGCCATCAGCGCCGTGATTCCCGGCATCAAATCCATCGAGCAACTCGAGATCAACGCCGCTGGCGCTGACCTGTAATTTTTTCTCACTGCCATTCCTGAAAACCCATGCGCGATACGCTCTATAACAACACAATGGACAACGTGGCCGATTTCCGTTTCGACGACACTGTCGCGTCTGTGTTTCCCGACATGATCCAGCGCTCGGTGCCGGGTTACAGCAATATCATTGCGATGACAGGCCTGGTTGCTGCACGCCACGCACAAGACCACACGCGCTGTTACGATCTCGGTTGTTCGCTCGGCGCCTCCACACTGGCCATGGCGTCGCAACTGCAGGATCGCCCGCTGCAATTTATCGCCGTGGATAATTCCGAAGCCATGTTGTCGCGCTGCCAGCAAGCCATCGACACACTCGCCATCACATCCGACATCGAACTGGTGTGCGATGCATTGCAAAATATCGCCATCAACAATGCCAGTGTGGTGGTGCTGAATTTCACACTGCAATTTGTACCGCTGGCCGAGCGCGACGCGGTGATTCGCAATATCTATCACGGCCTGCAACCGGGTGGCGCGCTGATCCTGTCGGAAAAAATCTGCTTTGAAAATCCGGTGATGCAGGCACTCACCACCGAATTGCACCATGCTTTCAAGATGGCCAACGGCTATTCCGGACTCGAAGTGAGCCAGAAACGATCGGCACTGGAAAATGTCCTGATCCCTGAAACGCTGGCTGCACACGAACAGCGCTTGCGCAGTGCCGGCTTTGGCAATTTCGGCGTCTGGTTCCAGTGTTTCAATTTCCTGTCACTGGTGGCGATCAAGTAATGTCGCGCATCCCATGCTTCGACTATGCCGCGCTGTATGCGCGCATGGACAACACGGCCCTGCAAGCATGGCGCGATGTGTTGCCCACCATGATTGAAAAAAATTTCAACCCGGAACGATGGGGCGATATCCCGCGCTGGATGTCTTGTATCGAAAAACTGCCCGTACTGGATATTGCATCGCGTGTTCTCGATGCCGACACCGTTGCGGCGCGCACAAACAATCCGCTCGATGAATCCACGCGCACGCAACTGGAAACGGCCTTGCGCGGTTTGCATCCGTGGCGCAAGGGGCCGTTTGAGATTGCCGATATTCACATCGACACCGAATGGCGTTCCGACTGGAAATGGCAGCGGTTGCAGCAACACATTGCGCCACTCCCCGGTAAAACTGTGCTCGATGTCGGCTGCGGCAGCGGTTATCACTGTTGGCGCATGAAAGGCGCGGGCGCAGATCTTGTGATCGGTATCGACCCATCCCCGTTGTTCGTTGTGCAGTACTGGGCGCTGCAGCATTTTTTACAAAATGATGGCGTATTTGTAGTGCCCGCCGCCTGTGAGGATCTGCCCGATAATTTGCAGGCATTCGATACGGTGTTTTCGATGGGCGTGCTGTATCACCGCCGCGCACCGATGGATCATTTGCTGGAACTGAAACAATTGCTGAAGCCGGGCGGGCAACTGGTACTGGAAACACTGGTAGTTGCCGGCGATGAAAATACCGTGCTGGTGCCGGGCGAACGCTACGGCCGCATGGGCAATGTCTGGTTTATCCCGAGTGTCGCGGCGTTGGTGCGTTGGCTGGAAAAAATGCGCTTCCGCGATATCAAGGTGATCGATGTGTGCACAACAACCATCGATGAACAACGCAGCACCGATTGGATGACCTTCCAGTCACTCGCCGATTTTCTCGACCCCACTGACAGCAGCAAAACCATCGAAGGTTATCCGGCACCGGTGCGGGCGGTGATTACGGCAACGCGGTAGCCCTCTCCCATTTGGGGAGAGGGTGCCCGAAGGGCGGGTGAGGGCGCGCGATAGCGCCGGGAGAGGGCCAGAAATCAGAACACCAGCGTACCGATAAACCAGCAAACAGCCGCAATCAACGCACTGCACGGAATCGTGAAAATCCACGCCCACACAATCGTGCCCGCCACACCCCAACGCACCGCTGATAATTTGCGATTGGCGCCAACACCGACAATCGCGCCGGTAATCGTATGCGTGGTCGACACCGGAATGCCGAGTGAGGTAGCGAGAAACAGCATCGTCGCGCCCGCGGTTTGCGCAGCGAAACCACCGACCGGGCTCAGCTTGGTAATTTTCTGGCCCATCAGGCGGATGATGCGCCAACCACCGAAGGCCGTGCCGAGACCGATCGCGGTGTAACAGGCAATCACCACCCAGTAAGGCACATGGTCATTCTTGCCGGTGACACCGGCGGCGATCAGCAACATCCAGATGATGCCGATGGTTTTCTGCGCGTCGTTACCGCCGTGGCCGAGGGCGTAGGCCGAGGCCGATACCAGCTGCAAGCGGCGCGACCAGTTTTCCACGCGGCGTGGGGTGTAGCCGCGAAAAATCCAGGAGATCAGCAACATCAACAATCCGCCCAGCACCATGCCCACCAACGGCGAGACGACGATAAACGTGCAGGTCTTGATGATGCCTTCCGAGATCAGGGCATGCGGGCCGGATTTGGCCAGTGCCGCGCCAATCAGGCCACCGATCAGGGCATGCGATGACGACGAGGGAATGCCGTAGTACCAGGTGATGATGTTCCAGGCGATCGCGCCGACCAGCGCACCGAACACCACGTAGTGATCGACAATCGACGGGTCAATCGTGCCCTTGCCCACCATCGCGGCCACTTTGAGCTGGAACACCCAGATCGCCACAAAGTTGAAGACCGTGGCCATCATCACAGCCTGGTGCGGCTTCAGGACGCGCGTCGACACGACGGTGGCGATAGCATTGGCAGCATCGTGAAAGCCGTTCATGAAATCGAAAGCGAGGGCGAGGCCGACCAGGAAGATCAGCACGCCCAGAGACATGTGTACGTGTTCCATGCGGGGCTGCTACTCAGGAATTTTCGAGGACGATGGCTTCCAGGATGGTGGCGACGCGCTTGCAGCAGTCGGTCACCGTTTCCAGCAATTCGTAGATGGCTTTCAGTTTGATCAGCTCGCGCACATCCTGCTCCTCACGGAACACCTTGGACATGGCATCGCGCAGCACCACATCGGCATCCGATTCCAGCTGGCTGATTTCCTTGCAGGCCTCGAGAATGGCGGGGCCGTTGTCCATGTTGTGCAACATACCGACCGCCTTGGCCACTACCTGGCAAGAGGCGCGGATGATTTCGGCGAAGCGGATCGCTTCCGGCGTGGCGCGGCGCATGTCATACGTCGTGACCGTGCCAGCGGCGTCCTGCATGGTGTCGAGCACATCGTCGAGATGCTTGATGAGCTGGTGGATCTCGTCGCGATCCAGCGGCGTGATGAAGGTGGCGTGCAGCATCGCCATGGTTTCATCGGCAATCTTGTCTGCGCGGTTTTCGATGGTGTCCAGCGTGGCAGCATGGGCCGCCGCTGCTTCCGGTGACTGGTTCAAGGCCGCCATCACCGCCACCAGCGCATCAGCGCCACGGACAATCTCCTTGGCATGGGCATTGAACAGGTCAAAAAACTTGACCTCACGAGGCATGAATCGACCGAACATGGAGCACCTTGTATCACGGAAACCGGGGCGCAAAGCTTAGCGGTTATGACAGATTTATTACAGACAAATGACAGGGACTTATGCCATGCATCAAGCCCGTAATGAATTTATACGGATTTGTATGGTCTGATAGCCACGGCAACCACGATGGATTCGCTATGTACGCCTACGAGCAAGATCGCCCTCGCACCACACCGCCACGCCACCGCTCATCCGTGGCCACGGTCGTCGTCCTGCTACTGGGAATCGCACTGGCCGGTGGCGGGCTGCGCTATTACCTCGGCCACACCAGCGACGGCGAGCGCCAGCAACTGGATGCATTGAAATCCATGGTGGGCAAGGTCGCCCTGCCTGCACCGGCCACACCACCCGCCAAAGCCGAACCGGCACCGCCACCAGCACCTGCCCCGGTCACTGCACGGCCAGCACCCAGCCCGGCGGAACCCGCGCCGGTAGCCGACGAGGAACCCCTGCCTGGCCTCGATGCATCCGACGACGCCGTGCAATCCGCACTGGCCTCGCTGCTACCGGCAAAATCACAGACCCTGTTATCCACCCTGCTGGTCAGTGACCAGTTGTTGCGCCGGTTCGTCGCCTTCACCAACAACCTCGCCGCCGGCAAGCTCGACCACAAGAGCGGGCCTTTCAAATCGATCAAGGGCAAGTTCGGCGTCACACCGGGCAAGGCACCCACCATGACCGAGGCCGGCCAGTCGCGTTACAACGTCTATGTCGACCTGATTACCGCCATGGATGCACACGGCTGCGCGACACTCTACAAACATTTTTATCCGCTGCTCTCCGCAGCGTTCGGTGAGCTGGGCGAGCCGGGGAAATTCCACGCCATTTTCCTGAGAGCCCTGCAGGTGCTGCTGGACACACCCGACCTGACACAAGCACCAACGCTGGTCGCGGCAGATAAGGGCTTGTACAAATTTGCCGATCCAAAACTGGAAGCGCTGCCCGCCGCACAAAAACAGTTGTTGCGCATGGGCTGGGAAAACGTGTCCCACCTGAAAATCTGGTTGCGGCAATTCAGGACTGCGGTGCAATAAAAAATTTGCCATCACGAATCATCACACAACGGCCACACCACTCTTCCGCCATCATGGATTGCATCACGGCATTCTCTTCGCTGAAAGCCACCGCGCGCTTGCCGTTGAGGGTATCGACAACCGCAATGGCGCGCGATGGCTGGTCGCCCTGGTACAACACGGTATAGCCGGCAATCACGGCATCGCCTTCGTAATGCTCCACAACATCCAGCGGCTTGCTCACGGCCTGTACCGCATCACTCACATCGAGAAAGGCAAAACCCCTGGCGGGTTTTTCTGTGCTCCACAATCCATACGCCTGTTTGTTCATCATGCCGGATACGCAGCTGACCAGGCCATGTGCCTTTCGATTTTCCCGCAAGACCTCAACCATCCGACACGTTGATTGCAACACATAATTGTTGAGCGGGCCACCGGCTGACGCCATGCCGCCTGTCACGGTGACATCGCGTGCATCTTCCACCGCGAGCGCATCAGCAAAGATTTGCACCGCCGCCGGAAAGCAGCTGTACAACTCCAGGAAACCGATATCGCCTGCGTTCCACTGCGCCTGTTCCAGTGCGCGCTGCAAAGCGATTTCAGCACCCGGTGCGCGATGCAGCTGTTCGCGCTGCGACAAACACAACATGTGATTCGATTCACTGCTGACAAGAGGATACACGCGACGATCTTGTGCAATACCCAACGTGTCCGCCAGTTTTTCCGAACACAGGATCAGGGCAGATGCCTGATCGACATTCCACTCGCTGTTGTGCGCTTTCGTGTAGGGAAACGCCAGCATGCGATTCTTGCCCACTGCATCGCGAATGGCTTCTGTCGATAACACATCGCGTTTCCATGCATGCGGATTCTGTGCAGCAATTTCACTGAAGCGACGGTAACGCTGCGCCAGGCGATCACGGTTTTCATCCACCGATTCACCACGCGCATAACGCAAGGCGGATTCCATGATCGCGTAAAAACCGACAGGCATCATCAGGCCAGCCTGCGTTTCTGCATCGAGACACAAATCAGCATCCGGTAACAGCGTTTCGTCGGGTGTTGCTGTCTGGATCGTTTCCGGTGCGGCCACGTGCTGGATGGCCGCCTGCAACGCGCGGAATTTTGCTTCGCCGCCGGCAATGATCGCGCACTCGATTTCACCGCGGGCAATGCGCGCGCAGGCATCACCGATCAACGTCTGTTGCAGGATGCCGAATTCAGCCAGCATGGTTTTGGCCTGAGGCACACCGATAGCGTCGGCGATCAATCGCGCCGGATCGCCATAGGGCCACAAGCCTTTCGGCACATAGATGCGCTGCACATGTTTCAGGATTTCTGCCGTGCCTGCATCAAGCGCCGCTTGCTGCACCGCATCAATCATCAGCGCAATAGCTTCGCCACTCTGCGCGATATCGGTTTCGCGTTGCTGCACGGCAGCACAACCTGCAAGCAAGGGGGTTGGCTGCATGGCAGCAGAAATGTTCATAGGCGATTACCGCAAGAAGAAAAATGTGAAACTGACCAGATAGCCGAGGCTACCAAAAAAAACCGGGTCACGGATAAATCGTTGCAAGGTATGAACCAGTGCCAGTCCACCCAGAAAATAAAATGGCGAAACCAGCGCAGTGGTCAGATGACCAATATCCGACGGGAAATAATAGAACACCAGCGTACGGAGATAAAACAGGCTGCCGATGTTAGTGACAAATTCCAGAAAAATCGCATCGACTGCAATCAACAGGGCCAGCAGGTAATCCCTTCGTTCGCCAGGCGCAGCTGTGGTTTTCCGGTGCAGGAAATACAGGTAGACACCGTAAAGCGACCACAGGAAAAACGAATAGCGCGAGGTGTCACCACGGTGCACAGGCAGGATATGGTATTGCCACAGTGGCCCGCCGGATAACAGCCGGAATGTATTGTTAAACACCACTTCACCGACGGGGCCGACCAGTGCTGTCGCGCCCATGTAACCGTACAGTTTTCGCCAGTCGAGTCGACAGGATTTTCGAGTCCACAACAGCAAACCCGTGCAGACAACGAAGGCGCCTGCCGCAGAAAACTTCAACAGCACACGGGCCGGAACATCGGCAACGGCAGTGGATAATCCGCGCGCGGCGAACACAGGCTGCCAGTGTTGTGCCAGCAGATACAACGCGACATAGCCGCACAGTGCGATAGCCATGACTTTTTTGATGCTGACGGGATTTTTATTTTCAATCGCCGGATCTTGCATCTCAATCACACAGGAAAACAAAAGTGGCGCTGATGACAAGACTCAGCGTGCCAAAAAAAACCGGATCGATCTGGAAGCGTTTGATGGTTTTCACCATCAGCAAGCCAGCGAGGAAATAAAACGGCGCGGCTAGCAGTGTGGTCAGGTGCCCCATATCCGGTGGAAAATAATAGAACACCAGCACGTGCAGGCATGCCAGGCTGCTGAGATTCATCAGGAATTCCAGGGCAAGTCCTTCCACAGATACCCGCAAGGCCAGTTGCCCGTCGTTTTTTCCCCCTATGTTGTTATGGCGTTGCTGCAATAAATAGAAATAGAAACCGTACAGCGACCAGGCGACAAAAGAATAGGCGGATGTGTCGCCATGGCCGACCGGCAGTACACGGTATTCCCACAAGGGCGAGCCGGTTGCGAGGCGGCACAGGCTGTTGACGAACACTTCACCCACCGGTCCGATCAGCGACATCATGCCCACATAGACATACAACTCGCGCCATGAAATCCGGCAAAACCCGCGCGACCACAATGAAAAAAAACCATAGATCACGCCAACCCATGCCACAGAAAAAACGACGAGGGCTGTCACGGACGTATTGCTATCGGTGTGCAGGATTTTTTCGGTGAGCCACGGCTGCAGCAACCAGCACGCGGCATACAGCTCACCGAAGACAACAACGGGCAGGCGCAGGTTTTTGCTAGCGATAATCATCGCTGGTCGCAGGCCCCTGGTAATCCTTGTCAACGTACAGGAATGACATCATGTGGCGACGATTGCCGACATACGGCACCGCATGCCAGGCACGCGCATCGAATACCACCACATCGCCGGGTGTAGTCGGGATTTCTGCGCAAGGGATTTCGGTGATAGACAGACCGATAGTTTCTTCCGGTGTCTTCACCAGTTTTTTGAGTTTCTTGGCAAAGCGGTCGCTGTGGTGATGGCTGCCGGGAATGATGCGGAACGCATCTTCGCCAGCGCGCATCTCGTCAAAATAAAAAATAATTTTCACATTGCCGCAGTTATAGGGCAAACCGGTGATGTCCGTGTGCCAGCGTGTACCGCAATCGTAGATATTGCCATCGCTGCCGAGCAGGCGAAACGGTTCACCGACCAGGCCGCGCACAATCGCGGATAATTTTTCGCTATGCGCCAGCGCATGCATGTAAGGACTTTTGTCGGCAATCATCGGCATGATCTGGCGCGGGCGATGGTGATGCACCACGTGATCCCACGGCATGACCTGATCGTTGAATTCACGGAACACACGATCAAACTCGGCACGGATTTCTGCAATGCTGTCGGCATATAAACCCGGAAAGCTCAGGTAGCCCAGCAAATCGAAACGCGCTTTCTGTTGTTCTGTCAGTATCATCGCCGTGTTGCACTATCGTATTTGCTTGTTAATGTATCACCATTGTCATGATTCCGTCATCCCGGCCAGTGATACTTGGCCAGATGAATACACAAAAGAAAGACAACCAGTTGAGTGATGCCCGCAGCCGCCTGATGGTGCGCAATGCCAACCTGATGGACGTCAAGGCGATCGCCATGTTGACGAATCGCGCCTACAGCGCCATGGATATGCGCGGCTATACCGAGAGCGAGATCATCGGGCAAATCAACAATTTTCCGCAGGGACAATTTGTCGTTACCGTCGACGACAAGGTGGTCGGTTACTGCGCGACCTTTCGCATCAGCGGCAAGATTGCATTGCGCAAGCATGCCTGGATTGAAATCACTGGCAATGGCTATGCATCGAAACACGACCCGAACGGTGACTGGCTCTATGGCATGGAAGTTTGTGTCGATCCCGGTTACCAGGGTTATCGTCTGGGGCAGCGCCTTTACAACGAACGCAAGGCATTGTGCAAGAACTTGCGGCTCAAGGGCATTGTGTTTGTGGGACGCCTGCCATCACTGTCAAAGCGCCTGCAGAAATTTGACAGCGTAGAGCAGTACGTCGAACAGATTGTGCAGGGCAAGCAGACGGATCCGGTGTTGTCTTTCCAGTTGCGGAACGGTTTTGAAGTCATTGGCATCATGCAAGGCTACATGGAATCCGACAAGCAATCGCTGGGTTATGGTGTGCATCTGGTGTGGCGCAATCCACAAGAGCCGTCTGACAATGAAAAAAAACGCGCCAAGAATTATGGCAATCGCCTGTCGGATACCGTTCGCATCGGCACCGTGCAGTTCATGCAGCGCAAAGTGAATTCTTTTGACGAATTCCTGGAATATGTCCGCTACTTTGTGGATGTGGTCGCTGAATACAGTGGTGATTTTGTTGTCTTCCCTGAAATGTTTTCCCTGCAGGTCCTGTCAATTGAAAACCAGGAGCTCAATTCTACCGAGGCCATTGAAGCGCTGACAAAATACACGCCGCGTTTTATTGAAGCGATGCGCGACATGGCCTTGCGCTATAACATCAATATTATCGGCGGCTCACATCCCACGCGTGTCGCCGACGACCGTGTCGAGAATGTCGCGTACATATTCCTGCGCGATGGTCGCGTGCATGAGCAATCGAAAATCCATCCGACACCGAATGAAGTGTACTGGTGGAATATCAAGGGCGGTCACAAGCTGAATGCTATCGACACAGACTGCGGGCCTGTCGGTGTCCTGATTTGTTACGACTCCGAATTTCCCGAACTCGCGCGCCACCTTGCAAACCAGGGCGTCAAGATACTGTTTGTGCCGTTCTGCACCGACGAGCGCCAGAGTTATTTACGGGTGCGGTATTGCTGCCAGGCGCGCGCTGTGGAAAACCAGATGTATGTGGTGATGTCTGGCAACGTCGGCAATTTGCCGAACGTGGCGAACATGGATATCCAGTATGCGCAAAGCTGCATTCTCACGCCGTGCGATTTTTCATTCGCGCGCGATGGCATTGCGGCGGATACCACACCCAATGTGGAAACGGTGGCGATTGCGGATTTGCGGCTGGAAACGCTGCAGATGGCGCGCAATACCGGCACGGTACAAAACCTGCGCGATCGGCGTCATGATCTTTACCACGTCCAGTGGCGAGGCAAATAACGCCGTCAACCAAACCAGTGACTGACATCCTGCCGCTCGCATGATGCCGGATCCCATAACACCGCATCGACGCGCATTGGCGTATCCGGTGTGTGCAATTCACACGCCAGTGCCAGATGGTGATCACCACCAAACTGCCAGTGACGGAACTGCCATGATTCACCCGCTGGCAAGGCAAACAAGGCACTGCACGTGCCATCGCCCACCCCAAACGCAATGTCGTGCAGGCGCACACTGTTGATCATCTCGCCACGCGCCTTGATATAGGCTTCTTTCAGGCACCAGCGGGCAAAAAAACCGTTCCTGAATGCATTTTCGTCGGCGGATTGCTGCAACACGGCCTGCTCCAGCGGATGAAAATAACGCGCGGTGATATCGTGCAGGCGATTGCGCCGCGCGGTGCAATCCACATCAATGCCAATGTTTGCCGCATGTGAAACGGCGCAGGCAATCCAGCGCGGACCGTGACTCAGGTTAAACGCAGGCGCATCGTCCAGATCCAGTGTCGGTTTGCCCGCACCGGTTTTGCCAAACACCAGTGACAGGGCATCTTGCCCGGTATAAAACGCGAGGCACTGCCGCAACAGGGCGCGACCCGTGAGCCATTCAGTCTGTCGACGCTTGCTGGCAAATGTCGCCGCACGCCTGTGTTCTTCCGGTGTGACACACGCCAGCAGCGCCGTGGAAATATTTTCAGGAAATGGCGCAAGCCAGAGATGGATGCTGTTGGCCGGTAATCGTGCAGGCGCTGCCGGGATCGCCACGACGCAATACCCTAGACCGGATCCGTGTGGATCAGCACATCGGCATTCGGGAAGCGCGCCCTGATGGCGTCTTCAATTTCTTCGGTGATCGCATGTGCCTGCAACAGCGTCATGTGTTTGTCGATCTCGATGTGCAATTGCACAAACATGACATGGCCGGCTTCGCGCGTGCGCAACTGGTGGTGGCCGCGCACATCCGGATTTTCATTGACGATCTGCTCGACAATTTTCCAGACTTCCGGGCCCACTTCCGCATCGAGCAACAGACCGAGGGCGCGACTGCCGATTTGCCAGGCGCTGTGCACAATAAACGCCGCAATAATCACGCCGAGAATGGCATCGATATTCTGGAAACCCCATTGCGCCATCAGCAAGGCCACCATGACACTGGCATTGGCGAGGATATCGCTGAAGTAATGCAGGGAGTCGGCTTCGATAGCTGTCGAGCGCGTTTTTTTCACCACCTGTTTCTGCAACAACACCAGCGCAATCGTCAGCACCAGTGACACACCCATCACCGCGAGGCCGATGCCCGCATGGGTAATAGCATGCGGATGCAACATCTTGTCGATGGCATGCAGGAAGAGAAAACCGGCAGAGCCGGTAATAAATGCTGCCTGGATCAGGCCAGCCACTGCCTCCGCCTTGCCGTGACCGAAACGGTGTTCTTCGTCTGCCGGTTCCATCGCGTAACGGATGGCAAAAAAATTCACCAGCGATACCAGGCTGTCCATCGTCGAATCCACCAGCGACGCCAGCAAGCTCACGGAACCGCTCATCATCCAGGCAACCAGTTTCAGTGCGATCAGCGACGAGGCGACCGCTACCGAGGCCATGCCGGCAATTTTCATCAACCGCTGGTTTTCTGCACTGATTTCTATCGATGTGCCGAAATTATTTTGCATGTTGTTCCTTTCTGGTTCAAATCTCCCCCTGCGAAGCAGGGGGAGTGGCTCGCAGAGCCGAGGGGGTCATGACCCCTCCGTCTCGCTATGCTCGACACCTCCCCTATTTTATAGGGGGGGCCGACAACCACCGCGCGCATCGAGGCGCGCAGCGGCGCGTTCGCTGGCCTCCCTCACCTGTGGCGGCGCAGTGCCACCGATGTGGTTACGCGCATTGACAGAGCCTTCAAGCGTCAACACGGCAAACACATCGCTTTCGATCATCGCACCAAACGATTGCAATTCCGTGAGTGACATCTCGGCCAGATCCTTGCCGGTGGCAACGCCGTGACCGACAGCCTTGCCGACAATTTCGTGGGCATCGCGAAACGCCACCCCCTTGCGCACCAGATAATCCGCAAGATCGGTGGCGGTGGCAAAACCACGCCGCGCCGCTTCGTACAAGACATCACGTTTCGGTTCGATGGCCGGAATCATGTCCGCAAAGGCACGCAGGCAATCTTTCACCGTATCAATGGCATCAAACAAGGGTTCCTTGTCTTCCTGGTTGTCCTTGTTGTACGCAAGTGGCTGGCCTTTCATCAACGTGAGCAAGGCAATCAGATGGCCATTGACGCGACCTGTCTTGCCACGCACCAGCTCGGGCACATCCGGATTTTTTTTCTGCGGCATGATCGACGAACCGGTACAGAAACGATCCGGCAACTGCACAAAATTGAATTGTGCCGATGTCCACAACACCAGCTCTTCCGACATGCGCGACAGATGCGTCATGATCAGCGCGGCGGCGGAACAGAATTCAATGGCGAAATCGCGGTCGCTCACCGAATCGAGTGAATTTTCGGTCGGTCGTTCAAAACCGAGCAAGGACGCCGTGAGATGGCGATCAATCGGATACGTGGTACCGGCCAGTGCCGCTGCACCCAGCGGCGACTGGTTCAGGCGTTTCTGGCAATCCACGAGACGGCCGTAATCACGCTCCAGCATTTCATTCCACGCCAGCATGTGATGGCCGAATGTGATCGGCTGTGCCGTTTGCAAATGGGTGAAGCCGGGCATGATGGTCGCATGTTCACGTGCGGCCAGCTCGACCAGACCGCGTTGCAGGCGCGTCATTTCGCAACGGATGTTGTCAATTTCGTCGCGCAGGTACAAGCGCACATCCGTGGCCACCTGGTCATTGCGCGAGCGCCCGGTGTGCAATTTCTTGCCGGCAATGCCGATGGCGTCGGTGAGGCGCGCCTCGATGTTCATGTGTACATCTTCCAGCGCGATCGACCAGTTGAATTCGCCGCGCTCGATCTGCGCCAGAATATCGCCGAGACCTTTTTCGATCACCGCAAACTCGTCATCGGTGAGAATGCCTGACTGGTTCAGCATCAGGGCATGCGCCAGCGAACCGCGGATATCATGGCGGTACAAACGCTGGTCGAATACCACTGAGGCGGTAAAACGCTCCACAAAGGCATCTGTCGCTTCACTGAAACGGCCGCCCCACGGTTTAATCGTGTTATCGTCGGTAACAGGTGTTGCCTTGCTCTTGTCGCTCATGGCGCATCCGGATCACAGCTCGGGAGAAGGAATAATTATACCAGCATGTCTTTAGCAAATTGGACCAGATCCACCGCGCGACCGTCTGGCAAACAGCTGTCAGGCGAAGCCACCCATTTCTACCTGCCCGATCTCTGCAACATGCAAGTGCTGTTGCCACTGATCCTGGTTGGTGCACTGCTCTCTATCGTACTGACACTGGCCGACAGCAAACTGCCGTATTTCAACTGGGGACAATTCTCGCTGCTGTCGCTGGAGATCCTGTGGATTGTGCTGTGCGGTGCCATCACCCTGTGCCGGTTGCGCCAGAAACTCCTGTCGATGAGCGCGGCGAGCGGTGTGTTGCTGTGTTTTATCGCGCTGATGCTGATCATCTCGCTGATTGCCGCCGCTGGCCAGCTGATGCTGGGGCAGCTGAAATCCGACTGGCATGAAAGTTTCTGGATCGTTGTCCAGCACATCACGGTCGGCGGCATCCTCTCGGGTCTGGCGCTGCGCTATTTTTACCTGCAACAACAACTGCACCTGCAACAACAAGCGCAATTGCGCACCCAGATGCAGGCACGTTTCCAGTCGCTGCAATCGCGCATCCGTCCGCATTTCCTGTTCAACAGCATGAACATCATCGCCAGCCTCATCGACAGCGATCCGGAAACGGCCGAAAAAGTTGTCGAGGATCTCAGCGCCCTGTTTCGCGCCAGTCTCGGCGATGTCGGCGATCGCGTGCCGTTATCGCAGGAATTGTCACTGTGCGAACGCTACATCCATATCGAACAACTGCGGCTGGGTGAACGCCTGCGTGTGCAATGGCACAAACACCTGCAGCACGACCATCATCCCGTGCCATCACTGTGCCTGCAGCCCCTGCTGGAAAACGCGATCTACCACGGCATACAACCGCTGGTGGGTGGTGGCGTGATCGACATCTCGCTCAGCGATGACCATGATCGCCTCACGGTTGTGATCAGCAACCCGTTTACCGCAGAAACGGCCAACCTGAACAAGAATCGCGGCAACGGCATGGCGCTGGACAATCTCGAGCAACGCCTGCGCGCAGGCTATGGCGACGCCGCAGAATTTGCGGTGCAAGTCACCAACGGGCAACAGGGGGAACGGCAATTTGTGGTAACGTTCAGCTTGCCCACTGTGCAGGTAACTTCTCAGGCCACTACGGGAGACGGACGATGAAAATCCTGGTCGTCGATGATGAAAAACTGGCGCGCGAGCGACTGTTGCGGTTGCTGGAAAAAAATGGCGAGCACGATGTGGTCGGTGAAGCCGCCGATGGTCGCAGTGCCATCAGCCAGGTGGAATTGCACCATCCCGATATTGTGTTGATGGATATCCGCATGCCGGGCATGGATGGCCTCGAAGCCGCGCGGCACCTGATGAAACTGGAAGATCCCCCGGCGATTATTTTTTGCACCGCTTACGGCGAACACGCACTCGAAGCTTTCCAGACGCACGCGATGGGTTACCTGTTGAAACCCGTCAAGGCAGAACAACTGTCCGAGGCACTGGCATCCGCCACCCGACTCAATCGCGCACAATTGCAAACCATCAGCGGCACAGGCAGCGAATCAGCAGCGGATGAAAAATCTGGCAATACTGCAACGCGTGTGGCACGGCAGCACATCAGCGCCCGCACACGCCACGGTCTCGAACTGGTGCCGGTGCAGGAAGTGCGCTGTTTTCTTGCCGACCATAAATACGTGACGGTGTATCACAGCAAGGGCGAACTGCTGATTGATGACACCCTGAAAGATCTCGAGGATGAATTCGGCGATCGCTTTGTGCGTGTACACCGCAATGCCCTGGTATCACTGCCGCATGTTGAAGGCATGGAACGCGCACCGCTGGGCCATTATTGCCTGCGCTTGCAAGGCACCACCATGAAACCGGTGATCAGCCGCCGCCACGTCACGGAATTGCGCAACCAGCTAAAAATGCTCTAGCCGTTTGTCACGGCAATACCAGTTGCTGCGCACTGGAAAATTCCCTGTACTCACCGGTTAACGGATCCACAAAAACCAGTTTACTGGCGAGCAATTGCAGCGGTTTGCTGAAATCATCTTCCGCCACGCCTTTCACCGCAGGATACAGGCTGTCGTGCAGGATCGGTGCGCCCAGCGCTGCCATGTTGACGCGCAACTGGTGTTTGCGACCTGTCAACGGTTGCAAGCGATAATGCGCCAGATCACCGCGTGTCTCGATAATATCCACCAACGTTTCGCTGTCAGGCTCACCGGCAATTTCCTGCGTGCGAAAAAACAGTTCGTCTTCCACCAGCCGGCTTTTATACGAGAAAGGAAATGACTTGTCCGGCATGACCGGAGCAATCGCTTCATACGTCTTGTCAATTTTCCGCAAACGGAACAGCGACTGGTAAGCATTGCGCGTCGCCGGGTTCAGCGAAAACATCACCAGCCCGGCCGTGTCCTTGTCGATGCGATGCACCGGTGTTATCGCTTCGATCCCAAGCGTTTTCTTCAGCCGCGTCAGCAGCGTTTGTTGCAGGAAACGCCCGGATGGAATCACCGGCAGGAAATGCGGTTTGTCGGCAACCAGGATATGCGCATCCCGGAACAGGATATTTTCTGCAAACGGGATTGGTATTTCTTCCGGCAATTCACGGTAATAAAAAATCCGGTCGCCCGTTTTGCATATTGTATCCGGCGTCAATGCCCTGCCGTTCGCGTCGAGTATCAGCTGGCGATCAAATCGCGATTGCCAGATCACCGCATCGATATCGCTAAAGTGCCCGCACAGGAAATGCAGTGCATTGTGATAGTTGCCGACCGGAACCTGCACGCAACTGGCACTGACGCCATCGCGCATCGGCGGTGATTTTTTCAACTCAGGCGCGCGAGCCAAGCCAGGCACCACTGCAGGTCAGCATCAGTCCTGCGACCAGCCACCACGAAAACGGTTCGTGCAAAATCAGTACAGAACCGAAACCGGCAAACGCCGGCACCGTTGCCATCACTGCGCCGAGTCGTGTCGGCCCGAGACGCGCCATGGCCTGCATGAAACACAGCATCGCCACAATCACTACCATCACGCCCTGGAAAAATCCCTGCAACACAATCGCGTGCAATGGCGCTGCCAACAAACCTTTTGGCAGAAACAAGACATAAACGGGCAAATAGATCAGCGCCGACATCAAGGCGACACCGATAGTGATTTCCCACGGCGTCTGTCCCCAGCGTTTTACCAGCACCGTGTACAAACCCCAGAGACACGATGCAGTAATCATCAGCAGATCACCCGGCCAGCTTTCGTGCAGATTGTTCAGACTGTAACGCGCGATACAGAACACGCCGGCAGCGATAACGCCTAACGCAGCACAACGATGGACGCTGGGTTTCTCGCGCAAGATCAGCCACGCCAATGCCGTGACAAAAAATGGCAGGATGCCCGAAATAAGCACTGCGCCGTGCGAACCCGGTGCGTAATGGAAACCGCCGTACGCCGTGAGCGCATAACCGATACCGCCAATCAACGCCAACGCCAGCATGCGCAGGTTGAACAACGGCACACGTTTCCAGAAAATCCACGCCGGCAATAAAAACAGCGACGCCACACCAAACCGCAACGCAGTGAGATCAAAACCGTTCAAACCACTGGCACCGGCCAGCTTGCTCAACACCACAAAGCCCGCCCACTGGCTGACCGTGATAAACGCAAACACATAACCGCCGCTGGCGGACTTGCTGGCAGGAGAAGACATGGGATACAGCCGGTTGATAACGTGAAGGATCAGCAAGTGCAAATTGTTGGGCATTCACGGCATGAATACCAGCGCAGATTACCGTAGGGGCATGTTTTATGTGTTTTTTGGCAATCTGTTTTTTGCTTCAATCCAGCGCGACATGTAGTGCGTGCTCTTGTGCAGGTGGTGGCGCAACATGCTGCCGATAAAATTGTGGTGGCGATGGGTATCGAGTTGAGCCGCCATGTCCTGCAATCGATAAACGACGCGCGCGCCGATCACGTCTTTGTCGAATCGCCCCGCCAGAATCTGCAAGCCGTTGTGTTGTGCAATCTGCCAATCTGCTTGCTGCTCATGCAGGGCGACTGCTGCATCCGCAAACGCTTGTGCGTCATCTGCAACAACACCACTCCACGCCAGTTCGCCGTGCATGGCTTCGGCACCTATCGAGGTGGTGACACTCGGCGTGCCACATAACATGGCCTCCGCCAACTTGCCTTTGATGCCAGCACCGAAGCGCAGTGGCGCCAGGCAGACACGCGCCGCTGACATCACTTGCAACGCATCTTCCGCACGACCGGGGACATGAAAACCCTCGCGCGGATTGTGCAACGCCAGATCTTGCGGCGCAGCATAGGAGCCGTAAATAAATAATCGTGCATCCGGCAATTGCTTGCGTATCGACGGCCATAGCGTCTGTTTCAGATAGCGCACTGCATCGCGATTGGGCGCATGCATGAACGTACCTATCGAGACAAAATCCCGTCTCGATTCAAATGTATTCCAGTGATTCGCATCCGGCGGGTCGAGCATAAAGGGACAATGGCAAAGCAATGCGGCAGGCACATTGAAATGATCCTGCAGCAAGGCGATTTCAAAATCCGACACCATCAGTGACAGATCGCAACGAAAGATGGCCGCGATTTCCCGCTGCGCAATATCAGTAGCGGCCATGGCATCGAACAGGCACTGCGGGTCGAGCGCCGGCGCCCACGCTGTATTGTCTGCCACCGGCTTTTTCAACAACCGGTGGCGCGCATCGCGCAGCGCATGCAAATCCTCGCTGTTCAACACACGCAATGCATGGGGACAAACCTGTTCAACGCGCCAGCCGAATTGCTCTTCGGTCATGAAGCGATCAAACACCACAATGTCCGGCTGCCATGTCGCCAGCCAGGCATTAAAGCTGTCGCAGTTAACCAGAATATCTTGTTGATCGATGCCGAGCGTGGATAAATCTGCGGCGTATTCGCTACGAACGGCGGTGCTGGCAAATGTGATCTTCCAGCCTTGCGCCAGGAACAGGTCGAGCAACTGCATCATGTGCTGGCCGGCGGCCGATGAAGCCGGCTCTGGCCAGATGCAGCCGATGACGAGGATTTTTTT
>DAOMGE010000026.1:0-12052 GCA_035430165.1 Pseudomonadales bacterium | reverse complement strand
CCAATGCAAAAACTGCTGAAGATCCTGCCCAGCAATGCATCGTTGCTGAATGCACCCGTGATCTCGCCGAGATACTGTTGCGCAAGCTTCAAATCTTCAGCAAGCAATTCACCAGCGCCTGTCTGGTTAAAGCGCACCTCGGCTTCTTGCAGCAATTGCTGTGAACGCGTGAGCGCATCTACGTGGCGACTGCGCGCACTGAAAATGCCTTCACCCGTATTTTCCATGCCTGCCAGATGTTTCAGCGTTGCCTTGAGTGCATCCAGTCCCGCACCGGTTTTTGCAGAAACCGATACCGCGTTTTCAGTTACGGATTGCGCCATACCGCTCTGGTCGATCTTGTTCTGTACCAACAGCGTTTTTACTGCGGGTCTTGCGCGCGGCGAAATATCGCGCCACAAAATATCCGGATCAGTTTCCTTGCTGTGGGTGCTGTCGACCAGCAACAACACCAGATCGGCGGTATCAATTTCTGCCCACGCGCGACGGATGCCTTCCTGCTCGACCACATCATCACTGTCGCGCAAACCGGCGGTATCGATGATATGCAGCGGCAAACCGTCGATGACAATCTGTTCGCGCAACACATCGCGCGTGGTACCGGCAATGTCGGTGACGATGGCTGCCTCGCGCCCGGCCAGTGCATTCAGCAAACTGGATTTGCCCGCATTCGGTTTGCCGGCAATCACCACGCGAATGCCTTCGCGCAACAGCGCACCCTGCCGGGCGTTGCGCAACACGGTGTCGAGATCGGCACGAATCACTGCCAGTTGCGACGACACTTTGCCATCGGCCAGGAAATCGATTTCCTCTTCCGGGAAATCGATCGCCGCCTCGACATACATGCGAAGATAAATCAGCTTTTCGACCACATCGTGAATCGCACGCGAAAAATCACCTTGCAAGGAATGCACCGCGCTGCGCGCGGCTTGCGTGGAACTGGCGTCGATCAGATCCGCAATCGCTTCCGCTTGCGCCAGATCGAGTTTGTCATTGAGAAATGCGCGTTCAGAAAATTCACCGGGGCGCGCTTGTCGCGCACCGTGTGCCAGTGTTGCCTGCAGCAAAAGATGCATCACCACCGGTCCACCGTGGCCGTGCAACTCCACCACGTCTTCACCGGTAAACGAGGCCGGTGCTGCAAAATACATGGCAATGCCCTGGTCAATCACGTCGTCATGGTGCGTAAACGTGCAGAACATTGCTGTGCGCAGCGCCAGTTTTTTGCTGCAAATTTTTTCGGCAATCGGCAGCGACTGCTTACCGGACAGACGCACGATACCGACGCCGCCCTTGCCAGGTGCGGTGGCGATAGCGGCGATGGTGTCGTGGTCGGGATTCTGCATGGGCTGCATGATATAGCCTCCCCTGTGCAATAGGGGAGGTGTCACGCAGTGACGGAGGGGTCATCTACAGCACGTAGCCGCGCTCGTCGTGATCGGTGATGTCGAGACCCTCTGTCTCACCTTCCAGCGACATGCGCAGCGGCGTGATGGCATTCACCAGTTTCAGCAGCACCCAGGTCGCGGCAGCCGTGAACACGATCGTCGCGCCAACTGCCGTCGCCTGCACCAGCAATTGCTGGCCGATGCCGGTGATCGCCGGGATCAGGAAGCCCTGCCCGCTGAAAACGCCGAGACCGGTGGATGCCAGTACGCCAGTCATCAACGTGCCGATAATGCCGCCGACGCCGTGTACCGGAAACACATCCAGCGAGTCGTCGATTTTCCAGATCTGCTTCACCGTCATCGTCATGAAGAAACAGACAAAACCGGCGACCACGCCGATGGTCAACGCACCCAGCGGCCCGACAAATCCGGAGGCTGGCGTGATGGTGCCGAGACCCGCCACCATACCCGTGACAATACCGAGCACAGACGGCTTGCCGTGGCGGAACCACTCGATGGCGCTCCACGTCGCCGCCCCGGCCGCCGCCGACAGGTGGGTACACAACAAGGCCATACCCGCATCGCCATTGGCCGCCAGCGCGGATCCCGCGTTAAAACCGAACCAGCCCACCCACAGCATGCCGGCACCGGTCACGGTCATGGTCATGTTGTGCGGCATCATCGCCTGTTGCTGGAAACCCTTGCGCGGACCGATCACCAACGCACACACCAGTGCCGCAATACCGGCCGTGATATGCACGACCACGCCGCCGGCAAAATCCATCGCGCCCAGCGTAGCCAACCAGCCGCCGCCCCAGACCCAGTGGCAGACCGGCACATAGACCACCAGCAACCATAGCGAGGAGAACAGCAGCATCGCGCCGAATTTCACGCGCTCGGCAAAGGCGCCGATCACCAGTGCCGGCGTGATGATGGCGAACGTCATCTGGTACATGGCAAACAGCGATTCCGGGATATGGCCGGTCGCCCACAGGCTGCCTTTGCTGATATTGGCAAAAAACGCCTGGTGCAGCCCGCCGATGACCGCGTTTGCACTGCCACCATCCGTGAACGCCAGGCTGTAACCGCAAACCATCCACAGGATCGAGACCACTGCCGTGATGGCAAAACACTGCATCAGGATCGACAACACGTTCTTGCTGCGTACCAGGCCGCCGTAAAACAGCGCCAGTCCCGGCAGGGTCATGAACAATACCAGCGCCGTGGCCGTGAGGATCCACGCGGTGTTTGCCCCGTCAAGGGCGGCGACACTCGGTTCCATGGCCTCTCCTTACAGTGCTTCGGCGCCGGTTTCACCGGTGCGGATGCGGATAACCTGTTCAATCGCCGTAACGAAAATCTTGCCATCGCCAATCTTGCCGGTATTGGCTGCGCCAATGATGGCATCCACCGCCTGCTCCACCTGATCGTCCTTCACGGCCAGCTGCAGTTTCACTTTTGGCAGGAAATCGATCACGTACTCTGCACCACGATAGAGCTCGGTATGGCCCTTTTGCCGGCCGAAGCCCTTGACTTCCTCTATCGTCATGCCCTGGATACCGATGTCATTGAGCGCCTGGCGCACATCATCGAGTTTGAAGGGCTTGATGATCGCGGTGATCATTTTCATCATGGGGAATTCTCCAGTGGGTGAACGCTTGTGGTGCGCAGCCGGCCGGCAACGCACAAAACGGGGGCAGCCTATGCAATGGGGGGGTAAAAATCAATCGTCCGGACGATCCGGCGCCAGCCGTTGTATCCTAGCCTCCATCGATTCTGTCGGGGTTTGCCATGAAATTGTCGGATATCAATCTCTGTGACCTGGCCCAGTTTGAACAGGGTTGCCCGGAAGCCATCTTCCGTACGCTGCGCGAACAGGCACCGGTCTGGTTTCACCCGGCCACGCCACAGGCACCGGACGGGGAAGGTTTCTGGGTGATCAGCAAGCATGCCGATGCGCGCGCGATCCTGAAAAACCACGAGGATTTTTCATCCGAAACCGGCTATGGCGCCCGCGTTGGCGGCGGCACCACCCTCGGCGACATGAGCACCGACATGGCACCCGGCCTGGTGCTGGCCATGATGGATCCGCCGAAGCACGATGAAATCCGTGGACTGGTGAGCCAGGGCTTCTACCCGCGCACGCTGGAAGCATTGGAACCGGAAATCCGCCGCCTCACCCGCCGCCTGCTGGAACCAGTGCTGCGCGACCTTGATGCCGGCGCTACCGAATTCGATTTCCTCAATCGTGTCGCCACTGAATTGCCGCTGCAGGTGATCTGCACGGTTGGCGGTTTGCCGGAAGCAGACTGGCACCACATGGTGGAATGGGCTGACGCGGCGATTGCCTTTGCCGCGCACGACAAGGACACCGACACCGCACCCTTGATCGCCAAGATGACCGAGATGGGCATGTACGCTTACGGACTGGTGCAGAAACTGCGTGCCGAACCCAATGACAGCCTGATGTCGATCATCGTCAACGCTGAAATCAACAACGCCGGCAACCCGCGCAAACTGGATGATCTGGAAGCGATCCGTTTTTTTAACTTACTGATCACCGGCGGTACAGAAACCACACGCAATTCGATTGCCTACGGTTACTACGCACTGCTGCAGCATCCGGAACAATACGCGGCACTGGAGGACAATCCGGATGAATTACTGGATGGCGCGCTGGAAGAAATGTTGCGCTGGAGTTCTGCCGTGCATTTCAACCGCCGCACTGCGGCACGCGACGTGGAATACGGCGACCAGCAGATCAAACGCGGTGACAAAGTGACCGTGTGGTACTCCTCCGCCAATCGCGATGCCGATGTGTTTGAAGATCCGTACACGTTCAATATCTATCGCAAGAAAAATCCACAGGTCGCTTTCGGTTACGGCATCCACCATTGCCTCGGTGCGGCACTGGCGCGACTGGAAATGAAAATCCTGTTCCAGGAATTGCTGGCGTGCATGAAAGGCAGGAATCCACAGCCCGCCAACGACATCCGCTTTATCCGCAGCAATCGCCATCAGGGTGTGGCGGATATGCGCGTGCGCGTCACGCCACGATAATTTTTTTCCGGAGCACTGACTGCATGAGCCTCACCGAAAAATCCCGCGCCGCCGCACTCGCTTACGTCGAATGCATCAACACCAAAAACCTGGAACGCTTGCTGGCACTTTTCGCTGACAACGGCAGGCTGGTGCATCCGTACGGCCTGTTTGAAGGCAAGGACAAGCTGGCTGAATTTTACGGCGGGCTGGTGATGCTGGCGGATACACAACTGTCTGTCGGACGCGTGGCGGCTGAAGGCAAGGTAGCAACGGCAGAAGTGACCGGCGTCAGTCCGCAGGCGCCCGACAAACCGCAATACGCCATTGACCTGTTTGAAGTTAACGACGCCGGCAAGATCGTGGAACTGGCCATTTACTATCGCAATTTTGACTTGAAGTGACGCACTGACTATTCTCGCGCCACTCACCGAGATCTTTCTTCATCCTTTTCGCGCCCGGCTGGATCTATGACGTCTGCAAACACATCGGCAAAACCGCTTTCCTCACCACTTTCCGCAAAAACTGTACTGGTGACGGGCGCTTTCGGCAATCTTGGCCAGATGGTGCTGGCAGAACTGAAGCAACGCCATTACCGCGCGCTGGCAATGGATCTCGACAATCCGCGCAATCGCAAGGTCGCGGAAAAAATGACCGCGCTGTACGACGAACTGGCATGGGGCGATTTGCGCACGGTAGATTTCAAACCGCTGTTGCAAGGCTGTGTCGCCGTCATCCACCTGGCGGCGGTGTTGCCGCCGGTCACCGACAATGCGCCTGAACTGGCGCACGACATCAATGTAAAGGCGACGCAACGCCTGATTGCCGAGATCGAGGCACGTGTCAACAAACCGCTGCTGGTTTATCCGTCATCTGTCACGGTGTTTGGCATTACGGATTCCCTGACACACGTGATGCAAGCCACCGATCCGGTGGCGCCGATCGACAACTACGCGCGCCACAAAGTGGAAATTGAACAGCAACTGGCAGCCAGCACAATCCCGTGGACCGTGTTGCGCGTCGGCGTCTCGGTCGATTCGCGTACACTCGGTGCCGACTTGTCGATGATGCGGAAATTATTCAACGTACTGCCAGACAACCCACTGGAGTATGTACACCCGTGCGATGTGGCAACGGCAATGGTGAGCAGCATCAACAATCCACGCGCCGTCAATAAAATCCTGTTGATCGGGGGCGGCGGTGATTGCCGTATCACACAGCACCAGTTTCTCAGCGCAGCCATCAATGCACTCGGCATCAACCTGCCGCGCGAGATGCTGGGCAAGGAGCGTTATTACACGTCATGGATGGACACCACGGAATCGCAGGATATTCTCGACTTCCAGCACCACACGTTTGCGGATTACAAACAGGACATGAATAATCGCCTGCGTTTCTTGCGGCCTGTCCTGTCTTTCCTTGCGCCGCTGGTGTTGTGGGCGATGAAGCTGATCCTCAAGCGCTGATTTATTTTACCGGCGCAGGATGCGCAATCTCGATATCCGCTGCGTGCAAGGCATTCAGGATATTGATATGCAGGCTGCTGACCAGTTCTGCAGCGTGATCGGAATTTTCCACCCACACCCGCAATTCAAATTCCAGCGCTGCCTCACCGAAACGCAACACAAACGCTACCGGCGCAGGACGCGCCAGCAATCCCGTTGTATTTTTCGCGACGTCCAGCAAGATACTGATCACCTGCTCGGGATTGGTTGTGAACGCGGTGCGCACACTGATCGCGATACGGCGTTGTGAATCCGAACGCGTCCAGTTCACCACTTGCGCCGATGTCAGCTTGCCGTTCGGCACAACGACTTCTGCGCCTTCACCCGTACGCACGATGCTGGCGCGCAGACCGATTTGTGTCACCACGCCTTGCACGGTATCCGTTTGCACAATATCACCGGGACGAATGTGTCTCTCGATCAACAGGATCAGGCCCGCACTGAAATTGTTGATGACATCCTGCAAGCCGATACCGATACCGATACCGAGCGCACCGGCAAGAATTGCCAGTCTCGACAAATCCACACCGGCCGCGCCCATGGCCAACACAAAACCGGTCAGCACCACCACGTAATGCAGCAGCGTAGACACGGTTGTCGGCAAACCACGCGGCATCGGATGGCGCGGCACAATTTCTTCGTTGAAAACAAAACGCAGGAAACGCGAGATTTCTATCGACAACCACAAGGTCACCACAATCGCGCAGATATCACCGAGCGACAAGGTGATTTGCCCTATCGCCAGCGTTGCGTGCAGCACATGCAATATCTCCGCATGTACCCAGTCATAAACAAGGAATTGTTGCAGCGTCAACCCGAGCCAGACCAGTGCGGCAACCACCAGCCCGATGCGTCGCACACGCGACAGGATCACCTGGCGATGTTCGCGAAAACTTTTTACATTGTTGAACGCCGGTAACTGGGTAATGACATAAATCAGGTCAGTCACAATCGACGCCATGATTAGCGCTGCCATGCCGAAATACAGTGACATGATCAAGGCCGGCAATAACAAGGCAACGATGGTGACAGCGCCGATCAGGTTAGCGGCCAGCGTAAAAAAACCGAGCAGCGTGCTGAATTGCAGTACCGACGTTACCAGCCATTTTTGCCAGAGTTTGCTGAATTCGGTTCTGGTAATACGCGGCACCCAGACCAGGCACACCGCCACAATGAAAACCGATTGCAACAGATACCCCAGGCGATTGATGCCGGGCAAGTCACGCGTGGCAAAACCCACTTGCCCCAGCAGGAACAACAATGACACCAGCCACAACAGCGGCCGGAAACGGTGGCTGAAAGCGGGCGCACCGAGACGCAACACCGGCAACATGGCCAACAGCGCCAGCGCCACAAATAACAGCGGCGGCAAGTCCTTGACGAGGAAACCGCTGAGACAGGTGACAGCAACTGCCGTGGAGTACGGACGACCGAGCAAACCGAAACGCAAGTGCGTGGATTCCGCCAGTGCCTGCTGCAATTTCGGGTTATTGCGCATCTGCAACATCAGGTACAGCGTGACGACGTAGACAAACAGCAGCAACATCACGGTGGTACGCTGTTGCAATAAATAGGCGATGGCACCTTCCCATTTTTCCAGCAGGGTCACACTGCCTTTTTCGAGACGCGCGCTGAAATAACCTTCGGGCAATGACCACACCGGGGGATGCGACTGACGGAACAGGTCATCATTCAGGCGCGGCTCCTGGTTCGTGATTTTCTGCAATACATTTTCTGTTTGTTGTTTCAGTGACTGCGCATCATGCAGCAAGGTGTTCAGCAGGGGCAGGCGCGTGTCAATGATGGCGAATAATTCGTTGATCTGCTGTTGGCCCATGCCGCGCACATCAATCGAGGCTTTCTCGATTTTATCGGCATCCGGCCTGGCTGCTGTTTTTTTACGGGCAGCAGGGGCGGCGACCGTTTTTTCCGGTTGTGAAAATGCCGCATTCCATTGTTGCAACAATTCCAGCAATTGCTTTTTTTCATCTTCAAGTGCGAGCAGCAATTGCGAAACATCGTCGATATTTTTTTGCAGTCCATCGCGGCGCGCTTCCCACTGGCCGCGCATGTGTCGCAACTCGTCGGCTTGTGGCATGTCTGCCAGCCCTTGCTCGACATCGCGCACGGCCATGCCGAAACCTGCTTGCTGGTCTTGCACGGTTTTCGCATCCGTCACCAGCGTATCGGCGCGATCCCGCAGCGCGGTGACGGACAGGCGATGCTGTTCTATCTGTTGTGACAAGGCAGAAATGGTCTGGTCTGCCGCCGGTGCTGCTGTTTCTGTTGCGGGCGACACCGGCACTGCGTTCTGTGCCTGTACAACACCGGCGACCAGGAAAACCGACAGCAGCGACAGCCGTAGCGCGAGATAAAAAAAGCGACCGAAGTCGCTTTTTTGTGTGGCCTCAACGATCACCATCACATACCACAGATGACGAAGGTTGAGCCCACCAGCGCCAGCGCCAGCACCTCCCAGGTCTTGCCCAGGTTAAACACGGCGTACAGATAGGACAGTGGCGGCAGGAAAATGCTCATGAAGCCCCAGGCATAATCGGTCTTGAAGGAAATGATGATCAGGTAAACCCAGCTGATCAGCAGGGAAGCAACACCGAAAAACATCAGCAGGGTCGAAGTAGGTTCCATAAAACACTCTCAAGATGGCAAGGGACTGAAGCCGCGCATTATAAGCCTGTATTCACAGTGAGTGTAGCGCCAGGCACAGGCTGTCAGGGCGTGCGGGCAATGGCCCAGACATGCACCTGTGCCACACCCGACCGGTGCAGCAGCCGCGCAATTTCAGACACGGTACTGCCGGTGGTGAGCACATCGTCCACCAGCGCCACCGCGCGGTACGTCACCGGTTTACGCAAGGCAAAGGCTCCATCCAGATTGTGCTGGCGCTGTTCGCGACTCAAACCCTGCTGGCTCCCGGTATTGCGTGTCCGCTGCAGTGTGGCCTGCAAGGGCAGCTGGAGCACCCGTGCCATCACGTTCGCAATTTCCAGCCCCTGGTCAAAACCGCGCTTCTGGACACGTCGCCAGTGCAAGGGCACCGGCATGATGCAATCCGGCAACAGGATATTGTGCCGCTGGTAATGGTCGGCAATAGCGCGCGATGCGCTGTGCGCCATCCAATAGCCGCAATGCAGCTTGCGGTCGTGCTTGTAGCGATTCAATAATCCCGCCACGGGCTCTTCATAGCGAAAGGCACAGCACGCGTGCTGGAACACCGGTGGCTGTTGCAGGCATTCGCCACAGACATGACCGGATGACTCCAGCGGCATCGCGCAGTGCAGGCAGGCATTGTCGTGCCAGGGCAACGCTGTTTCACAGCGCAGGCACAACGGTTTCCGGCCGCGCACACTGGCATTGCACAGCATGCAGCTGGACGGGATCAGCGAATCGAACAGGTTTTTGAATGACATCGGAAATCCTTTTCCGGTTGATTTCTCCCTTGCCTTCTCCCATGCATGGGAGAAGGTGCCCGCAGGGCGGATGAGGGCGTAATTTATTCGTGATCGACGAGGCTGAAAACCTGGCCACTGGTGACGGCAGTGCCGCCACCGTCCGGTGTGCTGAAGGCCACGCCACCTGCCATCAACGATTCCACCGATTCGGTATCCACCTTCACCCCCGTCAGCCCGGCCTTGACGCGCACACCGCTGGCATTCCAGAAACGGCTGTTGCTGTGGACAAGCGACGTGTGTGGCGGCCAGATGTTGAGGTAGATCTGCACCTGTTTGCCATCTGCCGACAACTCGCTGCCCAGCACCTCGCCCACTTTCACCTGCCGGTACAGCACCGGATCACCCGCTTTCAGCGAGCCGAGGCGCGGCGCGGTCAATTGCAGGTTCAGGCCGCTGTCGCGCGCGGTGATGACCGGCTCCTGCTCGCTCACCATGAATTCATGCTGCGTGCTGCCGGCACCGGGGCGCAGCTCCAGATAGCTGCCAAGCAAGGTGTCGAGATTGGCGGTGCGCGCCAGCCCGATGGCCGGCTCCACCTTCCAGAAACGACTGCCGGTGGTCAGCAGCTTGCCAGCGGATGCCTTGAGGGCCGCGTCGGCAATCACACCGCTGAAATCGTCCTTCAGGTGCAGGCTGGTGATTTCTCCGATCCCCATACCCCGGTAGCGAATCTCGGTACCGGTGCTGATACCCTTGGCACCAGACAAGAACAAGCGCACGCCGACACCGGCGTTTTCCGCCTCGTCGCGACCGCTGTAAAGGCGGAAGTGATCGCCGCTGTGTACAGGCTGCGGCTTCAATTCGCTGCCGCTGTCAAAGGCCTCGAACGCAATGCCACCACCCACCAGCTGGCTCAGCGAACCGGTACGCACCGTGAGGCCGCCGGCACCCGCTTTCACCTCCACCGCCCCGGCGCGCCAGAAGCGGCTGCTGGAACCCAGCAATTTCGCGTGTTCCGGATCGACATGCACGCGCACCTGCACCAGACGGCCATCGTCGCTGTGGCGCAGCTCTTCCACCGAGCCCACTGCCAGGCTGCGGTACAACACCGGTGCGCCAGCCGCCAGACCGCCGCCGTCCGTCGTTTCCAGGGTCAGGTAAACCCCGGGCAAGCTGCCGGGCGCCGGTGCCGTTGCGTCTTTTTCGCTGCTGTAGAGGGTAAAGGTCTGGCCATCGTGCATGGCCGGTTTGTCGGCCTTGCTGTCGGGGGTGTCGAAGGCAATACCGCCGCTGAGCAAGCTGGCCAGCGGCGCACCCTGCACCTGCAGGCCATCCTTGAGACTGGCACTGACGTGCAGGCCACTGACATTCCAGAACCGGCTGGACGCATTGACGAACTGGCGGTATTCGGGGCGGATCAGCACATGCACGCTCATGTGGTCGCGCTCCAGCAAATGGCTCTGCACGCTGCCGACCACGAACTCACGGTAGTAGACCGGCATGCCGTCACTGATGGAGCCGGCTCCCGCCGCCTGCAGGCGCAGGTGCAGGCCGGGTTCACTGAAATCGAGCGGATCGGGGCCGGCGGCGGCCACAAAATTCATGTCCGGTGCCGGCTTACCGGTGTTGTCCGGGTTAAAGGTCAGGTAGGCGCCGGAGATCAGCGTATCGAGGCCGGAAATGCCGTTGGCCGACAACTGGGGTTTCACCATCCAGAAACGGGTCTTGTCGGTGATAAAGGTCTCGAAGCGCGGATCGATGCCGAAGCGACCAAACACCACATCCTGCTCGCCGTTGTACCAGACATCCACCAGCTTGCCGACGGTGATGCCCCGGTAGACCACCCGCGTCACGCCCTTGACGAGATTGCTGGCATCCGGGAATTGCACGTTGACGAAACTGCCGGCTTCGGCGGCTTCGAAGTCCTGGTAGAGATAGAACTGGTCGCCGTTCTGGCTCTGCGGCGCGGTTTCATCGGTAGGGCCCAGGCTGATACCGCCGGCCAGCAGGCTGGCGATGGATTCGGTCTGCACACGCAAACCGGCGAGACCGGCATCGATGCGCACGCCGCTGGCATTCCAGAAGCGCGAGCTGCGGTGAACCAGGTGCGCGTACTCCGGCAGGATGTGGGCGTCGATCAGCACGCCGCTGTTATCCGGCGCCATGCTCACGGTCTTCACGGAACCGATCTGGATCTGCCGCGCAAACACCGGGCTGCCCACGCTGACCGAACCGAGCTTGTCGGTATGGAACTTGATATGCAGGCCGGGCACCGATTGTGGCAGCGGCGGCGCCGCTTTCAGCGCCACAAAGTAATCGGATTTCTCGGCAGATGCAGACGGTGCGCCATCAGTAGGCAGCGCCATTTCGATGTAATTGCCGGAAAAAATCGTGTTGAGGCCGGAGACACCGCCCAAGGTCACCTGCGGCTGCACCAGCCAGAACTGCGCGTCTTTCGGCACACCGCCCAGTCGCTTGGCGATGTGCTTGTCCAGCTCGACACGCGCGATGACAGCAGCAAGGTCATCCTTCGGCTCCAGGCTTTTCACCACACCGACCGCGATGCCCTTGTAATGGATCTGCGTCTGGTTGGCGATGATGCCGTCACCATTTTCCAGCTCGATCTCGATCTTCGGCCCCATGTCGAGCAGGCTGCGCCACACCAGCCACCCACCGACCAGCAGCGCCAGGATGGGCAACAGCCAGATCG
>DAOMGE010000025.1:0-40456 GCA_035430165.1 Pseudomonadales bacterium | reverse complement strand
AACTAATCTCCGTGCGAATCACAAGCTTTTCATTGAAAAATATCTCCTCGTTTATCGTATTATTTTCATTGACTAAACTCTTAGACAGCATTCCACCACAAAAATTAACGGAAACTTGATTTTGATTTATGTCATTATCATCTGCGAAAACAACAGACGGCAAAAAGGTGCCGGAGGGATTATTTTTTAAACAGTGGTACATTTTTAAACCCAACCAGCATTTTCTCTCCTTTTCGCATTAACAGATCAAGCAGCTTTTATGCGGCGTATGTGGCTCAAATCAACTGTCTTGCTGGCTTGCCAAAGATCGTAGCTGTCTTGCATTGTCAGCCACATCTGCGCCTCGCCGCCAAACGCTTTTGTAATCCGCAAAGCCATTTCAGCGGAAACACCCTGGCGGCCATTAAGTATTGCCGACAAGGTTTTGCGCGAAACATCGAGCGCGACAGCAGCCTGGGTGATATTTAATCCGGTTTCCGGCAAGATCACTTCCGCTAACAAAGTGCCGGGGTGCGGTGGGTTATGCATGCCTGCCATGTAACACCTCAGTGATAATCTTCATAATCCAGCAACCACGCATCACCATCATGAAAAGCAAAGGTAATGCGCCAGTTGCCATTCACCCAGACCGACCAGCGTCCTTGCTGGGCGCCTTTTAAGCCATGTAACCGGAAGCCCGGTAAATTCAGTGCGTGCGGGCTTGTGCTCGAATCAATGGCAGCCAGGATCAAACGCAATTTGCCTGCATGCGCTCTTTGCACGCCCGTTTCGTCACCTGTATCAAACAGGCGTTTCAATCCCTTGTGACGGAAACTGCGGATCATTCCCTAATCCTCGTATCGTGGCGCCAGTGTAACTCACAGGGTTACGTTTATCCAAAGCGAATAAGCGCCTTTTCCCTTCCACGGAAAATACGCACAGACAACTAGCAAGCCTTGCAGATAATAAGCATTACTTACTATCTGTGATCTGCACTGTCGATGGCCGAATCCCCCAACACACAACCGCTGACTGAGCCCGAAGGGGCTTTCGGCTTCCTGTTGCATGATGTGGCGCGCCTGCTGCGCCGCAACTTCAACCGCCGTGTGCAAGCCCTTGGCCTGACACAGGCGCAGTGCCGCGTTGTCCTGCATCTGTCCCGCAACGAAGGTATCCAGCAGGTGGCACTGGCCGAGATTCTCGAAGTCCAGCCGATCACACTGGCGCGCCTGCTCGACAAACTGGAAACCGCCGGCCTGATCGAGCGGCGCCGGGATCCTGCCGATCGCCGGGCATTCCGTCTGTACTTGTGCGAAAGCGCACGACCCCTGCTCGAAAAAATCTGGTCACTCGGCACAGAAACCCGCGAGGAAAGTGTTGTCGGATTGACTGCTGCCCAGCGCGAACTTTTTTTCCAGACCTTGCAATTGATGAAGGAAAACCTGCTCAGGATTGAGTCTGTATCACCACCAATCCCTGAAACTCCGGAAGAAGCTGTATGAATATGCGTCGTATCCTCCTGATCACCGGTCCTGTAATTGTCGGCACGATTGCCCTGTATTTTTATTTGACAGGTGATCGCAGTGTCGAAACGGAAAATGCTTTTCTGAAAGCCGACAAGGTGATGCTGGCACCTGAAATTTCTGCCGCCGTCAGTGACGTGCTGGTGAATGAAAACCAGCCTGTCAGCAAGGGCCAGCCACTGTTCAGGCTCGACACCGCGCTGTTTGATGTGGCATTGCAACGCGCGCGCGCCAACCAGGAAAAAGTACGCACAGATCTTGAAGCGCTGAAGGCGAGTTACAAGACGCGCCAGGCAGAACTGGCGGTGGCGCATACCAATGCCAGTTTTGCGGAAAAGGAATACGCGCGACAAACGGATCTGGCGAAGCAGCGTTTTACCTCGCAAATCCAGCTGGATGATCGCAAACACTCACTCGACCTGGCGCGCCAACAAGTGCTGGTGCTGGAGCAGGATATCGAGCGTATCAATGCCAGCCTGAATCACGATCCCGATGCAGCGCTGGAATATTATCCGGCCTATCAGGTGGCGACAGCTGAACTCATGCAAGCGCAGATCAATCTCGGTCATGCAGTGGTGATGGCGCCGTTTGATGGCGTGGTGAGCAATTTGCCAAAGCCCGGCCAGCACCTGAATGCAGGCAGCCCTGCACTGGCGCTGTTGTCAAATCACAATCTGTGGATCGATGCCAATTTTAATGAAATCGACCTGACACATGTGACGCCCGGCCAGCAGGCCAGTGTGCGCATCGATATGTATCCGGATAAACACTGGCCGGCGCATGTGGCCAGCATCAGTCCTGCCAGTGGGGCAGAATTTTCCATCCTGCCGCCACAAAATGCCTCGGGCAACTGGGTAAAAGTAGTGCAGCGTATTCCGGTGCGAATTGAACTCGAACCGGTCGATGCCAATCTCCAGTTGCGCGCAGGCATGAGCGTGACGGTACAGATCGACACGGGCAGCAATCGCCTGCAACGCTGGCTGAAACGCTGAGCGACAGCGCCATGACCCAACCCGGTTTTATCGCGCGTTTGTCACCGGAAATGCGGCAGTCACTGCTGGCAGCGGCGGTGATGCTGGCGGCGATTATCCAGATCCTCGACACAACGATTGCTAACGTTGCCCTGCCACACATGCAGGGCACCCTGTCGGCCACACAAGACCAGATTTCCTGGGTGCTGACGTCGTACATCATCATGGCGGCGATCATGACGCCACTGACCGGCTTCATCTCCGGGCGTTTCGGCCGCAAGCGCATGCTGGTGTGGTCGGTCGCGGGTTTCACGATTGCATCCGGCCTGTGTGGCATGGCGCAGACGCTCAGCGAAGCCGTATTGTCGCGCATGCTGCAGGGTGTGTTCGGTGCGTGTCTGGTGCCGATTTCACAGTCAGTATTGCTCGATACGTTCCCGCGCGAAAAACACGGCAAGGCGATGGCATTGTGGGGCATCGGTGTGATGGTGGCGCCGATACTGGGCCCGACTATCGGTGGCTGGCTGACCGAGTTTTATAACTGGCGCTGGGTGTTCTACATCAACCTGCCTTTCGGGATTCTGTCATTGCTCGGTGTGTTGGCGCTGGTTGAGGAATCGCCACTGGATCGCGAGCGCAAGTTTGATCTTTTCGGTTTTTTGCTGCTCGCCATCAGTGTTGGCGCGTTGCAGTTGCTGCTGGATCGCGGCAAATCGCTGTACTGGTTCCAGTCGAAAGAAATTATCGCGGAGGCAATTATTTCCGCCGTGTTTTTCTATATGTTTATGGTGCACATGTTTACGCACAAGCGTCCGTTCATCGAGCCGGAATTATTCCAGGACCGCAATTTCTGTGTCGGGCTGGTGCTGATATTTTTTGTCGGCGTGATATTGCTGGCGACGCTCGCCCTGTTGCCGCCGTTCTTGCAAAACCTGATGGGATACTCGGTGTTTGATGCGGGTCTGATACTGGCGCCGCGTGGTGCAGGCACCATGATGGGGATGATCATTGCCACTCGCCTGATGGGGCGTATCGACGCGCGCGCCATCATCCTGCTCGGTGGTTTTTGCACCAGCCTGTCGTTGTGGCTGATGGCGTATTTCACCGTGGATGTCAGCCAGTCGACGATCACCTGGGTCGGTTTTTTACAGGGTATGGGCCTGGGTTATATTTTCGTGCCATTATCGACGATTGCATTCCTGACACTGGATCCGAGATTGCGTACGGAAGGTTCGTCGATTTACAGCCTGGTCAGGAATATCGGTAGCGGAATCGGTATTTCGGTCGTGGTGACGCAGCTTGCCGATAATATCCAGCGCAATCACGCCATACTTTCCGAAAATATCACACCGTTCAATCATCTGCTGGATTGGGGTGTGTTACCACAAATCTGGAATACACAGACACCACTCGGCCTCGCCGCACTCGACGGCCAGGTGTTGAAACAGGCGGTACAGCTCGCCTATCTGCAGGATTTTCGCCTGATCATGTGGATGACCCTGATCATCATTCCGCTGGCCTTTACCCTGCGCAATCCCGGTCCGCTGGAAGCACATCCCAAGCCTGAGACGATGCACGCAGATTGACGTAAAATGCACGTTCCCACGCTAACGCCAACTCCAATCACGCGGTATCAGAACGGCCATGACACGAGTACGCAAACCCCATGTACTGCTCATCCTTGATGGATTCGGTTATCGCGAGTCTGCGCAAGACAATGCCATAGCAGCGGCAAAAAAACCGGTGTGGGATCAATTGTGGCGTGACAGCCCGCATTCGCTAATTTCCGGTTCCGGTCTTGATGTCGGGTTGCCGGATGGCCAGTTTGGCAACAGCGAAGTCGGTCACATGACACTCGGCGCCGGCCGTATTGTGTACCAGCAGTTGACGCGTATCGACAAGGACATCACCGACGGTACTTTTTTTGAGAATCCCGCTTATTGCGCAGCGATCGACAACGCTGTTGCTGCGGGCAAGGCGGTGCATGTGTGGGGCTTGCTCTCGCCGGGCGGTGTACACAGCCATGAAAATCATATCGTCGCGATGCTGGAAATGGCGGCAAGGCGTGGCGCTACGAAAATCTACCTGCATGCCTTTCTCGATGGTCGTGATACGCCGCCACGCAGTGCCGTGTCTTCGATAAAACTTGCACAAGACAAGCTCGACGCACTCGGTGTTGGTCGTTTTGCGAGTATCTGCGGCCGTTACTATGCCATGGATCGCGACAAGCGCTGGGACAGGGTCGAGCGCGCGTATGATTTGTTGACACAAGGCCATGGTGAATTTTGTGCTGACACGGCGCAAGCCGGGCTTGCGGCGGCGTATGCACGCGATGAAAACGATGAGTTTGTAAAACCCACCGCCATTGGTGAGCCTGTCGCGCTGGACGATGGGGATGCCATCATCTACATGAATTTCCGTGGCGATCGCGCGCGACAATTGACTCGCACATTCACTGATACGGCGTTCGACGGTTTTGTCCGCAAGAAGACGGTACAACTGTCTGCGTTTGTCATGACCAGTGAATATGCAGCCGATATCCATGCCTTGTGTGCATACCCGCCAGCAACGCTGGAAAACACGCTGGGTGATTACCTGGCAAAACTCGGCAAGACGCAGTTGCGTATCGCCGAGACGGAAAAATATGCGCATGTGACTTTCTTTTTCAGTGGAGGTCGTGAAGAACTTTACACGGGCGAACAACGAATCCTGGTCAATTCACCGAAAGTGGCAACCTATGATTTGCAGCCTGAAATGAGCGCGTTTGAAGTTACCGACAGGCTGGTCGAGGCGATTGCGTCGGGCCAGTACGATGCCATCATCTGCAACTACGCCAATGGCGATATGGTCGGTCACACGGGGGTGTTTGATGCGGCAGTAAAAGCCGTGGAGGCGCTCGACCAGTGTGTCGGCCGTGTGCGCGATGCGGTGCTGGCAGCCGGCGGCGAATGCCTGGTCACGGCCGACCATGGTAATTGCGAGCAGATGTATGACCATGAGGCGCAGCAGGCACATACCCAACATACCTGTGATGTGGTGCCTTTCCTGTATATAGGCCAGCGTTCTGTTAAAGTCGCTGGCGGTGGTACACTCGCCGACGTCGCGCCCAGCCTGCTGGCACTGATGGGCTTGCCGCAACCAAAAGAAATGAGTGGGCGCAATTTACTTGGCATCCAGTAACGGATTCCGTTAACGGCCCGCGCAACAGACCGTAAGGAGAAGAGCAATGAAAATGCGTTACCTGATTCTGGCTGCCACCCTGATCGCCACTGCCCTCAACGGTGCCAACGCGAGCGAGAAAAAAGCCAAACACACCAAGGCGGATAAACCTGCGGCCCAGCAGCAGGCGCCTGCGCAGAGCAATGAAGAAAAAGTGGCGCAGATGCAGAAGTCTATCGATGACCTGAAAGCCGAGCTGGAAAAAATCAAGGCCGAGCGCAGCGAAATGCAGGCGAAGCTCGAGCAGTCTGACAAGGACATTGCTGCGCAGATGCAGAAAATTGATGAAACCAAAAAACAACTGGCAGAGAAACAGCATGCTGCCGGAGCGGTTGAAGCGGAAAAAAAGCCATAAGCCAGTCCGTGGCCAGTCAGCGCGAGCAGATTGGCCAGCAACTTCGTGGACTTTACAGTGAGAGTGAGCAGTCGCAATTGCGGCTGCTGCTCAGTCAGGGCAGCAGTGAAGCCTTAGCCCGCAATCTCCAGTATTACGAATATATCCTCGCCGCACGCCGCGAAAAAATGCAGGCATTTTTCGCAGACATGCAGCGTCTTGATGCTGTGCAACAGAAATCGGTTGTTGCCATGCAGGCACTGCAACTGACACAGGCGCAGCTGGAAAAAGATCGTGCCGGCCTGTTGGCCAGGCAGGAAGAGCGCAAGAAAATTGTCGTGGCACTCGACCAGCAATTGCAGGGTAAAGGCAGTGAACTGGTGCAGATGCAGAACGATCATGCCGCCTTGCAGAAAGTGGTCGAGCAAATCGAGAAAGAGCGTGCGCTCGCTGTTGTGAAAGAGAAGCAGCGCCAGCAAGAAGAATTGTTGCGGCAGCAGGAAGAAGAGCGATTGCAGAAGCTGCAGGCACAACAAAAACCGGCGACAAAGCCACAACAACAGCCGGAAAATTTGCCGCCACCGGAAAAGCCGATGGCGACGGAACTCCAGTCATCACCGTCTTACAGCGCACAGGATCTGGCAAAACTGAAATCCAGGTCATTCGTGCAGGCGAAGGGCGCCATGCCGTGGCCAGCCAAAGGCAAGATTGCCAATCGTTTCGGGGAGTCGCGCAAGGGTGCGGTGAAGTGGGATGGTGTGCGTATACGTGCGCAAGCAGGCAGTGAGGTTCGCGCCGTCCACTACGGACGTGTGATGTATGCCGACTGGCTGCGCGGCCAGGGTTTGCTGATTATCCTTGATCACGGTGATGGTTACATGAGCCTGTACTCGAGCAATGATGTTTTATTTCATGGTCCCGGTGAATGGGTACAGGCCGGTGAGCTGATTGCCAGCGTAGGCAGCAGTGGCGGTGAAAAAGACGCGGGCCTCTATTTCGAGATCCGCAAGAATGGTGTGCCCCAGGATCCACTGGAGTGGATATCCCGCAAATAGGAACGTTTTCGCAAGCAAATATTTTCAGCAAAAGGCATAGTGAATGTTTCCGTTTTATTTATATACCGCTGCACAAGTGCGTGCGCTGGACCAGAAAATTATTGCAGCCGGCACGCCGGGTATTGTGCTGATGAAACGCGCGGCGCGCGCAGCACTGGATACGCTGGTGGCTCACTGGCCACATCCGGCGGCGATCACGGTTTTTTGTGGAGGCGGTAACAACGGAGGCGACGGTTACCTGCTGGCAGCACTCGCGGCAGAACAGAAGATTGCGGCGCGGGTGTACGCATTGGCGCCGCCAGAAAAACTGGTTGGCGATGCGCGGCGTGCGTATGAATATGCACAGGCAGCCGGCGTGCCGATTGCCGCCTGGCACAGTGATACCGATCTGCCACCCACGGGTGTGATTGTCGATGCGTTGCTTGGTACCGGCAGTGTCGGTGCGCCACGTGATGAATATGCCGATGCTATCAACGCAATTAACGACAGCGGGTTACCGGTGCTCGCACTGGATATTCCCTCCGGTCTTGATGCAGACAGTGGCCATGCAGCCGGTGAGGTGGTGTGTGCGGATGTGACTGTGACGTTTGTGGCACTGAAGCGCGGATTGTTTACGGCAGATGCACCCGATGTGTGCGGCGACATTGAATATGCCGGACTCGGTGCCGAGGAATGTGAATTACTGCATCACAGCTTGCCGGAAGAGGGTGACTGCGAGCGGCTCGATCTCGATGAACTGCTGCAGGATTACCTGCCACTGCGCGCACATACCGCCCACAAAGGCTTGTTCGGTCATGTGATGGTGATTGGTGGCGACAGCGGCATGGGCGGTGCGGTGGCGATGGCGGCAGAAGCTGCCGCACGCACCGGCAGTGGTCTCGTCAGTGCGGCCACGCGTCCTGAACATGTGGCGGCGATTATTGCGCGCAGGCCGGAAATCATGGTGGCGGGCGTCACGTCGGGACAAGGACTGGAGCCGCTGTTGTCACGTCCGTCGCTGTTGGTGGTCGGCCCCGGTCTGGGCCGCAGTGCCTGGTCGGAGCAGATGTTGCAGCAGGCGACGCTCAGTGGCCTGCCGCTGGTGCTGGATGCCGATGCCCTGAATATCCTGGCGGCTGGCCGTGTTGTACGGGAAGCGCGCCGCGATAACTGGGTACTCACACCACACCCTGCCGAAGCCGCGCGCTTGCTGGGCATCACCACGGCTGACGTGCAGGCAGACCGGTTTGCGGCGGTGCAGGCGCTGCAGCAACGCTACGGCGGTGTCATCGTGCTGAAAGGGCCGGGCACCCTCGTTTGCGGGCCAGACGGGACCATCGGCCTTTGTACGGGTGGCAATCCCGGCATGGCCTCGGGTGGCATGGGCGATGTCCTGGCTGGTGTCATTGGCGGTCTGCTCGCCCAACAAGTCGATATCACGGATGCGGCGCGCCTCGGCGTCTGCCTGCACGCGGAAGCTGCGGATCTCGCTGCCGCCCAGCGTGGCGAGCGCGGCTTGCTGGCGACGGATGTCATCGACCGCCTGCAGCCACTGGTCAACCCCTGACCCGCCGCTGACGGAAAGCGCGTTGTGGATACCACGCTGGATATGACGCTGGACATTACCCTGCCGGATGAAGAGGCGACCTTGCGCGCCGGTGCCTGTCTGGCCCGTGTTTGCAGTGCGTTACCGGGCAACGCCGGTGCCGTGGTGTTCCTGCGCGGCACACTCGGTGCAGGCAAGACCACATTCTCGCGTGGTGTGTTACGGGCGCTCGGCCATGCCGGTGCCGTCAAGAGCCCCACCTACACCATCGTGGAGCCGTATGCACTGGCCTGTGGCACGGTTTACCACTTCGATCTCTATCGTCTTGCTGATCCCGAAGAACTGGAATACATGGGCATACGCGATTATTTCACCGATGCCGCCTTGTGCCTGATCGAATGGCCGGAGCAGGGAGAACCATTGTTGCCTACACCGGACTTGTCCATTACGCTCTCTGCAGATAATGAGGGTGGCCGCAAAATGGCCATCACGGCGCATTCAGGGCGTGCGCGAGAGTGGCTCGGCGTTTTCCAGCGCGATCTGCGTTGATAGCAGATACACTGGCAGCGTGGGTCTGGATTTTTTCCGGGGGAAGCATGAAGTCTCGCGCATATACAGCGCAGTTTGTTTCTGTAGTCAGTCTGTTGCTGGTGTTGGCGATGGCTCCGGTGCAAGCCGCGAGTGTCAAGGGTGTGCGCGTCTGGCGCGCGCCGGATAACACCCGTCTTGTTTTTGACCTGTCGGGCCCGGTGGATTACCAGTTGCTCGACAAGCCCGGTGAAAAAGGCAATGCACAGCGCATAGAAATCGTGCTCGCCAGATCCGATTTTGTTGCGGATGCCAGCACACTGGCACTGGCCAACACACCGGTTGCCAGTCTCGGCCATGAAAAAACCCCTGAAGGAGAACGCGTGCTGATCGATCTGCATGCGCGTGTCAAACCCAAAAGTTTCCTGTTGCCAGCCAACGAACAATACGGTGATCGCCTGGTTGTCGATCTGTTCGATGAAGACAAGCTGGGCGAAGTCAAGGCCGTGAAACAAGCTTCCAACGGTGTGCGCGACATCATGATTGCCGTCGATCCGGGTCATGGCGGTGAAGATCCGGGCGCCAGGGGCCCCGGCGGTATTCTTGAAAAAAATGTCACGCTGGCGATCGCAAAAGAGCTGGTCAAACTGATCAATGACACCCCGGGATATTCCGCTTTCCTGACGCGTACCGGTGACTATTACGTCAGCTTGCGTGGCCGTACACAAATTGCCCGCAACAAGGGTGCCGACATGTTTGTTTCCATTCATGCCGATGCGTTCAGCGACAATACGGCGCAAGGTGCGTCGGTATTTGCCTTGTCCCAGCGTGGAGCCACCTCGGAAACCGCGCGCTGGCTGGAAAAACAGGAAAATAACGCGGATCTGGTGGGTGGTGTAAACCTCGGTGACAAGGATCCGATGTTGCAAGGTGTGCTGCTGGATTTGTCCATGACCGCTACCATTTCCACCAGCCTGGATATGGGTGATGCCGTGCTGAACCAGATCCGGAAAATCACGCCCTTGCATCGTGGTTATGTCGAGCAGGCCGGTTTTGTGGTGTTGAAAAATCCGGACATCCCGTCGCTGCTGGTGGAAACCGGCTTCATCACCAACGCGCGGGAAGCCCAGCATCTGGCCAATCCGGAACACCGCAGCAAACTGGCGAAAGCCGTGTTTGCCGGTATCGATTCACATTTTCGCAGCAAGCCGCCCATGGATACCGCGATTGCTGCGGCACGAGGCGGTACGGTGAAGCCCACGACAGACAAGTTATTGGTCAATAACAATGCCGAAGAGGTGAATGTTGTATCGGCGAGTACATCAGCGCCGGTCGCACCAGCATCAACGACGCCACTGGATGATGCTATCGCAGCAGAAGACAGTGGACGTGCCATCGCAAAACCGGTGACGGTTGCCGAAAATAACACGCCTTTCGAAAACAAAATGCCTGTCGAAAACAAAACGCCTGTCGAAAATAAAACGAGTGCCACGGAAGTGAAGGTGAGCCGTGACACGACAGCATCCAGCAAGGCTGCGGCAGAAAAAGAGGCGATGGAAAAACTGCAGGCAGAAAAACTGGCAACCAGAATCCCTGCGCCCAGACCGGCATCCGCCACAGTAAACAAGACAGCGACAACCAGAAACAAACCGGCATCGACAAAAAATCCGGCAGTCAAAACTGTCGAGCACGTGGTTGCAAAAGGCGAAACCCTGAGTGGTATAGCACAGCGTTACAAGGTCAGCATGATTGCACTGCGTGACCAGAACAAATTGCCGGACCAGAATGTGCAGGTTGGCCAGAAATTACGCATTCCTGTCCACAAATGAGCCGCAACATGACCCGCAACACGGAACATTCCTGATGCCACGTATCCAGCAGCTCAGCGCGAGACTGGCAAACCAGATTGCCGCCGGTGAGGTGGTGGAACGCCCGGCGTCGGTGGTGAAGGAATTACTGGAAAACAGCCTGGATGCCGGTTCAACCCGGATTGATATCGATATTGAACAGGGTGGTGTGAAAATTATCCGCGTGCGTGATGATGGCGGTGGCATCGACCAGGAAGACATGCCGCTGGCGCTCAGTCGCCATGCCACCAGCAAGATTCACGAACTCGATGATCTTGAAGCTGTTGCCACCCTGGGTTTTCGTGGCGAGGCGCTGGCGAGCATGGCGTCGGTGTCGCGCCTGACCATTACCTCGAATACGCAAACCGAAGGTGCGGGTTGGCAAGCACAGGCAGAAGGCCAGGAAATGGTGGCGGAAGTGTTACCTGCTGCGCACCAGCGGGGCACCACCGTCGAAGTGCGCGACCTGTTTTTCAATACGCCAGCACGTCGCAAATTCCTGCGCAGTGAAAAAACAGAATTCCAGCGCATCGACGAGATGCTGAAAAAACTCGCCCTGTCGCGTTTCGATGTCGCTTTCCACTGGCGCCACAACCAGCGCACTGTGCAGCAATTGCGTGAAGCGGTGACGCAAGCTGAACGCGAACGGCGTGTAGCAACCTTGTGCGGCCCAGCGTTCATGCAGCAGGCATTTTTTGTCGATGTGAATAGCGCGCATGCTGACACAGCGGGATTGCGGCTGTGGGGCTGGCTGGCACAACCGGCTTTTTCACGCAGCCAGACAGACCTGCAATATTTTTATGTCAATGGCCGCGCGATCCGCGACAAGCTGGTGTCGCATGCTATCCGCCTTGCGTTCCAGGATGTATTGCACCACACGCGCCATCCTGCGTATGTGTTGTATCTCGAAGTTGACCCGGCTTCTGTCGATGTGAATGTGCATCCGACCAAGCACGAAGTGCGTTTTCGCGATTCGCGCCTCGTGCACGATTTTGTCTTTCGTGCGCTAGGCCGGGTGCTGGCCGATTTGCGTCCGCAGGACAGCATGCCGTCATCCGGTTTGTCGACCGGTGATCGCGGCGATGATGTTGCGGAAATGCCAGCGACGACGCTTTCATACCAGGGCCGTTTCAGTTTGCCGGATGTGCATTCACTACCCGCGAGTGATATCCGGCAAAATCCTGCGCCGTATGTGTCGGGCGCATCACGCAATGCAATGTCGCAATTTTCTGCGTTGTATTCGCCGTCGGATGTCAGTGCAGCGCGCATGGATGCAGCCATTGCTGCCAATCGCCAGGCTGCCAGCATTGATGCTGAAAGCAGTGGTAGTCCGCCACTGGGTTATGCCATCGCGCAACTGAAAGGTATTTATATTCTTGCAGAAAATGCGCAGGGTCTGGTGGTGGTTGACATGCACGCTGCACATGAACGCATCACGTACGAGCGCCTGAAAACGGCGTACGACAATAACAACATGGCAAGGCAGCCGTTGCTGGTGCCGCAGGCCATTGCTGTCAGTGAACGTGAAGCGGATTGTGCCGAGCAGCAGTGCGCCGTGTTTGAACAACTGGGCCTCGTCATTGATCGCGTTGGCCCTGAATCCCTGCTGATCCGCCAGGTGCCGGTTTTGCTGGCGAACGGCAACACCGAACAATTGTTGCGGGATGTGTTGTCAGATCTGGTGCAACACGGCAACAGTGCGCGCATCCGTGAACACGTCAATGAGGTGTTGTCGACCATGGCCTGCCATGGTTCTGTGCGCGCCAATCGCCGCCTCACCATCCCGGAAATGAATGCGCTGCTGCGAGACATGGAAATTACCGAGCGCAGCGGCCAGTGCAACCACGGACGCCCGACCTGGATACCGGTGTCACTGGCCGAGCTCGACAAGTGGTTCATGCGCGGCAGCTGATAAAAACCCTGGATATGTGTAAAGTTAACCCGTCCCGATTTTTGGCTGCGGGCAATGGAGAGTCAGATGACCACAGAAGAACAGCGCCGTCGCGACGAGGAAGCCCTGCAGGTACAGCGCCGCCAGTCACGCACCTTTGAAAAAGACGATGGCTGGTATTTCATCACACGGGAAGGTGTGGATGTCGGACCATTTCCCAGCGAATTACTGGCAAAGGAAGGCGTGGAAAACTATGCCGGTTTTTCGATGGATGCCGACCGCGTCTACATCGATTCTGTGGATGTCGTGCCTGATGAAAGTGATTCACAGGATTACGGTGATGAGGATGTGCCGCCTGCGCACCATGAACCGGTTTACCAGGGTGAAGTGTTCGACCGCCGTCGCGGCGATGAAAGTCCGGCTGAAATGCGCAGCGGCCGCGTGTTTGAAGGCAAGGGCGGCTGGTATTTTGCAACGCGCGAGGGTGGCAATGTCGGCCCGTTCCCGAGCATCGCTGCCGCCGAGGCGGGCGTGGTTTACTACGTGAGTTTCTCGCTGGATCCCGTCAGGAAGTCGCAAACATAAACAAAGGAAAACGTGCTGCGGGATTTATTTTTTCTTGTCAGCCAGCAATCCGATTTCGCCTTCTTTTTTTACATTGAAACTGGAAGGCCATCCCTCTGCCATGTCGATATGTGTTGTCAGCCGGTAATGAAAACGTGTCAGTGGATCCTGTTGCAGGGTTTCGATGAGCGGCAGTGCATGAAGCAGGCTGGCTGAGCCTTTTACCGTGAATTCTGCTTCGCCGTAAGGCTCGATTACCGGGATGTCGTTGCTGACGCCGTTCATCAATTCCTCATCGCCAATGCTGTAGGTGAAACTCAGTCCCTTGATACTGAGTCGCAAGTCATTCGGGTTGGCAATGCGCAATCGCAGCGCAAAACGTGGTGCCAGCGGTGTGCCGCCTGCCACACTGAATTTCAGTAGTGAAATGTCCGGGTCTTTCAGATTCTTGCGGAACAGTGTGCAGCTACAGGACAGTGCAGCCAGCAAGAGCAGCAGGGTCAGGCGGGCGAGTGTCTTGTTCATGGCGGGCGTCCCTCGCGGCGATATCGCCAGTGCAATCATGCGTTACCATAGCGCATTGCGAGGTGGCTTGTGAAATATCTTTGTAAACAGGATGACATACCGGAAGCGGGTGCCAGGGGTTTCGACACGGAGGAGTATCCCGTGTTTGTGGTGAAAAAGTTTGGCGCACTGTACGCGTATATCAACAGTTGCCCGCACATCGGTGTGCCGCTGGAATGGATGCCCGACCAGTTTCTCGATAACGAAGGGGAATTGATCCAGTGCGCCACTCACGGCGCAGTATTTCTCATCGAAACCGGTTTGTGTGTGGCGGGTCCTTGCACTGGTGAAGCGCTGGATCCAGTGCCGATCGTGATCAGGGAAGATGGTGCAATTTATATTCCGTAAACCCGGTTAATCCTCGTGATTGCCCTCTGCAGCGGGATCTGTTTTTTCTTCTTCATCCTTGTCGATATTGGCGTTCCAGAATTGTGGTTTGCCGACAGGCGCTGGCCACGCACCGCTGCCATCACTGCGCTGGCCGATGTAGGTGGCTGCGTCGAAACTGCCAACGATTTCTGTCGGATTGTCCTGCTGCCACTGCAATATTTTTTCGCCGTTTGCCTGCAGTTGCACAAACGCATGGTTGTGGCCTTCATGCAGGCGGGAGCGCGTGAAGGTGGTGCTGAACAGCAGGTTCAGTTTGCCATCGGGTGTTTTTACTGCTTTGCTCGCGAGATCCTGGCTGTTGATGTTGATGGTGAACGTATTGTCCGGGTTGTAGCGCAGTGACCAGATGTTTTTCTGTTCGGCAATATAGACAGGCTGTGTGATTTTTTTTGCAGGCATATCGACAGTAATGGCAAAACTGAATGCGCCGTAACCAGGGGCGCGACGGAAGTCATCACCAAGCACTATCGCAGCGCCGTTGTTGTTGACCGGTTTGTAATCGAGCACGAGTTTCGTTTTTTCCGATCGCCAGCCTGAAAAGGCTTGTTGCAGTACGATTTGTTGTTGCGGGAATGTTGCGGCCACATTCGTGGCACTGGCAGGATCGTGTTGCAAGTCGTACAGTGTGTTGTTTGACAAACGCCAGTTGCCATCTGCGGTCAGCCAGCTGTAATTGAAGGCGCCGACATTCACCATCTCATGCACCAGTGGACGTGGCGCGAGCTTTTCGCCTTTCAGGAGCGGGTGTAAATCCTGTCCGTCAAAACTGTCCCTCGGCGCGGTTGTTTTCCCGATTTCACCCAGCAGCGTCGGGTAGATATCCTGTATCGCCACCACATCATCCACCTTCTCGCCGCCGTGACGTTTATCGGGCCAGCGGATAATCAGCGGTGTGCGCAAACTGCCTTCCTGGTAACCGCCCTTGACGCCGGCAAAGGGTGCGTTGTTGTTCATCATTTCGTTGGTGCCGCCGTTGTCGGAAACCAGTACGATCAGGGTGTTGTCCAGTTGCTGCGTGTCGCGCAGCGTTTGTATCACACGACCGATTTCTGCGTCAGCTTGTGCAAGCAACGCGAGATATTTTCCCTGCGGTGTATTGTCGTATTTGGCGAGGTATTCATCCGAGGCCTGGCTGGGATGGTGCGGTGCAAACAGCCAGTAATTAATAAACCACGGCTGTTTTTTTTGCGCAGGTAGCTGGTGAATTTTTTCAATCACTTTGTCGGCAAGGATATCTTCCAGATGGCCCTGGTATTGTTGTAGCGGTGTGCTGTCACTTTGCAGCCACGGATTCAGATAGGTCGGGCGTTTGGTAAATTTGCCGTTCTTGTCCGGGCCTTTCAGCATGAACTGGTTCAGGAAACCGAACCACGAATCAAAACCCTGCTTGTCGGGCCATGCCTCACGCACCGAATCGCCGATATGCCATTTGCCGACATGGTGTGTGCTGTAACCATTCAGTTTCAGCGCTTCAGCCAGTGTGGTGACTTGCGGTGAAATGCCGCGAAAATCCGGTGATTGCGCCACGCTGGCTGACGTGCGCCCAGTCATCAAGGCCAGTCGCGCCGGTTTGCACGTGCTGTCGGCGTAGTGACGTGTGAAGCGCACGCCTTCATCGGCAATTTTCCTGATGTTCGGTGTGGGTGCATCGTTGCGACCGAAACCGGCGACGTCGCTGTAACCGGCATCGTCCAGCACAATCAGCAGGATATTCGGTTTGTGCGCTGCCGCTTGCGCTTGCAATGCAAACAGCATCAGCAAAGGCAGCAACAGTTTGCGCAGCATCAGTCGGCGTCCTTCAGCGCCAGTGCGCGCTGGTACAGCTCGCGTTTGCCGATGCCGGTAATTTGCGCTGCCAGTGCTGACGCTTGCTTCAAAGGCAATTCAGCGAGTAATAATTGCAGGATGCGGTCGGCTTCCTTGTCTTCGATGGCCGTGGCCGGATTACCTGCGACGACCAGCACGATTTCACCGCGTTCTTCCACGCGTTTTTCCGCGATGCCTTTTTCCAGTTCGGCCAGCGTTGTGAGCCACAGTGTCTCGTAAGTTTTCGTGAGTTCTCGTGTCAGACAGACTTCGCGCGTGCCGCCAAAAATGTCGTGCATATCGCGCACCGTGTCGGCTAACCGGTGTGGTGCTTCGTAAAAAATCAGTGTTGCCGTTTCTTGTGCGAGCAATTCGAGTGCAGTTTTACGTGCCTGCGTTTTCGCCGGCAAAAAACCATTGAACTGGAAACGGTCTGACGGCAGGCCGGAACCGGCCAGCGCAGTGATCGCCGCACAAGGGCCGGGCACGCTTTCTACGCGTACGCCGTGCTGGTGGGCGAGACGCACCAGCCGGTAGCCGGGATCCGCTATTGCCGGGGTGCCGGCATCGGAAATCAGTGCCACGCGCTTGTCCTGTTGCAGCAGTTGCAGGATGCGCCCGGCGGCGTCGCGCTCGTTGTGGTCGTGATAGGGAATCAGTGGCTTGCTGATATTGAAATGTTGCAGCAATTTGCCGCTGTGACGACTGTCTTCGACAGCAATGGCATCCACGGATTGGAGAACCGAGACGGCGCGCGGTACCATGTCGGACAAATTCCCTATGGGTGTGGCCACCAGATACAGGACTGCTTTTTTTGAAGCGTGGGTCGTCATGCCGTAAACCGGATTGCAATCATGTCGTACATGTTACGTTATTCCTGGCATTCGCTGCGGTTGGGCAGTGTCATTCTTTGCCTGCTGCTGTGTGCAGCATGTGGATCGCTGCCGAAGTTTGGCGGCATTGCTGTGCCCGCTTCGCCACAGGCCAGCAGCGTGGTATCGCCTGCACAGTCTGATGCGGCTCGCGCACTGTTGTTGAAGGCAGAAAAAGCCCAGTCGCCCGAGCGCGACCAGATCTTGCTGCAGGTGGCAGATGTCTATGAAGCTCAGGCCGACAAGGATCGCCTCGGTCGTGCGCTGGCAGAAATCGATCCGCGCGCGCTGGAGGGCAGCCTGTTTGTGCATTACAGCCTGGTGTATGGCGCGTATGCACTCGACAAGCGACAACTGGGACTGGCCGAACGCGTGTTGCTGGATGCCCGCCTCAATACCATGACAGCAGGCCTGGACAAGAACAGCGTCGAACGCTTGCACGATCTGCGTGCCGGTCTGTACGAATCCGAGCAGCGTTCACTGGAAGCGGTAAGCGAGCGGCTGTTGCAAAGCCCGCTGGCGGCAGATGACAAGGCGCAGCGTGACATTACCCGTGCCACCTGGCGCCTGATTTCACAGTTGCGCGATGACGAATTCCTCTGGCTGGAAACCCAGCCCAAAGAACCGCTGCTGAGCGGCTGGGTTGAGCTGGCACGTATCCAGCGCCAAGGCTCTGGCGATATCGAGAAGCAGGCGGCCAGCCTCAAGGACTGGCAGCGTAACTGGCCATCGCACCCGGCCAACCGCTTCATGCCGGACGACATGAGTTTGCTGCACCGCCTGCTGGACGGCCAACCCAAACATATCGCCCTGCTGTTGCCGTTCAGTGGCAAGCTGGCACAGGCTGGCCGTGCGGTGCGGGATGGCTTCCTGACGGGTTATTACCGCGCACTGGCTGCCGGTGCGCCGTCGGTACAGGTGGATATGGTCGACAGCAATGCATCGCCCGATATCCTCGCTGTCTACAACAGCGCTGTCGCACAGGGAGCCGAACTGGTCATCGGGCCACTGGAGCGCGAGAAGGTGCAGGTGCTGGCGCAGCAGGCGAACTTGCCGGTACCGACCCTGGCGCTCAACAATCCTTCAGCGGTTGCGCTTGCCAGCACGGCGCCGTCACAGTTGTACCAGTTCAGCCTGAACCCGGAAGACGAGGCGCGGCAACTGGCCGAAGCGGCCTGGGCCAATCGCCTGCACCGGGCGCTCATCCTGGTGCCGGACAATGACAAGGGTGAGCGTATGCGCCAGAGTTTTGTGCTGGCCTGGGAAGCACAGGGTGCTGAAGTGGCCGGACAAGTGCGCTACACACCGGACGCCGGCAACTACAGCATGCAAGTGGCTGAAGGCCTTGGGCTGGATCTGGCCACTGGCAAGTACAAGGACGGCACGGTGCCGCCGGATATGGTGCTGCTGGTCGGTAAATCGAGTGATGCGGCGTCCATCATGGGCAGCCTGGCCCGCAACGGGGCGGGTGCCCTGCCTGTCTACAGTACCTCGCAGATTTTCGAAACCGGCACCCTGCGCACCAACAGTCGCACCGACGGCGCTCGTTTGTGCCTGACGCCGTGGCAGGTCGGGCAGGGGCCACTGCGCGAGGCAGGGGTCAGTGTGCCGCCAGCATCGGAGTTGCTGTACGCGCTGGGCGCTGATGCGCAGCAGTTGTACTTGCGGCTGCCACTGATGCAGGCCAATAACAACCTGCATGTGCCGGGCAACACCGGTTACCTGCATCTGGATGCCGGCCGTCATGTGGCGCGCAAACTGGTGTGGGCTGTGATGCAGGATGGCCGGCCACAACCCTTGCCCGTCGATGCAGTCGGCGATCCGCATTGAAGTCGGGACGATGACGACGAGTTCGCCGCGACAGGCATCCCGCGCGCACGGCCAGGCCGTGGAGCAAGTCGCCTGTCGCTACTTGCAGCAGCAGGGACTGGTGCTGGTCGACAGTAATTTCAACTCGCGCGGTGGCGAGCTGGATCTGGTGATGACAGACAAGGACACGCTGGTGTTTGTGGAAGTGCGTTTTCGCAAGAGTGATCGCTTTGGTTCGCCACTGGAAAGTATCACCGCCAGCAAGCGGCAAAAATTATTGCGTACCGCACAGTTGTATTTGCTGGCACATCGCCAATGGCAAAACCGGCCGTGCCGGTTTGATGTTATCGCGGCACGTCCCGGTGAAAGTGGTCTGCAATTCGAGTGGATACAAAATGCGTTTGGCGCCTGAAAAAAATTTTCCCGCGATTGCCACCCTGCGCAACGGCGGTGTCATCGCCTATCCCACCGAAGCTGTGTGGGGACTCGGTTGTGATCCGCTGGATGAACAGGCGGTGATGCGCGTGCTGGCCTTGAAAAAACGTGACTGGCGTAAAGGTGTGATCCTGGTGGCTGCCAGCATCGAACAGCTGGCACCGTATTTGCGCGGTCTGGACGATGAAAAATATGCAACGCTGCGCAAAAGCTGGCCCGGCCCGAATACCTGGCTGGTGCCTGATAATGGCGTTGCGCCATCATGGATTACCGGTGGCCAACCGACACTCGCAGTACGTGTCAGTGCGCATCCGGTTGTTGCAGCTTTGTGCCATGCATTTGATGGCGCGATTGTATCGACATCCGCCAATATTGCTGGTGATCCACCTGCGCGCAGTATCAGGGATGTGATCCGCTATTTTGGAAATGATATTGATGTGATTGTGCCTGGCGATGTCGGTGGTGCTGACAAACCGACGCAGATCCGCAACCTGATGACCGGCGAAATCTGTCGCCCGGCTTAAAAATGTAGGAGCATGCCTTGTGTGTGCTATCGATTAAACAAGGCGATTACAGTATGAGTGTTGATGTAAACAGCGTAAAACATTACCTGCTCGATTTGCAAAACCGGATTTGTGCAGGACTGGAGCAGGCTGATGGCGGTTCCGCATTTCGCGAAGATGCCTGGCAACGCGAGGCAGGTGGTGGTGGCATCACGCGTGTGTTTGAAAATGGCGCAGTGTTTGAAAAAGGTGGCGTCAATTTTTCGCATGTGCTGGGTGACCAGATGCCTGCATCCGCCACGGCACACCGGCCCGAGCTGGCGGGTCGCCGTTTCGAGGCGATGGGTGTTTCCCTGGTCATCCACCCGAAAAATCCGTATGTGCCAACGTCGCATGCCAACGTGCGTTTTTTTGTTGCGCGCAAGGACGGTGCGCCGGATGTGTGGTGGTTCGGTGGCGGATACGATCTCACACCGTATTACGGTTTCGATGAGGATTGTCGCCACTGGCACCTTACCGCGAAACAGGCGTGCGAACCGTTTGGTGACAATGTGTATGCCGATTACAAACAGTGGTGCGACGAATATTTCTTTATCAGGCATCGCAATGAACAGCGCGGTATCGGCGGCCTGTTTTTTGATGACCTGAACCAGTGGGGATTTGAAAGTTGTTTTGATTTTCTCTGCGCGGTCGGTGACAGTTATTTGCCGGCGTATCTGCCGATCGTCAACAAGCGCAAGACTATGCCATATGGCGAACGGGAGCGTGATTTCCAGTTGTACCGGCGCGGCCGTTACGTGGAATACAACCTGGTTTACGATCGCGGCACCCTGTTCGGTTTGCAAACCGGTGGTCGCACGGAATCCATCCTGATGTCGTTGCCACCGCAAGTCAGCTGGCGTTATGACTGGCAACCTGAAGCCGGCACGCCGGAGGCAAAACTGTATTCCGATTACATTGTGCCGAGGAAGTGGGTGTGAGTGATCGTTACGCGGTTTTCGGCAATCCGGTTGCGCACAGCAAATCTCCGGTCATTCATGCAGCGTTTGCGCAACAGACCGGGCAAGACATGGTGTACGACCGGCAGCTGGTAGACATCGATAAATTTTCTGAAGTCGCGCAGGATTTTTTTGCAGCGGGTGGTTGTGGCCTGAATATTACCGTGCCATTCAAGCTCGATGCGTACACGTTTGCCCACCAGCTGAGTGAGCGTGCGCAACAGGCAGGTGCCGTCAATACCTTGAAAAAAATGCCGGATGGAAAAATATTCGGCGATAACACGGATGGTGTCGGCATGCTGCGCGACATCAAAAAAAACCTGGGCTGGGACATTGCCGGTAAACGTGTGCTGGTGCTCGGTGCAGGTGGTGCAGTACGCGGTGTGATCGGGCCTTTGCTGGCTGAGCGGCCGCAGCGTTTGCTGCTGGCAAATCGTACGCTCTCGAAAGCGGAAGCGCTGGTGCAGCTTTTCAATACAGGAAAGTCGTTAGCAGATGCAAAAATCCTGCGTGCCAGCAGTTTGCAAATCCACGCACGGCCGTTTGATATCGTCATCAATGGAACATCGGCCAGTCTTGGTGGTGAATTGCCTGATCTGTCGCCAGCCATTCTGGCCGATGAGGCGTGTTGTTACGACATGATGTACGGCAAGACATTGACGCCGTTCCTGCAATGGTCGCAGCAACACGGTGCCCGTGTTGCTGATGGACTGGGCATGCTGGTGGAGCAGGCGGCCGAAAGTTTTTACCTGTGGCGCGGTGTGCGCCCCGATACGGCGCCAGTGATGGCGATGTTGCGCGAATCATGAACGGCCAGTTATTTCAGAAAATGCTTGCGCGATTTTTGCTGTGCGGCTGTCTGGCAAACATGGCTTCTGCATTGGCGCAGCAAGCTGTTGTTGATAACGTGCAGGGTGGGAAGCCGCAACGAATCGTGTCGCTGGGCTTGTGCACCGATCAGTTGTTGTTGATGATGGTGGATCACACGCGTATTGCGGCGATCACAAAAGACAGCAAGGACCCGTTTATTTCCTACATGGCAGCGCAGACTGCTGATGTGGAAAATCACAACACCACGGCAGAAGATATTATCCGCCACCAGCCGGATCTGGTAGTGAGCACCAGTTTTGGTTCGCCGGATACGATCCGTATATTGAAACGCCTGGGTTATCGCGTTGAAGTCATTCCGTTGCCGACAAAAGTCGATGATATCTATCCGTTGTTACGCCAGTTTGGCGCATGGCTGGGGGAAAATGAAAAAGCGGAGGCTATGGTGTCATCTGTCAGGCAGCGTATCGCTGCGACGGAGGCGACACTTGCCAATGTGCCAGCGGAAACAGCGGTCATGTATTCGCCGAACGGGTTGGTGATAGGCGGCGACACACTGGAAGATGACATCCTGCATCGTGCCGGTTATCGCAACCTTGCAGCCGAAGCGGGAATAAAATTCTTTCAGGCAATTTCACTGGAAACGCTGATGCTGTGGAAGCCGGAAAAAATCCTGCTCGAAAATGGTGTGAATAATCGCGACTCATTGGCGCATGCCTATATCTATCACCCGGCCATACGCGATCTGGTTGGCGCGGGCAATACCGTGGAAATGCCGCCGCATTTGCGTGATTGCTTCGGGCCGATGACGGCGGATTTTATTGCCTATCTCGCGACAAAACATACACCGGCGCTGGCGAGCACTGGCGGGGCATTGCCGTGATGAAAATAACGTCGCAACAGGCAGTGACAGAATCACGACGCATTGTTTTGTGGCCGCTGCTGATCGGGTTGGCTGTGTTGTTGTTCATTGTTGCGCTGCACATGGGTCCGGCGCATATCAGCATTGCAGGCGCCATGGGTGATGCATGGCATGACCGGCTATCGGTTGACCGGCTGATTTTCGCCGATGTGCGTTTGCCGCGCGCCTTGCTGGCGGCGTTGATCGGTGCGACGCTCGGATTATCCGGTGCGGCCTTGCAGGGCTTGTTGCGAAACCCGCTGGCAGAGCCGGGCATTATCGGCGTGTCGAATTGCGCAGCCCTTGGGGCAGTGATTGTTTTTTATTTCGGTCTGGCAAGGTTTGGTTGGTTTATGTTGCCGGCGGGCGGATTGGCGGGTGCGTTTTTGTCCGTGGTCTGTATTTTTTTGCTGGCAGGCAAACAACGCAATGTTGTCAGCCTGGTATTGGCAGGGATTGCAGTGAATGCGATTGCCGGCGCGCTGATTGCACTGACGCTGAATTTTGCACCCAATCCGTATGCGATGCAGGAAATTGTGTTCTGGTTGCTGGGTTCCGTATCCAATCGCAGCATGCAGGATGTATGGATGTTGTTACCGTTTCTGGCGGTCGGTTGGGCGATGATTTTTCGCAGTGGCCCCTTGCTCGATGCGCTGATACTCGGTGAGGAAACGGCGCACTCACTGGGTTTCAATATTGCGCGGCAGCGATGGTGGATTGTGCTGGGCATTGCTGCCAGTGTCGGCGCGGCGGTTTCCGTGAGTGGCAACATCGGGTTTGTCGGTCTGGTGGTGCCGCATGTGTTGCGGCCGTTGGTCGGATACGAACCGCGCCGTTTACTCGGTGTCAGTGCAGTAGGTGGCGCAATCTTGTTGATGCTGGCGGATATCACCGTGCAATTGTTATCACAGGGTGGCGAAATGAAAGTCGGTGTGGTCACCGCACTGGTGGGTGGCCCGTTTTTTCTCTACCTTATCTTGCGCACGCGCAGTTACTGGTGATCGGCATGACCGTTTTGCTGCATGCGCAAAAAACCTCTTTTTGTATCGACAATATCGATATTCTCAAGGATATCGATGTGGCAGTGCGCGCCGGCGAACTGGTGGGATTGATCGGCCCGAACGGTGCCGGCAAGAGCACGTTGTTGCGTTTGTTGTGTGGTGTGGAGCAGCCAACGCGTGGCGCCATCACATGGTGCGGCGAGAAAATGAATGCAACGTCTGCGACAAAACGAGCCCGTGATATCGGTTATCTCGTGCAGGGCGCACGCGCGCAGTGGCCGGTGAAAGTGGAGCGAGTTGTCGAACTCGGTCGCTTGCCGTACCAGGGATTCCTGTCACGCGAAACGCAGGCAGATCGCGTGGCGATTGAGCGCGCCATGCAGTTGGCGGAAGTGGTTGCCTATCGCAATCGTATTGCCACGACCTTGTCGGGCGGTGAGCAGACGCTGGTCATGCTGGCGCGTATTTTTGCAACAGAGCCGCAACTGATTTGTGCGGATGAACCAGTAGCGGCGCTGGATCCCTATCACCAGTTGCACGTGATGGAATTATTGCGTGCGCACGCGCAAGGCCAGCGTGCAGCGGTGGTGGTGTTGCATGATCTGGGGCTTGCCGCGCGTTTTTGTGATCGACTGTATTTGTTCCGGCATGGCAGGATTTTTGCGCAGGGTACGCCGGGTGAAGTTTTGACGCAGGATAATTTACGCGCTGTCTATGGCATCGATAGTCGTATTGATTGCAGTGAGGAAGGCGTCAGTGTGACGCCGCTACGCCGCATGGCTGAAGGCCATCCCTGACCCGGATTTTTTTTGCAGCCGGTTTACATGATGCCGGGCTGGTTGTGTTCGTGCAGCAGGTTGATCTTGTGTTGCACATAAAATATCGGGAACAGGAACGTCCACACGGCATTCAGGTGATACAGCGTTGGTGTCGGGCCCAGCAGGAAATGCATGCCGGCGCGGAAACGGAAGACCCAGACTATTGCCATGATATTCAGCGCCATCATCAGCACGTTGATAGTGTCCTTGAGCGACAGGTTGTCGGGCTGGTAACTGAAATCGATCACCAGTAAAAATGTAATGCCAAATCCGGCAAGGCACAGGTGCATGAATGGCTTGCTGATTGTCCTTTCTTTTGGCAGCAGGCTGTTCAGGATCAGGCTGCGCGAATACAACCACCACCACGAATACACGCCGAGTGTTGCAACTGTAAAAAGCAGCACCGATAACAGGCTCATTGCTGGCAGGCGATTCAAGTCGGCCTGGTTTTTGGGTGCAGGAAAAATTTCCATCAAATAACCATCACGCCGTCCATTTCCACCAGTGCCCCACGCGGCAGGCTGGCGACACCAATGGCAGCGCGGGCAGGGTACGGTTGTATAAAGTAGGTGGCCATCACTTCATTGACCAGCGCGAAATGACTGAGGTCAGTCAGGAAGATATTCAGTTTGACGATGTCTTTCATGCCGCCGCCGGAGGCTTCACACACTGCTGCGAGATTATCGAACACGCGCGTAATCTGTGCGCGCATGTCGCCCTCCACCAGTTGCATGCTGACGGGGTCGAGCGGGATCTGCCCTGACAGGTACACGGTGTTGTTGACCTTGATGGCCTGCGAATAGGTGCCGATGGCAGCGGGGGCCTTGTCGGTGTGGATAACAGCTTTGTTTGTCATGGGAATGTCCTGCAAGCAATAAAAACAATCACGGAGTAACGGGAATCAGTTCTTGACGCGTGTGGTGCGGATCACGGCGCGCAAGGTGCGGATGCGGCGCATGATATTGGCAAGGTGGATACGGTTGCGCACACTGATGGAAAGCGTGATGACATTGAAACCGGCATCTTTTTCATCCAGCGCAATCTTGTCGATGTTGGCTTCCATTTCGGTAATGCGCGTCGCCAGCTGCGCAATAATACCGCGCTCATTATTTACTTCGACACGGATATCGACAATGAATTCGCCGGCGACATCCGGTGACCAGTTCACAATCATGCATTTTTCAGGATTGTGGCGAATGTCGGTGATGTTCTTGCAGGTATCCATATGCACCACGAGCCCGCGACCGGCGCTGATATGCGCAATGATCGGGTCGCCGGGAATCGGTCGGCAGCACTTGGCAAAACTGATCACCATGCCGTCGGCAACATCGATCATCAGTGGTGCTTGCGCGCGGCGATGCGATTTTTCTGCAGTCTGCTGCTGGATTTCGTCGGACACCAGTCGCTTGGCAAACACATAGGCCACGCGATTGCCAAGGCCGATGTCTTCAAGAATATCGTCCAGGTGTTCGACGCCGGTCTGTTTCAATACAGCATCGAGTTTTTCCTGCGGGATCTGTTCGATGTTGCCGCCGAGACCGAGCAGGGCTTTTTCCAGCAGGCGTCGACCGAGCTCGATGGATTCGGCATGGCGCTGTGTTTTCAGGAAATGGCGAATGGAACTGCGAGCCTTGCCGGTGGTGACAAAATTGAGCCAGGCCGGATTCGGTTGTGCCCCCGGTGCGGTGACGATAGAAACCGTTTGCCCACTCTGCAAGGTTTGCGACAACGGCGCGAGCTGGCGATTGATACGGCAGGCGACACAGCTGTTGCCGATATCAGTGTGTACAGCATAGGCAAAATCGACAGCGGTGGCACCGGCAGGCAATTCAATAATCTTGCCTGTCGGTGTGAAAATGTAGACTTCATCCGGAAACAGGTCGACCTTGACGTGTTCAATAAATTCCAGCGAATTTCCGGCGTGTTGTTGCAGTTCCAGTAAACCTTTTATCCATTCGCGCGCGCGGACTTCACCGGCCGTCGGTTTGTTGTCGCCTTCGTTTTTATAAAGCCAGTGTGAAGCAACGCCGCTTTCGGCGACGATATCCATGTCGCGTGTGCGGATCTGTACTTCAATGGGCAAGCCGTGCATGCCAATCAGGACGGTGTGCAAGGACTGGTAACCGTTGGCCTTCGGAATGGCGATGTAATCGCGAAATTCATTGTGCACCGGTTTGTAAAGACTGTGTACCACGCCGAGCACACGGTAGCAGCTGTCGACGTTTTCAACGACGATGCGGAAGGCATAGACGTCCATAATGTCAGCAAATGATTTGCGTTTGCTGCGCATTTTTTCGTAAATGCTGTAGAGGTTTTTTTCGCGACCAGTCACTTCGGCGACATGGCCTTCCTGTGTCAGGCAACGCTTGATGCTGTCTTCAATCTTGGTAACGATTTCCTTGCGGTGTCCACGCGCGGCGCGCACCGCAGCGGCAATCCGGCTGGCGCGCATCGGGTGCAGTGCCTGGAAACCGAGATCCTGGAACTCCACCCGCAAACTGTTCATGCCAAGGCGATTGGCAATCGGTGCGTAGATTTCCAGCGTTTCGCGCGCAATGCGGCGACGTTTTTCCGGTTTCAGTACGCCGAGTGTGCGCATGTTGTGCAGGCGGTCGGCGAGTTTGACGAGAATCACGCGAATATCTTTCGCCATCGCCATGGTCATTTTCTGGAAGTTTTCGGCTTGCGCTTCGGCTTTGGAATTGAATTCAATCTGCGTCAGTTTACTCACGCCATCCACCAGTTCTGCCACGGTGGTGCCGAATTGGGCTGTCAGGGCAGATTTGCTGATGCCGGTGTCTTCGATGACATCGTGCAGCAGGGCGGCCATCAGGCTGTGGTGGTCGAGGCGCAGGTCGGCCAGGATGCTGGCAACTGCCAGGGGATGGGTGACATAGGGCTCACCGCTGCGGCGTTTTTGCCCGTCGTGGGCTTGCTCGGAGTAGTAGTAAGCGCGCCTGACCTGGCTGACCTGGGCAGGCGTGAGATAAGAGGACAGTTTCTCGCAGAGTGCGTCTATAGCTGGCAATCAGGCTGTCCTCCGGGGGAGAGATCAGTCCGCGTCGTCTTCTGGCGCGTGGACGCTTTCAAAGGCCTGTTCAGCCAGATGCTTGAAGCGGTCTTCAGGCTGTTCCTCGAGGATTTCCGGGGTAACCAGGCCCAGTTCAATTTCGCGCAGGGCGACGACGGTGGGCTTGTCATTTTCCCATGGCACCATCGGCTCGCGGCCTTTGGTCGCCAGCTGGCGCGCGCGCTTGGTGCCGACCATAACCAGTTCAAAGCGGTTTTCCACGTGATCCAGACAATCTTCTACGGTGATACGAGCCATGATGATGCAACCTTCTGTGTTTTGCCGTCGGGGTAACTGCCACGGGATACGAGGCCTGTAACGGGTCGGCCAGTTTACGGAAAACGGCCTTGCGTCACAAGCTGCTATCAGGCCAGCAGGTCTGCCAGCAGGCCTTCAAGGTGGATCAACTGGGGTTCCAGTCGCAGGGGTTGTGCACGGGTGATGGCGATCAGGTCGCCCAGTGCCCGCTCGAAATCCTTGTTGACGACAATGTAGTCGGCCTCGGAATAGTGGCTGATTTCGTCACGTGCCTGTGCCAGGCGCTCGGCGATAATCGCATCGTCATCCTGCCCACGCCCGTTCAGTCTTTCTTTCAGGCTGGCCAGTGAGGGCGGCAGGATGAAAATGCCGATGCTGTCCGGCATCAGCCGGCGGATCTGCTGCGCGCCCTGCCAGTCAATCTCGAGGATCACATCGAGACCTTGCGCGAGTGTGTCTTCTACCCATTGTTGCGAGGTGCCGTACAGGTTCCCGAATACCTCGGCCTGTTCCAGAAAGTCACCCGCCAGCAACATGGCTTCAAACGTGGCGCGATCGGTGAAATGGTAGTTGATGCCATCAACTTCCCCGGGGCGCCTCGGACGCGTGGTGTGCGATACCGATACGCGCAAATTGTCACAGGCAGCGACCAATGCGGTGACCAGGCTGGTTTTACCTGCGCCGGAGGGTGCTGAGACGGTATAGAGAATGCCGCGACGTATCATGTATGTGCTCTGTGAGAAAGGCTGTTATTTGAAGCTGTGTTCATCGGAGGGAAATTTCCCTTGCTTGACCTCCGCCACGTACGCTCGCAGTGCAGCCGGGATGTCATCATTGTCCAGCAGGAAGTTCCTGGTGAATTTGGGTGCGCGACTGGGTGTGAGTCCGAGCATGTCGTACAACACCAGCACCTGTGCATCGGTATTGGGGCCCGCACCGATACCGATGACGGGAATTTTCAGTTCCAGGGTTATTTCCGTGGCGAGCGGCGTCGGCACGCATTCCAGCACCAGCAGGTCTGCGCCAGCCTGTTCAAGTGCCAGCGCATCATCAATGATTTGCCGTGCGTGGTCAGCATCGCGTCCCTGAACCTTGTAACCGCCAATCTTGTTGACGGACTGCGGTGTCAGGCCCAGATGCGCGCAAGTCGGTATTCCGCGTTCTGAAAGCTTGTGAAACGTTTCAGTGAGCCATGCGCCGCCTTCCAGCTTCACCATGTGCGCACCGGCCTGCATCAGCGTTGCTGCATTTTTCAGCGCGTCTTCCGTATTGCCGTAACTCATGAATGGCATGTCAGACATGATGAACGAGCGTTTTGCGCCACGTTTTACGGCTGCGGTGTGATAGGCGATCTGCTCGATGGTAACTGGCAAGGTACTGTCATGGCCTTGCACGACCATGCCAAGTGAATCGCCCACCAGGATAACTTCCACTTCCGCTTCGCTGATGAAGTGTGCAAAGGTCGCATCATATGCAGCCAGCACAGCAAATTTTTCGCCGGCTTCCTTCATGCCTTGCAGGATATTGATGGTAATGGTGCGCATCGCGTGGCTGCCTGCTCTCAGAAAGTTGACGGGTTGTAGTAATGGCGGCCGTTGCGAATAGTCAGCATATAGTCAACCAGTTGCTTGTAATGCTGTGGGTTATTGGCCAGGTCAATTTCTGCAGCATTGACAATCAGCAGCGGTGCTTCGCTGTAGTAATGGAATAACTGCGTGTAGGCTTCGTGCAGTTGTTGCAAATAATCCATTTCGATCTGTTGTTCGAAATTGACACCACGCTGGCGTATGCGTTTCATCAGGATCTCTACCGGTGCCTGTAAATAGACGACGAGGTCGGGTCTGGGCGCGTCAATAATCAGCTGGTCATATACTTTTTTATACAGGCTGAATTCATCGTCATCCAGTGTGGTCCTGGCAAACAGTGAATCCTTGTTGATCAGGAAATCCGCGACCCGCAACGGTGAAAACATATCTGCCTGCCGCAACTCCTGGAACTGTTTGCTGCGCTGGAACAGGAAATACAATTGTGTCGGTAGCGCATTGCGTTTGCGGTCGTGATAGAAACGCTCAAGGAAGGGATTTTCTTCCGCAGACTCCAGTAATGTTTCGTAATTGAATGTGCTGGCCAGGCGTTTTGCCAGCGTGGTTTTGCCGACGCCGATGTTGCCTTCCACCGCAACAAAACGCGGCAGGGTGCGACCTTCAAAATCGAAATGCAGGCTATCGAATGGATCGTCGGTCATTGTGTCAGGTGTCGTTGTCGGTGGTCAGTCTGTTCAGGAACATTCAGGGCATCCGGGATGAAAAATCAGCTTCGCCAGTGTCAGTTTCCAGCGGCCACAAACCGGATATGCCTACCTGTTCCAATAATGACGCAACACAGCACCCGTTGGGAAGCACAAGATGGGGAGCGATGTCGGCGAGCGGTGCCAGGACGAAGTTGCGTTGTTGCAGGCGAGGATGCGGGATCTGCAGGCGTTCGTCGTCAATGACCGCGTCACCGTACAGCAGGATATCAAGGTCCAGCGTGCGCGCTCCCCAGCGTTCCTTGCGCTCGCGCCCTTGTACCCGTTCGATCTGTTGCAGCGCATCCAGCAGGGCTTGCGGTGACAGGCGAGTTTGCAGGCAGGCCACGCCATTGATGTAATCCGGCTGGTTGGCTGGCCCGCCGACCGGTGTGCTGCGATACCAGGCTGATACAGCAAGCCGTTCTGTTGCAGGCAGTTTGCTGATGGCATGGCAGGCTTGCCGGACTTGCGCCAGCGGGCTGTCGAGATTGCTGCCGATGCCGATGTAAGCCGTAATCAGCGGCGGGGAATCCTGTTCCTGCATGTTGATGTCGGAAGCGGCCAAGGTTGGCGGCGAGTCTAGCATGTGCGGATGAGTCAGGTCGGGCAGCAATTGCCGCGAATATTGTTTATATTGGATCGGCAATACCGAAATCCAATAAGCCGGTCTATGACGTTTATGTCCCTAGCGGTTGTGTACAGGAAGTTTTTGATGCTCATGCTGATTGTTGGCTGGGCAATCAATGGCGAAGTGCTTGCGAATTCACCGGCCGGACTTGATGCCCGATCTCCCGTTGGCGCCTATCTTGATGGACACGTGCCAGACAACAGTGACCAACCAATGCCTGCGTTGTTGTCCCAAACCGGCGCGTTTTCCAATCCGTTGTCGTTGGAGACAAGTGCAGGATTGGTGCCTTACGATGTCAATTCAGCGTTGTGGTCTGACAACGCCATCAAGACGCGCTGGATAGCCCTTCCCTACGATGGCACAGCGGCATCGCCTGTCATCCAGTTTTCAGCGACCGGTAGCTGGACCTTTCCGGTCGGCACCGTTTTCGTCAAACACTTTGCTTTGAAAGTCGATGAACGGACTGGCGCTGCCAATCCTGTGCGGCGTCTTGAAACCAGGATCCTGGTACGCAACGCTGACGGTTCTTACCGCGGCGCTACCTACCGCTGGCGTAGCGACAATTCAGATGCCGATCTGGTCGGCGCCTCAACCAATGAAACAATCACAATTACTGCCACGGATGGCTCGACGCACAACCAGACATGGCTGTACCCCGGCCCGGAGGATTGTATGCGTTGCCACACGGCCAATGCAGGTCGGGTGCTGGGTGTAAAGACGGCACAACTGAACGGAAACTTTTTATATCACCAGCCCGGTAGCCTGCCGGATCGTACCGACAACCAGCTGCACACCTGGTTTCACCTGGGTATGTTTGATAACGCCATGGCAGATAGCGCGACAGGCAATTATCCGGCCTTGCCCCACATGGTTGCTGTCGACGATGGGAGTGCAGCCATTGAGGATCGTGTGCGCTCCTATCTGGATGCCAATTGCGCGCATTGCCATCGTCCCGGTGGCGAGGGTACAAAATTTGATGCGCGATTTGATACCGCACTGGCCCAGCAGAACATTATCGCGCCCGGCAGCAATAACTTTAATGGATTGATTCGCAACAACGTGTCGGCATCGCGTTTGTATATTCGTGATGCCAGTCTCGCATCACCCATGCCGCCACTGGCGCGTAATATCGTTGATACACGCATCCTCGACGCATACAGCGAGTGGGCCAATCTTCCGTTCAGTGTGGCGTCATTGACAGAAACGGCGCCCACCCAGTTGCGCGTCCAGTTTACACAGGCTGTTGATCCGGTGACTGCAGCAGATCTTTCCAATTACGTCTTGCGGGATATGGTGGGTAATGTCGTGAATGTGTACGCGGTAACGCTGGATGCAAATCCTGCGGTTGTGATATTGACGACACCAGCCCTGGTGCCGGGTTTTACGTATCAATTGACTGCAAATGGCATCATGCAGCAACAGGCGCCATTCAACCGGTTGTGGCTGAACAGTGCTGTTTCATTTGAAAAACCGTTGTCAGTTGACGGGATTTACAGGGGAATGCAGATCAGGGAGCACGCCAGCCTGAATTAATTGCTGAGCTGGAATTCGATGGTCAGCACAGCGGCTGTGCCGGTTGGTTGGCCGATGCTGATCTGCCCGCTGCCTGTCAATGGCAGCTCTTCCCGGCGCAGGTACAGTTCTTCACTGCCATTGAATTTTACGTAAGTGCCATTGGTAGAATGGTCAATCAGAACGAATTTCCCACGCCGGAATTCAACGCTGCAATGGTCACGTGACGAGAAGTTGCTGTCGATGGTGATGTGCCTGGCATCGCGGCCAATCTTGAACGGTGTGGTGGCGGCAGTGATTTCAAACATCAGGTCAAAATAGCGCAGCTTGAGGCTGTTGGTTGCGGCCGGTATTGCAACCGCTGACATGCCCTTGATGATTGTCCTGTCAGACTGGTTGTCTTCAGATGTCTCCCAGTTGACCAGTGAAATAGCTTCCTCAATCAGGCCGCCCTTCAGTACGACGTGGTCAAAGACGCTACAGTGGCCCTGCAGTGCGGCTGGCAATTTCGAGATTGTGCCGGCATTGGTGACAATCTGGCGTGCCCGTGCAATTTTCACCAGTGCAGCCGAATCATTTACTGCCTCGCCAAACACATCATTGTTGTCGAGGATGGTAGAACCAAAATTGACACCGATACGTAGCGGTAATATCTGCCCCTTGATAGGTATCTGCGATTGTTGCTGCATGGCAATAGCGGCGCTGATCCCGGCTTCTGCTGTAGGAAAGCGTGCCATCACTTCATCGCCGATGGTTTTGATAACAGTGCCGCCGTGGCTGTTTACCGAGCTGATCATGCGAGATACCGCTTCTGCAATCAGTGCCCTTGCAGCGTTGTCGCCCACTTCCTTGTAAAGGCGTGAGCTGCCTGAAACGTCGGCAAACATAATCGCAAAGTCATGGCGGTTCATTCGGATGGTGCTCCTGTCATCACGCTGGCCAGTATAATGACACAGGCTTCGGCTGCAAATCTCCCGCCAACACGTCGGGGCTGTTTTGCCTGCTGTCCCGTCATGCATCCGATCTGCTTACTTTTCCTGAATATCCATATAGTATTGGCCCAATTGTCGTATTGAGCCCGGTTGTGGCAGGTTTTCGTGGCCTGTGCATATTTGGTGGGCCAGTTTGATGGGGTCAGTTACAGGGCAACGGCGCAGGGGACAGGTTGATGCTTGCCAAGAAATGGGAATCCGCCAGTTTTACGCACGTGGGCAATGTGCGTAAGGTCAATGAAGACTCCACACTAAATGAACCCCAGCTGGGTATATGGGCAGTTGCCGATGGCATGGGCGGGCACTCGGCCGGTGATGTCGCCAGCCAGATGATTGTGTCGGCACTGGGATTGTTGAAAAACCAGGGCAAACTCAGTGATTGGGTTAACCGCATTGATGAAAAATTACTGGACATCAACAGGCGATTGCTCGGATTGGCTGAAAAGGAAGGCGGCAAGCGTGTGATTGGCAGTACGGTGGTGGCGCTGGCGGCAGTTGAGAGCGGCCATGCGGTTTGTGCATGGGTTGGTGATAGCAGGCTCTACCGTTTGCGCGGCGATGTGCTGGAGCAATTGTCACAAGATCACAGCCAGGTTGAGGAAATGATCATGCGCAAGGAGCTCTTGCGCGAGAATGCAGAAAAACATCCTGTCGCCAATGTCATCACGCGCGCAATCGGCGGTGACAGCCAATTATTTGTTGATTTTGAATGGATAGAGTTACAGGCAGGGGATCGCTATTTGTTGTGCTCGGACGGTCTTTACAAGGAATTGACCGATGAAGCCATTGCTGAATTGCTGGCGGAAAAAAATTCACCGCAGTTGACCGCGCATGCACTGGTAGGCAACGCGTTGTCGGGTGCCTGTAAGGACAACGTCAGTGTGGTGGTGGTGGATATCTAGTTTTATCACCCTCCCGTCCCTTTGGTCACGCCCTGTCAAAACATCAAGATGAAACACTATGCAGATTTTTAAAAAGGTTTACACGGATTTTGTAAAAGGCGAAGCCAGTGTCGATGCGCTGTTGCAGGCAATACTCGACTTGCTGGATCGTGCGCCAGACCAGAGCAACAATATCCTCATCGCATTGTCCCGGTTGCAACAGTCGGGAAAACTGCCGCTGGAAGATTTTTCCCGCCTGCTGACAATTATTTCCGCACACAACAAGGATGCCTTGTCGCCAACGAGTGAAGACAAGACGGTTTTTGCACGCAGGGATGACGCCACCGTAGTCGCACCGTCGACACCGGTTTCCCGTCCGACTGCGCCTGACGGGGCTGGTGGCGACCAGACGACATTTGTGAACGCCAATACCTCGCCGACCACCAGTGGATTTTCATCGCCAACGACCGGACGGTCACAATACACCTGGACCGGTATCAGTTACGGAGAGGGGTCAGGCACGCCGGAAGTCGGTGCCGTCATCAAAGACCGGTTTTTGCTCGAAAGCGTGATCGGCAGCGGTGGCATGGGTCTTGTGTTCAAGGCTCGGGATTTACGCAAGGAAGAAGCGCAGGATCGCAACCCCTGGGTGGCTATCAAGTTGCTCAACGATGATTTCAAGAGCCATCCTGAAGCCTTGCGTGCCTTGCAGCGCGAGGCAAGGAAATCACAGGATCTTTCACACCCCAATATTATCACCGTGTTTGATTTTGACCGTGATGGTAATAACGTCTACATGACCATGGAGTTGATGGAAGGCGATCCGCTCGACAAGGTCATTCGCAGGATACCGGACAATCCGATTCCGGTTGACCTCGCGTTACGTATAACGCACGAGATGGGTCTGGCGCTGGCTTATGCCCATCGCGCCGGCATAGTCCATTCCGATTTCAAACCCAGTAACGTATTCCTGGTTAAAAACAATGCCGTCAAGGTTTTCGATTTTGGTATTGCGCGCGCGAGCAAGCAGGGTCTTGCCGGTGCGCAGGGCGAGGTCACAAAGTTTGATGCGGGAACGCTGGGTGCACTGACCCCTGCCTATGCCAGTCTGGAGATGATACGCGGTGAAGAGCCTGATACCCGTGATGATATTTATGCGCTCGCGTGCGTGGCTTATGAGTTGCTGACAGGCAAGCATCCGTTTGGAAAAAAATCAGCGGATGTTGCGTGCGCTGAAAAACTTGTGCCTGCACCTGTGGTTGGCCTTGATCGCCGGCAAATGCGTGGGTTGTTGAAAGGCCTTGCATTCGAGCGCGCCAACCGCTCGGCATCCGTTGAGGAGTTTCTGGACGATATTCGTAAGAAAACCTTGAGCAAGGCTGTGCTGGGTGGCGGTGCGGCTGCAGCGGCTGTACTTGTTGTGGCTGGCGCTGTCGGTGTGCCTTTTTACCTTGAAAAACACAAGATTGACTCGATGGTTGCCGTCATCAAGCAGGGCGATGAGGAAAAAATCCTGCTTGCGCTGGATGCGATACAGCAGCTGGAAAAAGAAACGCGAAAAAAAGTCATCTCGGACACCGATGCACAGGAAGGCATCATCCACTTTATCGAAGTCAGGGTTGCAAAATTATTTGATCCGGATAAAAAACTTTATGATTACCCGGCAGCAAGAGACTTGCTGAAGCGCGGTACGGATTTCTATAAGGACAGTGCGACCCTGAAGGAACTGGTGGAAAATACGGAAAAAACCAGAAATGCACTGATGCTCAGTCTCGATACGCTTTACACGCAATATCTTGAATCCGGCAGGCTGCTTGAGGATGGCACTTCAGAAAATATTCCTGCCGTTCTTGCCATAGTTCGCAAAGTGGATCCTTCAAGTTCACTCCTGAACGACAGGCGTCTGGCGGATGCCTATTTGTCTGCTGCCAGGGAAAAGTTTTCTCAAGGTAATTATGCGGATGCTGAAAAAATCACCATGGCAGGTCTTGATCGCTTTGCCAATGATGCAGCATTAGTGAATTTAAGGGACTCCATCAAGGCGGAACAGGCCAGATTGGTGCAGGCCAGTAAGATTGCAGCGCTTTCGAGTGAGATCGATGCGTCAGTTGCCGGGTTGGCCGCCATGCAGGATACCGGGCGCCTGGAAGCAATCGTAAAAGAATTGAGAGGCCTGGATTCGGAGCATCCTAGCCTGAAACATCTGGAATCCGTTGTGACTGCCCTGGCTGAGGCAGAGCTTGCCAAGGCGGAGCAGGCGCATGACTGGATTGCATACGAATCCATTGTTGCGCGTAATAAAAATCTTGCTGGCACCGTTTGGACTGTGCAAAAACGCGATTACATGGCGCATGCACAGCTACAACAACAACAACAGCGCCAAAGCATGATTGATGCTGTTGTTGCTGCGGTGAATGCAGGAAAACTGGAAGGCGCGGGCGCAGATACTGCTGAAACTGCAATGAAGAAGATTGTTGCCAGTGGGGCGGATCAGCACACTGTCGAGCATGCTTATTCTGCAATTTCGCAGGCTTACATCAAACTTGCACGGGAAGATCGTCACAACGCGGAGTGGGCCAAAGCGCGCAAGCATGTTGAAACCGGTCTGGCAATGGTAGCGGGCAATGCGGTGGGTGAGACGCTGCTCAAAAAAGAATTGTCGGAAATTGATCTGGCAGAAAAGCAGGCCTCCGCAACCCTGGCCGAAGCAGATCGGGCCAAAATGGAGCAGGAGCGCAAACAGAAATCCCAGGCATTGCAGCGTGAATTTGATGCGATCTTGCAGGCGGCAACGATTGATGCAAATGCAGCAAGCAATGCGATAGACAAGTTGGATGAACTGGCGTCACTTGATCCATCTAATGCGCTGGTGCGCGAAGGCAGCCAGAAACTGGCAGAGCGGGTTGCTGCATACGCACGCACGTTGGGTTCGCAGGAAAAATGGGAAGAAGGATTCAAGTTGGTGCAGGATGTCTCGCTGCTGGTACCCGGTTCAACGGTGTTGGCAGAGACAGGTCACGACCTTGAGCAGGGCATGACAACGGCGGCAAAGGAACTCGCGGGACAACTGGCGCTTCTGGCGAGCAAGCAAACGCTGGAAGAGTCGCTCACCAAACCGGATTTTACACCAGAGTGGGAGTCGGCAGTCAGGGACGCGCTGCAAGCACTGGATGCTGTTTCTACAGTGCAGCATCAGCCTAATATTGCCACTGAGCTGCGCCAGAAGCTGGCAAAGCTCTACACCGAACAGATCACTGTCGCACGCGATGCAGGTCGTTTTACTGAGGCGGAGCGGTTGTTGCATCAGGCGAGCGGATTGTTGCCTGATCCGCAAAAATGGGCAGCTGAATCGCAACGCCTGGCCGATGCGCAAAAACAATTTGAACAAGTGAGAGCGGATCAGGCAAAAGCGGCCAAGATTGAAGGTTTGAAGCAAACCATCATGACCCAGGCCAAGGCCAACGATGTGCGCGGTGCGCGCAAGTCACTGGATGAACTGACAAAACTGGCCCCGGATGATGTTTTCATCACAACAGAAGCGCCACAGGCCATCGTGGATGCATATTCACGACTGGCAGAAAATGCAGCGAAATCCAAACAGTACGAGAGTGCCGTTAAATTCGCGCAATCGGCGATGGAGGTTATGCCTTCCAGTGTCAGCATGAAGGTGGATTTACAGCGCTACTCTACCGAGATGAAGAAGTCGGATATTGCCAAGGCTTTCAAATCACCGACGACGGAATCGATACAGACAGCAGGGCGTTTGTTGGTCGAGCTGAAGGCAGGACTATCAGCGGCCGATGCGGCGGCATTGCAGCAGGAGATTGCCGGACGCGTAGCAACCAACATCAAGTCGCTGTTGGCCACAGATGTCGCGGCAGCCAGACTGGCTTTGCCTGAAGCCAAACGCCTGTTCAGCAATGATGCTGCGTTGCGCGATATCCAGCTGCCTGCAGAAACTGCAGTTCCCGCACCAGTGCCGGATGGCGCATCCGGACAATCGCCGTCCGCCACGCCCGAGAAAACAGCAGAAACGCAGACGCAATCCACTGTTGTGCGTGCAGGCAAACCCAAGCCTGCACCTGCCAGTGTCACAGCGCGTGTCCAGGTAGCCTCGCCGGCACCTTGTACGGTGGATATTGCCGGGTACGGCAGCAAGGGTCGTGGCGTCTGCTATGACATGCTCAGCACAGAAGACAAGGGGCCGGTGATGGTGGTGGTGCCCGCTGGCGGGGCGTTTAGCCGCTCATTTGCCATCAGCAAATATGAAATTTCCTACGGGGACTACAAGACCTTTTGCACCCTGAGCGGTCAATGCAATGGCTCAGAGGTGGCGTCGGATGGCCCTGCCTTTCCATTGGTCGGCTTGCCACTTCCGAAAATACAGGCCTATGTAGCCTGGTTGTCTGCTTCCACGGGCGTCGAGTATCGCTTGCCTACCGCCAGTGAATGGGAATATGCGGCCAATGCCACCGGCAAGGCTGCGGAGAAAGACTTTAACTGCCAGGTTTCAGTCGGTGGGTCGTTGATTCGCGGTAGTGCATTGGTCGAGATCAAGACAGGCAAACCGAATGGCTGGGGATTGATTAACTACGTGGGCAATGCGCGTGAAATCGTACAGGATGGCGGCAGTCTTGCGGTGCGTGGCGGGGCTTACACGGACAATATTGCAGATTGTGAAGTCAGTGCGACACATGCATACGATGGCAAGTCCGACAAGATCACCGGTTTTCGGCTGGTCAGGGTAATCAAGTAAGGTCGTATCAATAAACAGAGAATGCCTATGAGTATCACAGTTAACACGCCATTCATGAAGCGCTCGGCCTTGAGGGAATTGGCGAGTTACTTTTACCAGGGCCGCCTGAGCAGGGAAGATTACGTCAGGTGTCGCACCCATTTGATTGACCACTTGTGCCATCTTGAGGCGCAACTGGATCCCGTGGTCCAGATGCTCCTGCGTGCAGCGGAAAACAACCAGGGCGAGGGGGTGGATATAACAGAGCCACAAGTGACAGCGCCACAACATCCACAGGCTGCAAGAAAGACGGCTGGAAAATCTGCAGCCGATGCTCCGGACACGACACGTGTGATGGGAGCTCGTCCGGGTAATGCAACAGCCAGGCCTGGCAATCCAGCGAAGGCGACGTCTCGTGCTGTGCAGCAGAAAGAGCCGAACGCGGTGCTTTTTGTAATAGGTATATTTTTAATAACTATTTTGATTGCAACTTCTGTCTGGTTTCTCATGAAATAGGCCGGTTAATTGCGAGGTGTTTTGAGGGGTAGCCTGTCGGGAAGAAATTGACTGGGCAGGGCTATGTGCATACGATGATCCGGGTCTTGTGCGAAAAAACCTGTAGTGCAAATCTGATCGGGTGTCCAGGACAGTAAAGTGGGGTTGGCAAAGGATGCTGTCGAATGGAAGTCAAAGATTCGTATAAGGGTATCCAACGCTATGTTGTTAAATCGTTTTTTCTGTATCGTAACTGCTGCACTGATTGTTGTTGATGTCCAAGCCGATTCCACCAGCGCAGGCGCGGTGCAGCCCCAAATTGACAGGCCGCACAAGGTTGCAGAGGAGGCGCCTGCCTATAATATTCCTGCGGTGATTGATCGCCCTCTGAAAGTGGATGATGGTGAAAAGATTTTTGTCACGCGCTTTGAAATCCAGGGCGCAACAGATCATCCTGAAGACAATCTCTATGTGAAGAATTTTCTGTCGCTGCTTGGTGGATATAAAAGCCAGCACACGGAAGGCATGACGGTTGGTCAACTGCAGGAAGCTGCGAATCTTGTGCGTGATGCCTATCGCAAGGCAGGGTATCCAGTTGCCCAGGCATTTATTCCTGCGCAGGACGTAAAAGACGGTGTAGTCAAGGTCAGTGTACTGGAAGGTGTTCTTGGTGGCGTTGTCGTTGAGAAAAATACACTGTATAGCGAGAAAATGATCAAGCAGGGCACTGCGAACGTGGTGGGCAAGCCGGTGCGTATTTCGTCGCTTGAATCTGCACTCATGAAAATCAACGATTATCCCGGCATGGATGTGTTGGGTGTGTTGCGCCCGGGTAAACGGGTTGGCGAAGCTGAACTGGTTCTGAACGCGCAGAACGAAGATCCCTACGAATTTTTTGTAACAGCCGACAATCAAGGTACGGTTGCTACGGGCCAGAGTCGCGTGTTTGCTGGCGCAACAGCGAATAATCTCCTTGGCTTGGCTGATCGGCTGGATTTTGTGGCGCTACGTACTTTTTCGCCGTCCGATTCACTTTATGGCAGCCTCTACTATGAAGCCCAGACGCCAGTTCCTTCCTTGCGTGCAGGTGGCGGGTATTCCGTCAATGCCTACAATGTTGGCAAGGCATATGCGCCATTGCCTGTTGCAGGAAAAACCGTGCAATGGGATGCCTACTTATTGAATAACTGGCAGCGTAGTCGCCGGCTGTCGATGTCTTCCCGTTTTGATCTGG
>DAOMGE010000024.1:0-41855 GCA_035430165.1 Pseudomonadales bacterium | reverse complement strand
ATCTCTCCTGATATAAAGGATGATATTTTATGGCTGAAGAAGCCGGTTGATATATCTGACATAAAAAACCTGCTTATAATGCGATAACAAGATGCGCCCCGGACAATCACCCATCCTGCATGAAAAATAAGCTTAAAAACATTCAGGCCTTGCGTGGCATTGCTGTGCTACTGGTCATGCTGTTGCATTTGTCTGCCATCGAAAAAAAATACAGCACAGACACCATCATTCCTGATTTTTTGCATTTCGGTGCGTTTGGTGTCGATATTTTTTTCATGATAAGTGGTTTTATCATGATGACCGTTACTGAAGGACTTGCGCGAGGATCGACCACTTCGTCACGTTTCCTTTTACTACGCATGACGCGAATCTACCCGCTTTACTGGCTCACTACCGCCCTGCTTGCTCTACTTGTGTGGCTGGCACCGGGCATACTTTCCACACCACCTTCAGGCGTCTCCTTTCTTTTCAACTCATTCTTCCTGTTGCCGCAAGAAAGCATTCCGCTGCTGAGTGTTGGCTGGACACTGGTTCATGAAATCTACTTCTATCTTGTCTTTGCATGCCTGCTGTTCTTGCCTGAGAAAAAACTACCGGTTTCCCTGTTGGTGTGGTCACTGGCGACAATCATTTTTTATTATTATCTCTCCCCGGTGCAGGAACAGGCACCATGGACATATATCGCGTTTAATCCGTTGACGCTGGAGTTTACTACCGGCTGCGGCATCGCCTTGCTTCTCAGGAAATGGCAACCACGCTCACCGACTGCCCTGCTGTTCGCCGGTTTTGCGCTGGCAATTGTGATATGGAAATACTGGCAGGAACAATCTGGCAATAGCAGCGACTTTCCACTCGGCGGTGACCGGGTTATCTATTTCCTGCTGCCTTGTGCCCTGCTACTGACCGGATGCACCACCATGGAATTACGAGGCTTGTATTTACCTGCATTCCTGCAAAAAATCGGTGACACTTCCTATTCGATTTACCTGACACACGTACTGGCTTTATCTGCCATGGGAAAAATATGGCAGCTGTTCACCATAAGGGATTCCATCGTGGACAACCTTGTCGCACTGCCGGTAATTTTTGTGTTGACCATTTTCACCGGGGTACTGTGTAGCCGGCTACTTGAGAGAGCCATCCTGGAATTTTTTCGCCGCCACCTGCATATTTCCCGCCAATAGATGGAAAACTCAGCGGCGCGGACGCGTGCCCCTCGAAGAACCATGCCGGCCGTGTGCGCCAGGTCGATTACCGCCACCACGATTGTTGCCACCGGCACCAAACTGGCTGCGACGCTCACGACGACTGTCGCGCTCTGCCTTCTCTGCTGCCTTCACCATTTCGGCCGGCAATGCTTTCAGAAGCTCAACCGGCGGTATCTCACACTCCAGTTTCTTTCCGAGTAGCGCTTCAATCTGGGGTAACAGGAACCCATCGTCCTCGCACGCAAAGCTTACAGAGACACCGCTTGCACCCGCACGCCCTGTACGACCGATCCTGTGCACATAATCATCGGCAACTTCGGGCAGCGTGTAGTTCACGACATGACTGATGCCATCGATGTGGATACCGCGCCCAGCAACATCTGTCGCCACCAGCACCTTGGTCTGGCCACTCTTGAAATGATCCAGTGTGCGCACACGCTTGGCCTGTTCAACATCGCCACTCAACATGCCACATGACACGCCGCATGCCGTCAACTTTTCAAACAGATCACGACAAATGTCACGGCGATTTGCAAATACAATCAGGCTTGATGATTGTTCTTGCGATAACAGATTCATCAATACAGTAAATTTTTCATCACTGCTGACCATGTAGACGCGCTGCTCTACATTGTCAGTTGCCACACGCTCGGGCTGGATTTCGATATGTACCGGCTGACATGTCCACTGTGCAGCAAGATTCATGACGTCGTGGTTAAATGTGGCGCTGAATAATAACGTCTGCCGGTTTTCCTTCGGCTGTGTAGAGCGCACAATGCGTTTGACCTGTGGGATAAAACCCATGTCCAGCATGCGATCGGCTTCATCAATGACCAGGCATTCCACCTCATCCAGATAAACGTCATTACTCTCGACAAAATCAATCAGGCGACCAGGCGTCGCCACCAGAATATCCACCAGTTTGCTGTGCAGGTGAGATTTCTGTTTCTGGTAATCCATCCCTCCGACCAGCGTCTGCACCGAGAGTCCACAATATCTGGATAAGGCTTGTGCGTCTTCGCCGATCTGGATCGCCAATTCCCGTGTAGGTGCCAATATCAGGGCGCGGGCTTCACCTGCGTAACGCTCGTGCTGCACAGGATTCTTGAGCAGATCGTGGATGACGGCAACCAGAAAAGCCGCTGTTTTGCCCGTACCGGTCTGGGCCTTGCCGACAACATCACCACCACGCAATGTGTAGGGAAGCGACTGCGCCTGGATCGGGGAGCAATACTGGAATCCAAGATCGGCAATGCCGTGCATCAGCTCCGGCTGCAAATCGAAATCATGAAAACGTGTCTTGCCGGCTTGTGGCTCGACAACAAATTTCGATATATCCCAGGCTTCAACAGGTTGTGTAATCTGGGAATTCGGCTTATGCGATTGCTTTCGCGGGCGACTCTTGTGGGCAGGTTTTTCACTTGACCCGGAACCTTCAGCCGGATGTGAAACGGGGGGGTGTGCTGCTGGCTCTTCGATTTTCTTGTCGGCTTTCTTGCCTGACAGACTTGATATGATTCTGGAAAACAATGCTATAACCGCCAAAGATGCTCAATACGAGCACGCAGCATAACAAAAAGCTGACAGCTTGGTTAACACCGGATCATGTCAGGGCAGGAATTACGGTGAGAATTCGGCCAGCAAGGCCAGCAATTGCGTTTCATCCCACACAGGAACACCCAGTTCGCCGGCTTTCACCAGTTTGGAACCCGCATCGGCACCAGCAATCACTGCATCTGTTTTGCTGGACACGGAACCGGCCACCTTCGCGCCCAGACTGACAAGTTTGTCCTTGGCGGTATTCCTGTCCAGTGTTGCCAGCGTTCCCGTCAGGACAAACGTTTTGCCAGCCAGTGGCTGTGCTGTTGGTTGCTGCACGGCGATATCCGGCCAGTGCACACCTGCCTGCCGGAGAGCCTCGATCACTTCCCTGTTCCGCCTGTCTGCAAAAAACTCTCCAGCAAAATGTGCTACCACCGGCCCTATGTCAGGCACTTGCTGCAATTGCACGCTGTCAGCCTGGAGCAGGCTTTCGAGTGAGCCAAAATGTCGTGCCAGCGCAAGTGCTGTCGCCTCTCCGACTTCACGGATACCCAGCGCATAAAGAAAACGTGGCAATGTGGTCTCTCTTGCTGCCGCGATCGCATCCAGCAGGTTTTGCGCTGACTTCTCGCCCATCCGCTCCAGACCGGCCAACGTCGCCAGATCCAGCCTGAACAAGTCTGCCGGTGAATGCACCAGTTCCCTGTCCACGAGTTGGTCGACGAGCTTGTCACCCAGCCCATCTATATCCATCGCGCGGCGTTGGGCAAAATGCTTGATGGCTTCCTTGCGTTGTGCCGCACAAATCAAGCCTCCACTGCAACGCGCAACCACTTCCTTTTCACTGCTTTCCACCGGCGATCCGCACACGGGACAATGATCAGGCAATTGCACGCGAGAAGCTGTTGCCGGTCTTGAGCCGGTTTGTACCTGTACAATCTGCGGGATCACATCACCTGCGCGACGCACAGTAACTGTGTCACCAATATGCAGGTCGAGACGTGCGATTTCATCCATGTTATGCAGGGTCGCGTTGCTGACGGTAACGCCACCGACAAATACCGGTGCCAGCCGGGCAACCGGTGTAATAGCGCCTGTGCGCCCCACCTGGAATTCCACGTCGAGCACTTGCGTCATTTCTTCTTGCGCAGGAAATTTACGCGCAATGGCCCAGCGCGGCGCCCTTGCAACAAATCCGAGTTCTTTCTGCAATACCAGGTCATTGGCTTTGTAGACAATGCCATCAATTTCATACGCAAGCTGGTCGCGTTTTTGTGCCAGGTATTCGTAATAGGCAAGACAACCCGCCAGATCAGACACAACACGCAACTCGGGATTCAGGGGCAATCCCCAACGCTGGAGACAGTAGAGTATGTCGGCGTGCTTCGACGGCAATGTACCGTCTTCCACCAGTCCTACACCATAAACAAAAAAACTCAGCGGACGTGTTGCTGTGATACGTGAATCCAGCTGTCGCAAACTACCTGCTGCTGCATTGCGCGGATTCACAAAAACTTTTTCACCGGCTTCCCTGGCTTTTGCATTCAGCCAATCAAACCCGGATTTGGGCATGAACACTTCACCGCGCACTTCAAGTAAAGCGGGATAATCCTGACCGGAAAGTTGCAGGGGAATAGCGCCAATTGTGCGCAGATTGGCCGTGATGTCTTCGCCGTTACTGCCATCTCCCCGGGTTGCTCCACGCACCATGATGCCTTTGCGGTACAGGATACTGACAGCAAGTCCATCCAGTTTGGGTTCACAGGCATATTCGACGGGCAATTCCGTGGGCAGCTTGAGTTTGTCGTGAATACGCTGGTCAAATGCCCGCAGCTCTTCATCACTGAAAGCATTGTCCAGTGACAGCATAGGCACTTCATGCCGGACAGTAGCGAATTGCGACAACGGGGTACTGCCGACGCGTTGGCTGGGAGAATCTTCTGTTACCCAGTCAGGATGTGCATGCTCCAGCGAAAGCAACTCCTGCATCTGGCGATCGTATTCGGCATCGGGAATTTCAGGATTATCGAGAACGTAATAACAGTGATTGTGGTGATGCAGGAAAGACTTGATTGCAAGGTAACGCTGGTGATCATCCGCCTGCGACATCATGAACCCATTCACTTGATCAACTATGCAGAAAAAACCATGCGGAAAAAACGACTCGCCTGTCTCAACGTGCGCGCAGACGGGTTTGCACCTCAAAATCACGGATGCGCTGTCGATAGTGCTCGACTGTCTGGCCGGTCATCACACTGCGGTTTTCATCGCGCAATTCACCGTTGAGTGGTTCAGCAATCGCCTTGGCCGTCGCCAGCATGGATTCAAACGCTTCCATGGAATTGCCGGGCGCAGGCAATGTCAAAAACAGGCTGACACCCGGTGTGTGGAAACTTTCCATATCGTTAAGATCGAACGTACCCGGCTTCACAATATTGACAACGCTATACAGTGCTTCGTCTTCTCGCTCTTCGCCGGTGTAGCAATGAAAAATATTGCGATGACCATAGCGCAAACCACTGGCAAGCAGGATATCAAGCAGGGCTGCACCGGAAAAACCACTGCGATCACGTGACATGACACTGATAATCAACACTTCCTGTAACGCCAACTGCTGGGGCTTTTGTTCATCCACACTGGATGTTTCCCTGGCTTCCTGCTTTTGTGTGCGTTCCTGTTGTGCCTTGATCACCGGCTTGCTCGGCTTCAGCACGGGCGCTTCACGGCGCGGTGGCGGTTGATCAGCCGGACGTTCGTAGACTCTCGGTTTACCTACAACTTCAGATTCACCCAACCCTAAAGGTGTTGTCGCTGAATCCAGTACGGGGGCGGGATTCTTTACTGAGCGCGCAGGTGAATTCGCCTGGTCAAATGTCGGCTCCGCAAACGATTGTTGCGCAGGCGAATATTCACGCAGCTCGTCATCGCCGTCAGCATCAAAACCGGGTTCGATACGCCGGGACTCGTCCCGACGCACATCCATCAGTATCGGCGCCACCTGCTGCAGGTCGATATTGGGGCGACGAATGGTTTCGGCAAGTTGCAGATCACCATTATCAGCATCTTCCAGTTCAGGCTCATCACCAGCATTGCTGCGTTTGGCCACGACACGCGCCGGGCCGGAGGGCAACTCATTGCCGTATTCATCAAGCTGATCGCTGCGGGAGCCTCCACGCTGGACACCAGGGGACAACTGCAAGGAATCTCGCCTGGCATTGCGCATACGACGCACACAATCCAGCAGGATTGCGACTACAACCAGTATCCCAAGGGCAATAAGCCATTCACGCATGCGATTCGGGTCCCCACTCCCGTCTGGATGTGCGCCCATTTTACACAGGTGGTACGCACAAGACAGCCGTTTGATTCAGATAAAGGCAGTCGGCCAGGCAATCTACACGCCAGCCAACTCCACCGCTTCATTTACATCTACTGATACCAGCCGTGACACACCCGGCTCATGCATGGTGACACCCATCAGCTGATTGGCGGCTTCCATCGTAACTTTATTGTGCGTAATAAAAATGAACTGCACCTTGTCGCTCATCTCAGCGACCATTTTCGAATAGCGACCAACGTTAGCGTCATCGAGTGGCGCATCCACCTCGTCGAGCATACAGAATGGCGCTGGATTGAGACGGAAAATCGAAAAGACCAGTGCAATGGCAGTCATGGCTTTTTCGCCACCGGATAACAAGTGGATAGTACTGTTACGCTTGCCGGGCGGACGCGCCATGATGGAAATACCTGTATCGAGCAAATCCTCACCCGTCAGCTCCAGATAGGCATGGCCACCACCAAAGACCTTGGGAAATAATTCCTGGAAACCACTGTTGATCGTGTCGAATGTTTCCTTGAATCTTGTACGCGTTTCCCGATCTATTTTGCGGATCGCATTTTCAAGCGTTTGCAACGCTTCCTGCAAATCATCATTTTGCGCATCAAGATAGTTCTTGCGCTCTGCTTGTGCCTTGTATTCATCAATTGCTGCCAGGTTAATCGGGCCTAACCTTGCAATGCGGACAGACACTTGCTCCAGATCAGCCACCCACTTGTCTTCATTGGCATCTTCGGGCAACTCCTGCAGTAATTTTTCACGATCAAATTGTGTTTCCTCAAGTTGCTCATCAAGCGTGCGGCGACGAACCTGCGATTCCTGTGCAGCAATACGCTCTTGCTCCAGGCGCGAACGGGCAGCCTGCGTATTGCGATCTGCACTGGAACGACGCTGCTCGATTTCACGCAAGTCATGCTCGACCTCATCACGCACGGTACGTGCGTGCAGCAATTCCTCTTCGATCTGCAAGCGCAACTGCAACTTTTCTTCCAGTTGCATTTTCAGTTCTTCCAGGGGATCACCACTGTGTTCCAGGGTATCTTTCAGCTGGGCACTACGTTCCGTCAGTGTAACCACCTGTTGTTGCAAACGCTCCATGGATTGGGTCATGGCATCAAGCTGGGTACGCAGTGACTGCTCACGCATCTGTAATTCATGCGCACGATTGCGTTGGTGCTGCGTTTTCTGGCGAGCATCATCAAGTAATTGGCGATTGCGATCACGCACCGTCAACAGATTTTCACGCTGCTGCGTATCACGCTCCATTCCTTCGATGGCTTCTTCCAGAATCGCGCGCGATTCTGCCTGTCCTGCCTTTTCCAGGGACAGTTGTTCGTGTATTTCACGAATTTCAATGACCAGTGCATCACGACGAGCCAGAATCTGTTCGACACGCGCTTCACGTGCAGAAAGTTGTGCCCGCGTTTCACTGTGTTTGCGTGTAAGGTCTACCAATTCACGCCGTGATAACTCCTGCGCAGATTCCTGCCCAGCCAGGTGTGCACGCACAGCCTGCAATTCCTGGTCCAGTTTCAGGACATGATTGTCTGCTTCTTCCAGCTGCTGTGACAGGCTCTCCAACTCTTTTTTGCGCGCCAGCACACCACTGCTGACATCAGCATCACGCGCCACACGCAACCAGTTGGCTCCCAGCCAGATACCCTCACGAGTAATAACGGATTCACCTGCATCCAGAGTTGTCAGCATCGCCAGTGCGATTTCCAGGGATTCTGCAAAATAGACACCGGCCAGCAAACCGGCAGCCTCACTGGCACCACTGACCTGATCCGCCAAGGCATTGGCTTTGTTGCCCGTACGTGGGTCGCCAGTTACCGGCGCCACCAGGGACAGGGTGCCTTTTGCCAGATGTCCGGCACTGGCCGCAAGATCATCTATGCGGTCAACACAGACAGCCTGTAAATAATTTCCCAGTACAGTTTCAACCGCTATTTCCCAGCCACTGGTCACGCGCAGCTTTTCTGCCAGACGCAAGTTCTGTCCAAGCTTTTGCGAGAGCAGCCAATCATTAACCGCTTCATTCTGGTTGCCCAGTGCCGCTTGTTGCAATGCCTCCAGTGAAGCCTGGCGTCCACGCAGGGTCTGCAGGCTTATTCGCGCCTCATCGAGTGATTGCACCAATCTGGTATTATCATTTCGCAAGGCATTGATACTTTCAATGACACTTTCCTGTTGTTGTTGTTTCTCTTCAGCTCGTGCATCAAGCTCTGCCAGTTGCTCACGCAACAGCAAGATATCCTGCTCTTCCTGGCCATCAATCAAGTCGCGCTTTTCCTGCTCCAGACGTTCGATACGTTCGTTCAGGCGCGCCAGTGATTTCTCGAAATGCTGCAAGCGTGATTGCTGTACTTCTGCCTGTTGGCGTGGCTGGTTGGCAGACTGGTTAAAATCATCCCACTCCTGCTGCCAGCGCTGCATTGCTGTTTCTGCCTCAAGGAGCTGTTCCGACAACTCCATTTCTGTTTCACGACCCATTTCCAGCTCTGGTAACAGATCATCCAGCTCTGCGCGCCACAACTGCATTTTTTCTTCATCTTGTCCCAACAAACGACTGGAATCCCGCAGTGCGTTATCGGTCTGCAACAAATCCTCTCGCAAGTTTCTTGCACGTTCCTGCGTAAACTGAATCGATTGCTCGACACGTGCCACATCCGCACCTGTCGCATAAAAACGACCTTGTACTTCATTGAACCTGTCAGTTTGCTCGGTGTAATCCTGACGTAACTTTTCAATGCGCGTATCAATTGAAACCTGCTCGGTGACCAGTGCTTCAACCTGCACTTCCAGCTCACGGATCAATTGCTCACGGTGCACCACTTCCCCGTCCAGTTTTTTCCAGCGCAGCAATGCCAGTTGCGCTTTCAGCAATCGCTCCTCCTCCTTGTACGTCGCAAATTTTTCTGCTGACGCTGCCTGGCGCTGCAAATGCAATAACTGACGCTCAAGCTCTTCCCGAATATCCGTCAAGCGCTCAAGATTTTCCCGAGTCCGGCTCATTCGACTTTCCGTATCCTTGCGGCGCTCCTTGTATTTGGATATTCCGGCTGCTTCCTCGATAAAAACACGCAAGTCTTCCGGTTTCGCCTCAATCAGTCGCGAAATCATGCCCTGTTCGATAATCGAGTAGCTGCGCGGCCCCAGACCTGTACCCAGAAAAATATCTGTAATGTCACGACGACGGCATTTGGTGCCGTTCAGGAAGTATTGTGATTGGGCGTCACGCGTCACTATGCGCTTGATGGAGATCTCGTTGTACGCCGCGTATTCGCCCAGCAGTTTGTGCTCGGAGTTATCAAATACGAGCTCGACACTGGCCTGACCTACCGGCTTGCGGTTGTTGGATCCGTTGAAAATAACATCGGTCATCGCCTCGCCACGCAGGTTTTTGGCTGAAGATTCGCCCATGACCCAACGCACAGCATCGATGATGTTGGATTTACCACAACCATTCGGACCCACTATGGCGGTCAGGCTGCTCGGAAATGTGGCAGTCGTCGGGTCAACGAAGGATTTGAACCCTGCCAGCTTGATATGTTTGAGGCGCATCGCGATAGAAACCTATTAAACCATTTCCTTAGAAAGCAACCGTAATCATTTGATATTAAATGAATTTACTGATTGCAAAACTCCAGATTCAAGTTAATGTAATTACTCAAGAGGCGGTATTCTACACGCTGGCTTCGACACCGGCTATTGTCCCGGCTTCAAGACCAGCCATACCGGAAATAGCCACCTTGCTTGATACTGCATCTCAGCGTTTATCGTAGGAATGTCCACTCGCACCCAGAGCCAAAGCTGATTAGAATGGCGCCCCTGATTTCTTTCCCCTTTGATTTAACAGCATTTTGTAGGAGCTGCTTCCATGGCTTTTGTTGTTGGCGAAAATTGTATCAACTGTAAGCACACTGACTGTGTTGAAGTATGCCCGGTAGACTGTTTCTATGAAGGCCCTAACTTTCTGGTTATCCACCCTGACGAGTGCATTGACTGTGCGCTGTGTGAGCCTGAGTGCCCGGTAAATGCCATCTACTCCGAAGATGAAGTGCCCGCCGAACAAGCTGAATTCATCAAACTGAATGCAGAACTGGCGCAACAATGGCCAAATATCACAGAAATGAAACCGGCGTTGCCAGACTCGGAAGAGTGGAAGGATAAACCGGGCAAACTTGCACACCTGCAGCGCTGAGTTACCCGCACCCAATAAAAAAGCCCCGCACAGCGGGGCTTTTTTATTGCAGGATAAATTCACATTACAAGTTTATCCACGTGCAGCCCGGGACATTTTCAGACCGAACATCGCGATCAGTTCACGCTGCACCTCATTGACACCGCCACCAAACGTCATGGTCTGGCATTTGCGGAAACCTTCCTCAAGACGGCCCTCTACCACCGTATGCGACTGGCGTCGACGAACCAGACCTGCGGCGCCGACCACATCCATCATCAGGCGATAGCACTCGATGGATGACTCCGTTACATACACCTTCATAGCCGAAGCATAAGCCGGATCGGGCTGCCCCTGGTTCAACTGCCACATCATGCGTGAATTGATAATTCGCATAGCCTTCAATCTTGCATAACACTCGGCAATGTTTGTTTGTACCCAGGGCTCATCGATAATTCGATTGCCGTTACCCTGCTCTTCACGAGTCCAGTCCAGGAAAAACTGGAAATCACGTTGCGTCCAGACACCGATTGCCGCCAGGCCAACACGCTCATGATTCAGCTGTGATGTGATCAGGTTCCAGCCACGATTCAATTTACCAACGAGATTGGATACAGGCACCCGGACATTGTCGTAATAGCTCATACAAGTCGGGACATCACCGACTGTCTTGATGTGCGCAAACGAAAAGCCCTTGGCATCCGTTGGCACGATAATCATGCTGATGCCCTTGTGCTTCGGCGCATCCTTGTCAGTGCGTGCCGCAAGCCAGATGTAATCAGCATTATCAGCACCCGAGGTAAATACCTTGGTGCCATTTATCACAAACTCATCTCCCTCGATCGTGGCCGATGTGGTCAATGCCGCCAGATCAGTACCCGCACCCGGTTCGGTGTAACCAATCGCAAAATGAATTTCCCCTGCTGCTATTTTTGGCAAGTAAAACTGCTTCATTTCTTCGGAGCCATGTTCCATCAACGCTGGCCCAACTGTACCCAGCGTTACAAAAGGAATGGGGGCACCGGCGATATAGGCCTCCTCGAGAAAAGCCAGTTGCTCGGACTGACCCAGCCCCCGACCACCGTATTCTTTGGGCCAGCCCAGGGCAAGCCAACCGTCTTTGCCAATCTGGCGAACGGTATCGCGAAATATCTGGCCGCTTTCACGGGCGTGGCACCCTTCCTTGACGTCGGGTGTCATAATCCCTGCAAAATATTCGCGCAACTCTTTGCGCAATTCCTTAACTTCTCTTGACTCATCAACAAACATGAGAACTCCTCTACACAGCTAGCGAATTCAGATCAGGGTCGTCTATACACCGGTGATTGTAGCGGGGACATCCCGCACAAGACAGACGGAAAATACGCAGCCCGACAACCCCTGCATCTCATAAGGCAGGCTACCAGCTGATCTTGCTGGATTGCTCCTTGCCGCTATCAACATCGGTAAAACGCAACTTCACGCCCATTTTTTTCAGGAATTTGAAACTGGGATTGTTTCCCCATTGTTTTATAGCTGCACGCACTTTGGGATAGTTCTCCTCCCGCGACACCACAAAAATCTCTACCTCATCACAGTTGCCTCCACGTTTTTGGTACCAGTCCCACAGCTGGGTGGTACCCAAGGTAGACAAGCTGGTAGACAATCGCGTCCATTCGATCGCGACAACATCTGCGGTAAACCTGTACTTGTTGGAAAAAAATCCTTTTTTTGTCACGCTTTCCCCTATCTTCAACCCCTCTTTAATCGCAGGCTTTTTGGCATCGACAACCGGCACCTTGCCCGATGAAACACTGGCACCACGACTGTCGATGCTGGCAATGTCCAGCTGACCATTGCGCACCTGCTGCAATACCTTCACGATTTCCAGACCACTCTGGAAACGTTTTTCAGGTTGCTTGGCGACCATTTTTTCAAAAAAATTCTGGTATCTGGCGCAGGATGCCGGCAGCTTGGGAATGGGCGCTTTCAGGTGTTTCATGGCCAGGGCCATGAATTCGGGATCTTCGTACGGCGGCTTTTTGGTAAACATTTCGTAGAGCATGATACCCAGCGAATAAATATCCGAACGGCCGTCAATCTTGTGGCCCTGTAATTGTTCAGGACTCATGTATTTGGGTGTACCCATCACCGCGCCAGCGACCGTGACCTGATTATTAGCATTCTTCTGCTTGGAAATACCGAAATCAGTCAACACGGCTGAATTGTTTTCCCTGAACATGATATTTTCAGGTTTGACATCACGGTGGACATAGCCCTTGTCATGTGCAAGATGAAGAGCAGACGCTATATCGCTGGTTATTTGCAGAATTTCCTCTTCCTCCAGGCCTCGCTCGATCCACTGCGACAGATTTCCGCCAGGCAAGTATTCCATCACCATGTAAAACGTGCCTTCTTTCTGTCCAAAATCATAGACAGGAATAATGTTGGGGTGAGACAGGCTGGCAACGGTTTCAGCTTCCTGCAAAAAACGCTGGGCGAATTCATGGTCAGAGGAATAGGCCGGAGCCAGCACCTTGATAGCCACCTGGCGCTTGAATGCGGTCTGGGTTGCCAGAAAAACCAGGGCCATACCGCCCTCGCCAATCTTGCGATAATTGGTGTACCCGGGTAACTCGAACAATGTCTACTCCTTCACGGCCGAACAACTTTTCACGCTTTTATCATAACACTTGCGAAGACCGGACAACGGAAATCCCCGAATCCCACGTCTAGTCCTTCTGTGTCAGAATGCGCCCAATATCCAGATGTGGCCATGACGCGAGAGGTAGTTAACATGGATTTCTCCTTTACCGAAGAGCAAACCCAGATAAAGGATCTCACCAACCAGATCCTGCGCGAAAACTGTCATGATGAGTTCCTGATGCAATTTGGCAAAAGCGGCGAATTATATAGCCAGAGCCTCTGGAAACTTGTCGCCGAAGCAGGATTGCTTGGTACGGCAATTCCGGAGGAGCATGGCGGCACCGGTTTTGGCTTCATCGAGCTGTGCCAGATGCTCGAGGAGCAAGGTCGCTTTCTGGCACCCATCCCACTGTTGCCGAGCCTGGTGCTGGGCGGCTTGCCACTCAGTCGCTTTGGCACAGCCGAACAACAGGCACGCTATCTGCCAGCCCTGGCAGCCGGGGAAGCCATTATCACTGCTGCCATTGCTGAAGCGTCCATGGTAGAAAGCATGCGTCCTGTCTGTAAGGCTTCGCAGGAGAATGGACAATGGTCACTGACCGGAGAGCGCCTGTGCGTGCCCTACGCCGCCCAGGCCAGCGTGATTCTGGTCGCTGCCGACACCGCCAATGGCAAAGCGGTATTCCTGGTTGAGCCGGGTGACAATGTCAAAACCGAATACGTAGACAGCACTAACCATGAACCGCTTTACCATGTGCAATTTTGCAATGCGCGCGCCGAATTTCTCGGTGACGCAACCGCACTGGAATTCATCATCGAGCACGCGAGTATTGCCGGCTGCGCCACCCTGATCGGCATTACGGAAGAAGCCCTGCGCCGCACTGCGGAATACACCTCGGAGCGCAAACAATTCGGTACCTCTATTGCCAGCTTCCAGAACACCACCATGAAATGTGCAGATGCCTACATAGACATCGAATGTATGCGCTCTGCCTATCTTGAAGCCATGTGGAAGCTGTCAGAAAACATTCCTGCCAAAGCGGATGTACATGCCGCCAAATGGTGGGCTGCTATAGGTAGTCACCGGGTTGCGCACACCGCACAGCATCTTCACGGCGGTATCGGTGCCGATGTTGAATATCCACTGCACCGCTATTACCTGTGGTTCAAGCAAATGGAAGTTGGCATGGGCGGTGGCAGCTGGCAGTTGGCACAACTCGGCGCGACGCTGGCAGCAGACAACAGCATCAACCTGTTACCTGAAACGGCCTGAGCCTGTATCCGGAACATCCGGGAGACACGCTGAAATGGACACTATGGACGACATTATTCGCAACAGCCTCTTGCTCAAACAGCTGGACGATGAGCAGTTTGAGCATATCAAGCCTCGCCTGAAGCACATCAGCCTGGGTGCTGGTGAAGTGCTTTATAGCGAGGGCTCACCGGCCGATACAATTTCCATCGTGCTTTCTGGCTCACTGGCTGCAATCAAGATGAGCATACTCGGCGGTTCGGAAACAGTGCTGAGTGAATTCGGCCCATCCGATGTAATCGGTGAAATGGCTTTGCTGTCGGATCGAAATCGCTCAGCCAGTATCCGCGCCATCGAAAACAGTGAGCTGGCCATCCTGCCACGCGCTTTTTACGGTTCGCTGGAGAGACAGCGTCCCGATATCGCCCTGGCTATCATGAAGGGCGTCGGCAGGATTCTTGCACAACGGCTGCAGGACACTTCATCCGAACTGGCAGATGAACGTGCCTGATTGATGATTTGCGTTTTACGACGGCATTACCAGCACACCACATTCAAGAAATTGCTGCAGTGTAGCAATTACCTCCTGACTTAGGGACTTCACATCTGGCTGCATCATCTCCCCAGCCAATACAGTCACAGCACCATCGACAGACGCAACAGCTTCATCTCCCAATAGCTGTAACAACCGGAATGTAGCAGCATCGGATTCAATCACCTTCACCTGATCATCACGATTGCGATAGAGCAGCAAATAAACCGCTGCCGGATCCCGGTGCGCTGGAACAAAATCCTTGCTGATGCCTTGTACCGGGAAATCATATACCAGCGGTAAACACAAAGGCGACAAAACCGGTTTGCATCCTTCCCGTTGATAATCCGGAACACCCTTGGACTCGGGCAGCTCGTCAGGGCTGTTCTGCAACAGCAATTGCATCCATTCGAAATGCGCAAGCTCCCCTACAAAGGGCGCACCCTTGTCAGGAGACCGCTCCCCAGAAAGATACTCAACAAATTCTCCGGCAATCGCAGGAAAAAAAGGTGTGGTACAGCGATGATTTGCATAAAAATCGCGTACCAGCGCCTGCCATTCCTGCGCAGGTAAAACATTTTTCAACACAGGAAAAAGGGAAGACAGCAATCCGTGTATGTTACGAAAAAAAACATCACGATAAATTTCCATGCGTCGCAACTCGACACCCGCCGGAGGCGAATTCATCGCAGGATTACGCAAATAACTGGCAAACTGGCGCTGCTGGCCGAGCAATTTATTCATGTCACTGCCGCCTGTAGCATGCGTATCTGTGCAAGCTCTGCCAACAGGATATCCATGGCCGGATAATTGAAATCACGCTCCAGCAATGTTGGTTTCACACTGACTTTCTGATAAGTAAAACGCAACAGATCCCAGACCGGATCAGCAACACCTGTGCCGTGCGTATCCAGCAAAAAATCCGGCATGCTGGCGTCATGCCCTGCAACATGCAGCCAGGCAATACGTGAAGCTGGCAAGGCAGAAATAAATTCGCGCGGATCATACCCATGGTTCACGCTGTTGACATAAACATTATTTACATCAAGCAGCAGGTCACAATCTGCTTCTGACAGCACAGCATTGATGAAATCAGTCTCTGGCATATTCTTGAAAGGCGCGGCGTAGTAAGAAATGTTTTCTATGGCAATACGCTGACCGAGCATATCCTGCACCTGTCGTATCCGCCCGGCGGTGTGATGAACAGCCTCCTCCGTAAACGGGATAGGCATCAGATCATACAAATGGCCGTCCACGCTGCAATAGCTGAGGTGTTCGCTGTAACGCAGGATACCGTGTTCAGCAAGAAAGGATTTTATCTTGCTGACCAGATCGACATCGAGTGGATCTGTGCTACCCAGCGACAACGACAGACCGTGCGCGACAACAGGATAACGATCCGTGTACGCGCGGAGTTGTTTGCCCCAGCTCCCACCGATCCCGATCCAGTTTTCCGGCGACAATTCCAGGAAATCCGGCTTGTCGAGATCAATATCACCCAGCGGTTTCAACAAGCCACGGCGCAAGCCAAGTCCCGCGCTGCCGAATTCTACTGGCTGCAAGGCAGACACTATTTCAGCGAATTACTTGGCTGGTTTTTTTGCGGTTTTATCACCCTTGCCATCCTTGTCGATTTTCTCGCCTTTCTCGTCCATATCACCGCATTTGCCTTCACCACATTTTCCCTCGCCATCTTTCTGGCCTTCTTCATGGAAATTCGCCATGGAGATCTCCTTGTTGGAAAGAGAATTACCTGATGCATGGGCCAGTGGCGCAATCACTACCGCACTGAGCAAGGTGACACCCAGCGCAGACAAGAGAGGTTTTTTCGCGCTCGCATTTTTCTCAGAAACTTGCATAACATTTCTCCAGACAGAGGATTGAAGATGTCGTTAATGTTGCCGGGTCAGAAATAACTCGACCTCATCGGCACTGGCAGGACGCAAAATACCATGATCCGCATCCAGCACCACAATTTCCCCGTCATCAAACACACGGGTACCGATGTCAGTTTTGACGATGGCAGGCAGTCCGTACTCACGCGCAACCACAGCACCGTGTGATACCGCACTGCCGATATCCGTTGCCAGCCCGCCAATCAGGCTGAAATACGGTGTCCAGGCAATATCAGTGATCGGTGCGATCAGGATATCACCCGCCTCGAGTTTTACCGCCTCACTGACAACCAGGGCGGTTCTGGCTCGACCCACTGCGCGGCCACGACTGACCGTCCTGCCACGCACGATCTTGTCGCCTGGCAATTGCGACAGATCCGGTTCAATCGGCTGCGGCACACCGATGCTGATATCCGGGAACTGCAGCTGCTGTTGCTGGGTGAGTGCATGCCGGCGCTGCAAGGCATGCGCCACCAGATCTCGCGGCTGGTGACTGCCATCATGGTGCTCACGGATGCGCAACAAAACACCGATTTCGTCATGTGTCAAAAAATAAATCACATCCGCATCCGGCAACAAACCGTCCTGCACCATCATTGCAGCCAGTTCCCGGTACGCCTGCTTGAATTTCTGTTTGATAAACAGCAAATGCGATTTTGATTGCTCGCGGCCCTGTACAGTTTTCTGCGCCAGCCTCACCAGATAACGCACAACAAAATTCTGCGCACGCATGGCTTCCTGATTGCTGGTTGCATGTGGCGATACCCGTGCATGACTACCCTGCTGGAGAAAACCGCGCACCGCGTTCTGCAAACTCTGCACCAACGGCATCGGGTCATGCGCCCATTCGTTCATGCGTATATCCATTTCACTGATTGAACGGTGGCCGTGCCGCGCCAGATAACGTGAAAATTCCTCACCGGCGGCACCGGAATCCGGCGATCGCAAATAGCGCAGGGCAACGTCAGCACTGACATCGACAAACTGTTCGCGCACTTGCGGACGGTCTAACAGCTGTTGCTGGATGCGTGTGGCACCCAATGCTATGTCAGCACTCTCGACGTTCTCTGCACCGGCCAGCAAGGATGCTACCTGCATATGATGCTCATCCGTTGGTGGCTTGCCTTTTGCCAGCACGCCCAGCAACAACGGTGTCATCATTCCTGAACCCGTCGATGACACAAGATGTGAGTGGTGCGCGCGATACATCACATCCATGTTGTTATCAATCATCTGCCACTGCGCCACGGCCGTCGGTTGCGCTGACATGCGGAAATGACTCACCTGCTGTGACAATTTCTCCCGATGACGGGCACCGGAAAACAGCGTGCCAAAATATTTACGCATCGCAGGAATCCGCTTGTACAGGGGCGGCTTCACAAAACCTTCATTGAGCTCGGGAATCAGGCGTCCGCAAACAGCCAGCGCCAGATCATCTGCATTGGTTCCCAACGCTTTCAATGATGTCCAGGCCATGCTCGACAGGTTCATGAACATGTGGCCAAAAAAATTGCCCATCACATACCATTTTTCATCTTCATTTTTCAGGATACCAAAATCGATAAATAAACGTTGCATGCCCACTTCCAGCCCGCGTCCGGTTACAGAATGTGTAAGCGGACACAAGGCACCGGGCAGCGCTTCGCTGACATTGCATTTGGTGTAGATATGTTTCGGATCCAGCAATTCCGTATTCAGCTCACCCAGGTCTGCGCCCAGCGTGGTAATCGGGCGCGCTTGCAACCAGCACAGCACACCATGCTCGTCAAACGCCCACTCCATATCGAGAGGATGACCTGTCTGTCGTTCCGCATGCAGCGCACCATCTAGCAACGCATCAAGCTGCTGAGAAGATAACAAGGGCTCTGTACCGAGCAATTCCTGCTCCAGTATCTTGCCTTTGCGATCCATCACATAATGATCAGGTGTCGCCTCACCACTGACCAGTTTTTCACCAAGACCGGCAACCACATCAATCACAATCCGGTTGCGCGAATTGGTGACCGGATCAGCCGTAAACAACACGCCGGCACAGCTCGCCCGTACCATTTTCTGCACAACGACAGCCATTTCAACGACAGCTGGCTCAATCCCGATACTTTCAACAACAGCATTTTCAACAGCAGTCACATCCACAACTGCAACGGGTTGCGCTGTACCGGCAGGCGCATCCAGCGGCAACATGCCCTCGCCCATCGCCAGCGAATTGGCCGCCGTAATCAGGCGCTGCGACAAGGCCGGCTGTGGATCCATTTTCTGTTTGCTGAATGCCTCTACCATCGATGGCACTTTTTCGATGACCCTGTCGATTACGATGCAAATATTTTCATCCGCAGTAATCGGGCCGTTGATGATTTTATTCAGCAGGTTTTCGATAGACCAGGCCAACTCGCCCAGCTCGTTAGCCTTGACCATCCGGCCACTGCCCTTCAAGGTATGGAAAGCGCGCCGCACTTCAGTGAGTGACTTTTTATCATTGTGATTTGCACGCCATCTGGGGTAATAATCGTTCAGCGTTTCAAGAACCTCTTCTGCTTCCTCGATAAACACTTCGACAATCACATCATCAAAATCTTCAATCACCAGATCCGCATCAGAATATTCAGGGAGACCTGCTGCAGCGGGTACAACAGCGGCATCCTGATCGGCAGGCATCGTCGCAAGCTTTTGATGGCCAGGGTTTTCGTCAACGATTTTATGCTGGAGATACGAACTCGCACGTACACTCTGGATGGAATGCAGGCACTGCTCGATGGCGGCGATCAGTTCAGCATCACCTTCGACATTCAGGATAGTTTCATACTGGCCGGCAAACGAGGCATCCACCGAATCTTCGCCGATAGCCGAAGACCGCACCGCCACAGCACCACTGCCCAATGCGTTGTAATGCATGAAAATATCTTCCGGCAGTGAGCCGGGGCGAGCATGCTGGATGACAAAACCGGGAGGCACGTGCAAACCAAGGGCAATCAACCTGGCCAGACCTTCGGCTTTCCCGCCAACCGCTTCATCGCGAATATCTTGCAGGGGAATAATGACTGGCCTGACCGACATAACCGACTCCCGAGTTACAGTTGTTATCGGATCACTCTAACACCGGAATACGAAAGCACTGCCTTAGAGGTTTTGCTGAGTGGCCTGTCGCTGGATAGAACTTTCCAGCTGAACGTGTCGGGCCCAGGGCTGGATTTTGCCCTAGAATAGCGACTCAGCAGCCTGCCCGACTTTGCACAGGAATACCGGATGGAAATTTACAAAGAATTCTCGATTGAAGCGGCGCACCTGCTGCCGAACGTTCCGGCTGGCCACAAATGCGGCAGGCTGCACGGGCATTCGTTTCAGGTGAGTATTCATGTGAGTGGCCCCGTGGATGCACAAAGCGGCTGGGTGATCGATTTTGCCGATATCAAGAGCGCCTTCAAGCCGGTATGGGAACAGCTGGACCATCATTACCTGAACGACATCGCCGGACTGGAAAATCCCACCAGTGAAAACCTGGCACGCTGGATCTGGCAGCAACTGAAGCCGCGCTTGCCGTTGCTCAGTAAAGTGCTGGTGAAAGAGACCTGCACCAGTGGATGTGTTTACACCGGCGAGTGAATCCCGGTGGTTGAATACAGCGGATTGACCCGCAACAGGCTTGGAATAGCACCCCTCAGGGCTTATGATTGCCCCACGTTCATTTGATATTGCTTTATCACTCATGCCACGCAATCAGTTCAACAAGCATTGCTCGCATCGCGGATTCGCCCGGTCGACGTCCGCCCTTGGCTTTTGCCTGCTGCTCCTGCCCTGAGGGGCATATATAACGCACGCCCCGCGCGGGGCACCCAAAAGCCGCATTTTCCCGATGAAAAATTCAAGAATTCTGGAGCATAGCCATGTCTACTGACAGCAACACAAAAGAACGTTTGATCATTTTTGATACCACCTTGCGCGATGGCGAACAAAGCCCCGGCGCTTCGATGACACGCGATGAAAAAATCCGTATCGCACGCCAGCTGGAAAAACTTGGCGTCGATGTGATCGAAGCCGGTTTTGCTGCCGCCAGTCCTGGCGATTTCGAATCCATCCGTTCAATTGCAGAAATCGTACAACATTCCACCGTGTGTTCACTCGCGCGCGCCAACGAAAAAGATGTGCGCCGTGCCGGCGAGGCGATCACGCCGGCGAAGTCCGGTCGCATCCACACGTTTATTGCGACCAGCCCCATCCACATGGAAAAGAAACTGCGCATGACACCGGACCAGGTGGTCGAGCAGGCGGTGATGGCGGTAAAACTGGCCGGTGAATACACCAGCGATGTGGAATTCTCCGCAGAAGATGCCGTGCGTTCCGACATCGATTTCCTCGTGCGGATTTTTGACGAAGTGATCAAGGCCGGCGCAAAAACCATCAATGTGCCCGACACCGTCGGTTACTCCATTCCCGCCTTGTGGGGTGAACGTTTCAAACAGTTGATCGAGCGCGTACCGAATGCTGACAAGGTGATCTGGTCTACACACTGCCACAACGATCTCGGCATGGCGGTAGCCAATTCACTCGCTGCGGTGATGAATGGCGCACGCCAGGTCGAATGTACGATCAACGGCCTGGGCGAGCGCGCCGGCAATGCCTCACTGGAAGAAGTGGTGATGGCCGTGCGCACACGCCGCGATATTTTTCCGGTTGAAACACGCATTGATGCCACGCAAATTGTGCCGGCATCCAAACTGGTTTCCACGATCACTGGCTATCCCGTGCAACCGAACAAAGCGATTGTCGGCGCGAATGCGTTTGCGCATGAATCCGGCATCCACCAGGACGGTGTACTCAAGCACCGTGAAACCTACGAAATCATGCGCGCCGAAGACGTCGGCTGGAATGCCAACAAACTGGTGCTCGGCAAATTGTCCGGCCGCAACGCCTTCCGCACCCGCCTGAAAGATCTCGGCATCGAATTGAGCGATGAAGCCATCAATGAAGCGTTTGTGCGCTTCAAGGAATTGGCAGACAAGAAATCGGAAATTTTTGACGAGGACTTGCAGGCACTGGTCAGTGATATGGATCCAAGTGAAATACCGGAAACCTATGGCCTTGAGTCGCTGGAAGTCGTTTCAAAAACCGGTACGCGCCCACACGCCAGGCTTGCATTGAAGGTCAAGGGTGAATCGGTGCAATCGGATGCTGAAGGCAGTGGTCCGGTCGATGCTGCATTCAAGGCCATTGAAAAAGTGGCACAGAGTCATGCCGACTTGTTGCTGTACTCCGTCAATGCCATCACCAGCGGCACGGATTCGCAAGGCGAAGTGACAGTGAGACTGGAGCGGACCGGACGCATCATCAACGGCAACGGCGCAGATACTGATATCGTCGTTGCATCAGTAAAAGCCTACCTGAATGCACTCAACTTGCTGGCCTCGGGTGACGTGCGCATCAACCCACAGGAAGGCGAGAACATCTGAGTATTTGCCGATGAACGAGTTATTGCGACTGCACTATCTCGATGCGATGGGAATTTCGCAGTACGTGGCGCGCATGCCTTTGCCGGGTGCGCTGCCCTCCCCGCTGATTGCCCTTGAAATCCCAACGCAAAATAATGCGGCACGCGAATCGATTTCACTAGAAAATTTTTCGCCAGAAAAAACTGCCACAACTGCGAACAGCTCCTCCACACAAACACATCAGGTAACCGTCGGGAAACATCAGCCCACAGATGCCAATATTTTCCAATGCCAGCTGGCAATCTGGATTGTGGAGGATTTGCTGGTGCTTGCCGAAGCGCCGCGACTGGATAACACGCAACTTTCCCTGCTGCGCAATATCTTGCAAGCCATCGGGCGCAAAACCGATTTACCCCCCGTGCGGCAATTCAGCTGGCCGATTCCGCAGCGCAAGGATCGCAGCTTGCTGGCGGCGCGTGAACAATTCCAGGGCTTGCTGGATGGCGGTCTCTTGAAGCGTCATCCTGAACAGACAATTCCTGTTCGCCAGATCATCCTGTTTGGCAGACACATCCCTGCGCTACTGCAAGCAAACGAAGCTGACACAACGCTTGCCAGTTTTAATTATCACGATTGGCCTGTCATTGTCGTGAGCAGTTTGCACGAGATGCTTCAGCAGCCGGCATTGAAACGCGATGTATGGAAAGCACTGCAAGTGCTGCTGCGCGCCTGACGCAACCTGAATGACACTGCGCAAAGCCACACTGAAAGATTTTGACGACATGCTGTTCATTGAAGAACAGGCACACCAGTATGCATGGCCGGAATCCACGCTGAACTGGTGTCTCGACCAGGCTCATATCCACTGTTTTGTATTTTTGCTGGCCGGGGAAATTATCGGCTTTGCCATTTATGAATGTGTGCTGGATGAAGCCTCACTGCTGAATATTGCCGTCAATCCCGAGTATCAGGGCCAGGGTTATGGACGCCGGTTGTTGCGCGAGAGCATCACCGCACTTGATACCCGTATCACCCGTATTTTTCTCGAGGTACGCGTTTCAAACGCTGCCGCACAGAAGCTCTACCTGTCCGAGGGGTTTAGCGAGACGGGCCTGCGCCGCAATTACTACCCCTCCTATACCGGCCGCGAGGACGCGCGCGTCATGGAACTGGCCCGCCCGGCTACCTAGCCAGCAGGACTGCCAACCCACCGCTTGCACAACTGTCTTTACTGTATATAATCACAAGCTGGATATAAAACCAGACAGTCACACGAGGCCGACACCATGCAAGCGCTGACTTCCCGCCAACAGGAAATCCTGGACCTGATCCGCAGCCATATTGCAGAAACAGGCTACCCACCCACCCGCGCTGAAATTGCCACTGAACTGGGCTTCAAGTCTGCCAATGCAGCCGAGGAACACCTCAAGGCGCTGGCGCGCAAGGGGGCAATCGAGATGGTGGCCGGTGCGTCACGCGGCATTCGCCTGCCAGACCAGGAAGCAGATCCCGGCATCCCGATAGTCGGGCGTGTTGCGGCAGGCAATCCGATACTGGCAGAACAGAATATCGAGGATTATTGCAATATCCCGGCGGATTTCTTCAGTCCCAGCGTGGATTATTTCCTGCAGGTTCGCGGCGACAGCATGAAAGACATCGGCATCATGGATGGCGATTTGCTCGCGGTACATCGCACCCAGGACGTCCACAATGGCCAGATTGTGGTGGCGCGTATCGATGATGAAGTCACCGTGAAACGCCTGCAACGCGGCCGCAACAAATACCAGCTGGAATTGTTGCCGGAGAATCCCGATTTCTCCCCAATCGAAGTGGATTTGCGCGAACAGGTTTGTGTGATTGAGGGTATCAGCGTCGGGGTAATTCGCCGTTAGCCCCATTCGGGCGCAATGCATTGCGCCAGTACGTCACCACCCGTTTCCGGGCTTGTGACGCGCCAAGGAAATATGAGTCTGGCGCCGAATATTTTCACCGCAATTCGATATCCTTTTCCAACCCAAGACGTTCAGCAATCGCAGCACCGGCACTGGCACCCAGTTTATTCGCAAGCATATCAAACGGATTTTTCTGCGGCGTGTAATCGACCATATCCTCTGCACCGACTACATCACGTGCTACCTGTCCGGGGCTACTCAATCCGTCAATCAATCCCATCTGCACAGCCTGTTCGCCGTTCCAGATCAGGCCTGTAAACATATCCGGCGTTTCGTGCAGGCGATTGCCTCGGCCGTCGCGCACACGCTTGATAAATTGCTGGTGGGTTTTGGCGAGTACATCTTCCCAGAACTGCTTTTCATCCTGTTTCACCGGCGAAAATGGATCGAGAAAACTCTTGTGCTCACCAGATGTGTAATTGCGCCGTTCCACACCGAGCTTGCTCATGGTATCGACAAAACCGAAACCCGCCGCTGTCACACCGATAGAACCTACCAGCGAACTTTCGCTGGCGTAAATCCTGTCCGCGGCCGATGCAATGTAATACGCACCCGATGCGCCAATATCACCGATCACGGCATACAAGGGAATTTTCGGATACTTGTTACGCAAACGTTTGATTTCGTCATAAATATAATTGGCTTGTACCGGACTGCCTCCGGGACTGTTGATCACCAGCAAGACTGCTTTGGTGTGCGTATTTTCAAACGCATCGCGCATGCCTTTCACAATGGAATTGGCACTGGCTTCCTTGTCTTCAGCAATCACGCCATGCACCTTGACCACGGCTGTATGGTCCTTGCCGGACAAGCTGCCAATACCACCAGACTGATGGCCAGCCGAAGAAAACATTGTCAGTGCAAAAATCACGTACAGGAAAGTCAGCAGCTTGAAGAAAATTCCCCAGCGCCGGGCGCGTTTCTGTTCAGCAAAGGATTCTGTGACTACTTTCTCCAGCAGGAACCAGGAGCGGTCCTGCTCATTGGCCGGCAATTGATCTTTCTTACCCAATCCGAACATAGTAAAACCCCGTTAATTTCAGGAACCCGATAGACGGGACAAATGCAAACCAGGGCAGGATAACCCATAGACCACGCGACAACATCCACAGTTCATTTCGCCATCGCGGCCTCTTATACTCCGCCTCGCGTACTTTCCAGGGAAATAGTATTCATGGCGCCCCACCGCTTCCGTGCCCGGCTCTCTCGCCTCATGCAGACACTTGTTTATATGAGCGCCCTGCTGGCAATGTCGGCGCTGCTGACGGCTTGTAAGAAAGAGCATGGCAATAACAGCGATACTGACAACAGTGCAGGCAAGCCATTTGCCGGTACCATCAAGAACAGCATCCGCAACTCCGAACCCGATTTTCGCCTCGACCCCAAGGCCCCGCCAGCTGCGCCAAATGTGGTGGTGATCCTGGCGGATGACCTCGGATTTGCTGACACATCACCTTTCGGCAGCGAGATCCGTACACCCAATATCCAGAAGCTCGCTGACAACGGCTTGCGCTACAACCATTTCACCGTCACAGCCATGTGCTCGCCCACACGCGCCTCCCTGTTAACAGGCCTCAATCATCACTCAGCGGGTGTAGGCTGGGTTGCCGAGTGGGATTACGGTTACCCGGGCTATCGCGGCGAGATCACGCCTGAGGCCGCTACGTTGCCGCAAATCCTGCAGCAACACGGCTATGCCACCTATGCTGCAGGCAAGTGGCACCTCACCAATGGCGAACACCGTTCCGCTGCCGGACCCTTTGATTCCTGGCCCACACAAAAGGGCTTCGACCGTTACTGGGGATTTATGGAGGGTGAAACCGACCAGTTCCAACCCGCAGTGATTGTGAGCGGCAATGAAATCCAGCCCATGCCAAAAGATCCCGATTACTACTTTCCCGATGACCTGACACATCACGCCATCCAGATGATCAAGGATTTGCGCGCAGTCGATCGACAAAAACCGTTCTTCCTGTACTACACGCCGGGCGCCGTGCATGCACCGCACCACACCAGGCCGGAAGATCGCGAACGTTACAAAGGACTCTACGCCGCAGGCTGGGACAAGATTCGCGAGCAACGACTGGCGAGACAGAAGCAACTGGGCATTGCGCCGGCCAACACGGTACTCACCGAGCACAATCCACAAGTACAGGGCTGGGACTCACTCACACCAGACCAGAAAAAAATGTATGCGCGTTTTGAAGAAAACTACGCAGGCTTTGTCGACAACCTCGACCAGCAAGTCGGCAAGATCACCGATTACCTGCGCGAAACCGGCGAACTGGATAACACCATTATCGTGTTCCTCTCTGACAATGGTGCAAGTCCCGAAGGTGATGTGGAAGGCCAGAAAAACAATCTGGAATATTTCCATTTCCATAAAACCACCACAGCAGAAAATCTCGAACACTTTGATGATCTCGGTGGCCCGGCAACATTCCCGCACTATCCACTGGGTTGGGCACAAGCCAGCAACACCCCGTTCAAGCACACCAAACGCACAACGCATGGTGGCGGCGTGAATTCACCGGTAATCATCAGCTGGCCAAAAGGGATCGCTGCGCGCGGTGAAATCCGCTCACAATTTCATCACATCGACGATCTCGCACCCACACTTCTCGATGCAATCGGCATCCAGCCACCGAAGCAAATGCACGGCCGTGATGTCAAACCGATGGAAGGCATCAGTTTTGCCTACACGTTTGCCAATGCCAATGAACCCTCACGCAAACACGAACAGTATTACGAACTCGAAGCGAATCGCAGCTATTACAGCGACGGCTGGAAAATTGCAGCGTTTCGTGAAGTCAGCATGAACGAGAGTCAGAAATACGATGAGACCAGGTGGGAGTTATTCAATCTGAATGAGGATTTCTCCGAGGCGCATGATCTCGCTGCACAACATCCGGAAAAAGTAAAAGAACTCGAGAAAAAATGGTGGAAGGCTGCCGATCAATACCAGGTATTACCCATGGTGGATGCCGGACTGCTGGAACGCGCGCTGTACGCCAAGTTTGTAAAAATCCCGCAACCGGATCACATGGAATTCCCCGTTGGCGGAGCAACCGTTCCCCACAATCTTGCGCCACTGCTGCCGGGAAAATCCTACACCCTCACTGCCAATATCCATCGCGATAACGAGCAACAAAATGGCGTGTTGGCAGCACAAGGCGACAAATTTTCCGGCTATTCTCTCTACATCCAGGACAACCATCTGGTTTACGAGCGCAACACCGGTGTCGATGTGGTGCGCATTGTGTCGGAAGACACCGTGCCGGCCGGTGACAGCACCGTGCAATTCCAGTATGAAAAAGTCTCTACCGGCCTGGCCGTGGTCAAGGGCTTGTTTTCAGAAGGCATCGGCTTTAATCGCCTGAGTGTTCTGAAAGGTACTGGCACACTGCTGATCAACGGCAAAGCCACAGGCAGCCAGATGATCGAACAACCGTTCATGGTGGGCTGGGAAGGCCTGGATGTCGGTCGCGATACCGGTTCGCCTGTATCAACACATTATCAAGCGCCGTATCCGTTCACCGGAAAGCTGGACAAGGTATTGTTCGACCAGAAATAGCATGCAGCTTTCAGAGCCGACCCAGCGAAAAAACCTCACCGGCACTGACAATCGCATGATGCAACGTGCCATCGATAATTTTTTCAGAACCGCGCTCCACCAGCTCGTAAAATACGGGGCGATGGATGCGCGCTTCCATGCCGCCGCGCACCAAAACATACGGACGCGGCTCGCCGCTCACGGCATCCGTTTGCACACGCAGCGGATGTTCACCATCCAATGGCACGATGTCATCTGTCAAGGTGCGGAACACCAGGGTAGCCAACCCTTCTGCTGATATTTCTTCGGTAACGCCGACGACAATAAACGGCACATCCTCGACACGGATACGCACTTTCTCCACCGGTGACACCAGAAAATATTCATCGCCTTCGCGCTTTAAAATCGATGACAACAGTTTCACCAGTGCTTCACGATGGATCTGTGTTCCCTCGTGGTACCAGCTGCCATTGCGGGCAATGCGGATATCGATATCGCCACAAAATGGCGGATTCCACAAATGCACTGGCGGCAATTTTCCGCCTTCCAGTTTGCCGGCGTGCGAAAGGAAATTTTCAAAACCCACCGTCGTCATAAAAAATTCCCGACTGCAATTATCGATAGTTGCCACTGACAAACGGATTTGTCTGTTTTTCCTCACCGATGGTCGATATGGGGCCATGCCCGGGTACAAACGCCACGTCATCACCGAGTGGAAATAATTTACTTTTGATGGAGTGAATCAGCGTATCAAAATCGCCGCGCGGAAAATCGGTGCGGCCAATTGAACCCTGGAAAATCACATCACCGACAAAGGCCAGTTTTTCGCCACGATGAAAAAATACCACATGACCCGGCGTATGACCGGGCGTATGGATGACCTCCAGCGTAATATGACCGAAGCTGACAGTATCGCCCTCTTCCAGCCAGCGATCCGGCACAAAGGCCTCTGCTGGCGGCAGGCCGGTCGCGGCGCACATCGCCGGCAATTGTTCGATCCAGAACGCATCCTCGCGCTGGGGTCCAATCACTTGCACGCCGTGCCTGTCGGCAAAGACACGCGCCTGTCCACAATGGTCCATGTGTCCATGCGTCAGCAGCACCACAGCCAGTTTGCCGCCCATTTTTTCGATCTGTGCTTCCAGTTGTTCAAGATCGCCACCCGGATCGACAGCCGCGATAGCCCGCGTCTCTTCGCACAGGACAAGAGAGCAATTCTGTTGGTAGGCCGTCACCGGCACGATGGCAACTTTCATGGGTTTTCCTGATATCCGTTCTATACTTGAAACTATCGATGTAAGAGACAGCCTGCATGATAACACTGGACCCGGATTACCTGATTGCCCATCGCGGCTACCAGCGTCTCTACCCGGAAAATTCACCACTGGCGCTGGAAAAAGCCATTGCCTGTGGCGCACGCTTTGTCGAAATCGACGTGCAATTTTCCGCCGATGGTATACCACTGCTCTATCACGATGACACACTCGAGCGCCTGTCCGGACGCACAGGAAAACTCACGCAATACCACTACCGTGCCCTGCAGGAAATGACAGCGGGCGAACCGGCACGTTTCGGCGACAGCTTTGCCGATGTGAAAATTTCCGGGCTTGCCGAACTGACGTCTATCCTGCGTCGCCACCCGCATGTACAGGCATTTGTCGAACTGAAAGAAGAAGCCGTGCGTGATTACGGCGCCTTGCAGTGTCTCGATGTTATCCACGAAACACTGGCACCGGTTATTGCACGCTGTGTGCTGATCAGCTTTGACCTGGATGCCCTGCGCATGGCACGGCAGGCAGGGTTCCGTCGACTGGGGCCCGTATTGCGCGACTGGAACATGCGCCATGCCATCGCCAGCGAACTTGAGGCAGAAGTGATTTTTATCAATTACAAACGCATCCCCTTGCACGACAGTCTGTTGATGGAAACCTGTGCGGTCGCCGTCTACGAAATCGACACACCAGAGCTTGCGCAACAATTACTGGAACGCGGCGCGCGGTATATCGAGACATTTGCCATCGGCGAATTGCTGGCGCGCACACCATGAGCGGAATTGCACCATGAACAACACCAGACCTGACTATGACGCGGTCATTATTGGCGGCGGAATCCACGGCGCCGGTGCCGCGCAAGCCTGTGCTGCGGCGGGCTACCGGTGCCTGCTGGTTGAAAAAAATAACTGGGGTGCAGCAACATCGAGCAAATCAAGCAAATTGTTGCACGGTGGTTTGCGCTATTTGCAAACCGGCCAATTGAAACTGGTATACGAATGCCTGCACGAACGCGAACGACTGTTGCGTTATGCGCCTAAGCTGGCACACATCAACTGGTTTTATATTCCCGTCTATCGCCAGACCCGCTTCCGTCCGTGGAAAATCCTTGCAGGCCTGTCACTGTATCGTCTGTTGAGCGGCGACTGGTTCGGCCACGGTGCGTTCCGCATCATCCGCAAGCGCGACTGGCAGCATTTACACGGATTGGATACGAGGGATTTACAAGCGGTGTTTGCCTACCAGGATGCACAGACTGACGACAGGCTGCTGACGATGGCCGTCAAGAACAGCGCCAGAAGTCTCGGCACGGATTGCTGGTCTGCTGCAGAATTCATTTCAGCCACACGACATGACAACGGCTACACATGCACTATCCAGCATGAGGCGCGACTGAAACAGATCAGCAGCACCATGGTGATCAATGCCACGGGCCCCTGGGTCAACGACACGATAGAGCGCTGCAATAGCTCACAACAATTGCCGATGGAGTGTGTGCAAGGCACACACCTGGTATTGGAACAACAGATCAGCGATGCATGTTTCTATCTTGAGGCACCACAGGATGGTCGCGCAATTTTTGTGCTGCCGTGGTACGGGAAAACCCTGCTCGGCACTACCGAAACCGCTTTCCACGATACGCCGGATAACACCAGGCCGACACAAACGGAAATCGATTACCTGCTGGATACCTTGCGACACTATTTTCCGCAAGCGGATACCCGTATTGAACAGGCATTCAGCGGATTGCGGGTGTTACCGCAAGACAACCATCGCGCCTTCACCCGCAGCCGTGATACACGTTATCTCGATGACCACGGATTGCTCAGCCTTTACGGCGGCAAATTGACAGCCTATCGCGCCACGTGTGAAAAATTGTTGCCCTGGCTGCAACAATATTGCGGAAAACGTACCGCTGTTGCCGATACGCGCACCCTTCCGCTTTATTTTCCTGAGGACGCCACCAGCGCGGACATCGCGCGCGACCAGTCCAGATAACGTGCATGCAATCCATGATGCTTTTGCGGATAAAAGGTTCGCGAAGGCAAACCCTGCCACTCCGCCGGCGCATCCTGCAAACAATACGCCGCACCGCGCGCGGAAGCCTCGCTGTCATCACTGCAGACAACCGGCAGCATACTGATATCCGCCAGCCGCTGGCAGAAACCCTGCAGGCGCGACAAGCCGCCACTCAACACAATACGGATTGCCGGTCTAGCCGCCTGCAACAGCGAGATATTGCGTTGTAACGCAAACACGACCGATTCAATGACGGCAACCGCTTCTGATGCAAGATCGGCGGCAAATGAAAAAACCGGGGATGAAGCAGGCAGCCAGTCCGGCGAACCGGTTGCAGTAACGGTGTTGATAAAAAACGGCACCGCGTCCGGTTGTTGTAAAGCAGATTCCAGTTCCATCTCCGATAATTTTTTCCTGCGACGTTCCCACAACCAGTCAAGTGCTGTCGCAGCCGCGTTAACCGTGCCTTCCGCCACCATCACATTCGCAATTGCAGCATGTTCTGCACAGGCATGATTGACAAGTAAAGGCGTGCTCAACAAACCGGCTGGCACCTGTTCGCTGCACATCGCACGATGGACAAATGCACCGGTACCGGCATTGATGAAAATGCTGTCATCAAAAAATGCCTTGCCTTGTGCAAACGCGATAAAGCTCTGGTCCCCACCCTGCAATCGCAAGGGTATGCGTTTATCGCCAACTGTGATGTCACAGTAATTGTCGGTCGTATATCTGACAGCAGGCAACAATTCGCGTGGTATCGCAAAAAAATCCAGCAAGGTATCGGACCAGAGAGCCTTACCCGTTTCTGTCAACAAGGTCCGGCTGGCAATCACTGCATCAACGCATGGCACTGGCGATTGCGTCAGGCGCTGCTGCAAAAATGCTGACAGCGGACCAATACACAAGGCGTCACGGGAATACTGCTGTACGCAGGGATCGTTATCCAGCAACCAGCGTATCTTGCTGGCACCGTAATGGGCATTGGCACGCAAACCCGTCAATTGCTGCAAGCGGTTTTCACTGCCCGCGATGTGTTGTTGTAACCATGCCGCATGGCGCGTGTCTTGCCAACTCAGGACGGGACTGATTGCAGCGCCACTATGCCTGTCCCAGGCCAGCAAGCTGGAGCGCTGCACAATCAGCCCGGCTTTTTTTATCACGCTGCACTGATCACCGAGGCGCGCAGCAATCTGTTCCAGCACAGCAGTAACTGACGCAAGGATTTCTGCAGGATCCTGCTCGATAAAACCCGCAGCACCGGTCAATGTTTTTATCGGCAACGCTGCACTTGCCTGTAAATGACCGCGTGTATCAAAAACCAGCGCGCGCGTGCTATGCCCACCCTGGTCAATAACCAGACACCATGCTTGTCCCGCATCGGCAACAGCAGGCATGTCAGGGTCTGGTTGGCGGGATGTGATAGCGTTCAGCAATAACCGGCTGCCTTTCTGTCAGTGCTTTTCGTGAAAACATGATTTGCGTGTCGTGCGGTGCAAAACCGAGCACCAGATAATCTGCGGCCAACGCAGGCATCGCTGGTGCTGGCGCGGGTGTGGCGCGCATCGCCGACCGCAATTGCGACAAGTTGGAAACAGGCTGGCCATTGGCGGTTTTCAGAATCGCAAAACGCGTTTCTTCATAGCCCTGGTTGATTTCATCGGGCAATACACTCACCACCAACAGGATGCGGTCAACATCTTTCATGCCCGTTCGACGGTATTCGTAGCGTTGTGAATCAATGGCAGGCGGCACAAATTTCCAGCCGCGCATCATGTCCTCGTTCACTTCCATCACCACCAGTCCTCCAATCACTTCGTAATCGGGCATCAGGTTCGACTGGTGGCCGGGAATGATGCGCGAATCTTTCAATGTGTAGGACAAGGGATAATCGAGATCCATTTTCTTGCCATGGCGAATAATGCCTAGCGGCAAATGTTCACCCAACTGGTGTCTCGCAATCAGGATATTGCTGTCAATCCTGTCTGCCGTTGCAAATCGCACGCTGCCGTCCTTGCCAACTTCCTGTCCATCCATCGCTACCACCACATCGCCAACTTGCAGGAGTCCTTTTTCTTTTTCGAGTCCCGACAAACTGGAAACCAGCACGCCGCCCGACGCTGCATCAAGACCATAACGCTGGCGCAACTGTTCATTCTGCAAAGGCTGCATGACAAAAGCCATTTCCGGCACGCCGTCCACCTTGCCATCCTGGATGTCCTTCAGGAATGTTTCGATGACCGGCACAGGAATGATGTAGGCAACATTTTCGGCTCGCGCCAGTCCCTGGAAATTCAGGCCGGCGAGTTTGCCGTTCACAATCGCAGGCCCACCACTCGCACCGGGATTGATGGCCGCATCAATCTGGCACACGAGGTTCTGGTAACCCGAGTAAGCGTAGTAATCGTAATCAATACGGGAAACTATGCCGCGTGTAATGGCGAGTTGCGATCCACCTACCGGAAATCCGTAGGTCGTGACTTCATCACCCAACAAGGGCAACGCACCCAGTTCCATGATTTCGGTATCCGCAAAAAATGTCTTGTCATCGACGGAAACCAGCGCGAGATCTCTCTCATCAGAAATGAAGGCAACACTCGCGTTGTATTTACGGTCAGAACCGACCTTGCGCACCTGCAATTGCAAACTGTTGTCGACAACGTGGGCATTGGTGAGGATACGGTTGCCCGCAATAATCACGCCAGTACCGTAGCTGGAATTCATGTTGCCGTTTTGCCACGGATACTGGAAATTGACTTCGCGCCCCTGGTTGAAGACCTGCACCACGGCGTGTCGCACATCTGCCTGCGCATTCTCAATGGCGAACAGTCCCAACAAAACCAGCAAGCCAGCAATTGCACGCATGAAAACTTCCTCCCGAATGAAGGAAGTGAGTCTATACAGTCAAAAAGGATTTGTAACCCGCAGTACCACCGGCTGATCAGACAGCCCTGCTGGCCGTTCCCTGTGCGACCGGCGGCGGCAGCACTTTCTTCGGATAGAGATAGACAGAAATCTTGTCACTGATTGCGCGGATAATGCCTTGCAACTCCAGTGAGGACAACGCCGTAATGCGATCAATATTGATTTTATGCAAATGCACACAAGGTACATCGGTCTGGAATTCACGCACTGCGCCCTTGGTCAGCACAGGCAAAAAAGGCCGTTCCGGTGTATGCCGTTTCATGATGGCGTGCAGACCGACGGTCAGCGGCATGGTTTTGGGTGGTTCATCCGGATTCTTTGATGGCATCGCAATAAACAATCCCTGTTTACCCACCAGCGAACCGGGAATGATATTGAGACCCGTCGGCGTCACTGCACTTTCCGGGATCTTGAAAAATGTGTCATGGTGCGCGTGGGGATTGGGCAGGATAACCAGCTTCCTGTCTTCATCCTCCGGCAGGAAAATGTCGTAATTGCTGTACAGCTGCTGCACAGGGCCTGAGTAGACACAGAGGGTCTTCTTGAACTGCATAATAAAAGCGACAGCCCGCTTGCGGTTGTGAATTTTCTCGAGATCCCATACCAGGGGATCATCGCCTTTTTTCAGCAACTCTCTCGCTTTATCTTCAGCTTCAGACACAAACACACTCCTGTCTAATGACTCAACAACTTGGCGACCCGTTCACCAGAGTACAATACCAGCAGATATGACTTCAGGGATGCACGGTGCACCATGCATCCCGGATTGTAAAACGATTCACCCCACTACGTAGCAGGAATCCTCGCGTCCATTTTGCAGGACAATACCCGCCACTCCAAGCCTCGATCCACATGTACTGGCAATTAATTGAAAGTGTGTGACAGGGTTCTCATTATCACATTTCCAGAAATCTGGCCCGGATCGATTTTACCTGCTGATTCTCAGGCCAGCTTTGCTTGCGGGAGACCGCAACTGTCCACAATTTCTGTGGATAAGTCTGTGAACATGCATAGTAAAATGCGCCCAATTCAAGGCACGGCAAGCCACTGACACAAATTGGTCATAAAATGATCAACCGATAAATATCTTTTAATATCAGTATGTTATGAGCTATTCCTGATAAGTCGCATGATTATACACAGCCATCTTAACGTTTTTGGTTAACATTCATGCAGGATGTGCATAATCAAGGTGAGCAGTCCTTCACTGTGGAACTCTGTTTTGCCGAACAAAACGTTTCACACAGCCTCCACCTGCCGCATTTGCAGGTCTCATCAGGTACAATACCGACCGCCTTACCCTGACGGAATTGCCTCATGAACACTGAAAAACTCCCCCTCACCGAGCTGACCGCCATAACCCCTGTCGATGGTCGCTATGCCAGCAAAATCGACGTGCTGCGGGGCATCTTCAGTGAGTACGGACTGATCCGCTCACGGGTAGTGGTCGAGATCCGGTGGCTACAGCAACTGGCCCGGCATCCCGGCATAGAGGAACTGCCGGATTTATCCAGCACAGCCCAGGCTGCCCTGGAGCAGATCCTGGCCGATTTTGGCCCCCGCCATGCCGCACAGATCAAGGCTACCGAGCGCACCACCAACCATGACGTCAAGGCAGTCGAGTATTTCATCAAGGAACAGATGCAAGCCAATGCCGAACTGGCTGCGGTGAGTGAATTCGTACACTTTGCCTGCACATCCGAAGACATCAACAACCTCTCGCACGGCCTCATGTTGCGGGAAGGGCTCGACCTTTGCCTGCTGCCACTGGCAGACCGGATCATCGCCAAACTGACAAAGCTGGCACATGAATTCGCTGCTGTCCCGATGCTTGCCCGTACGCATGGCCAGACTGCCTCCCCTACCACGGTCGGCAAGGAACTGGCCAATGTCGTGGCTCGCTTGCGTCGCCAGCGTGAACAGATCGCCGCTGTGCCGCTGCTGGGCAAGATCAATGGCGCAGTCGGTAACTACAATGCCCACTTGTCTGCCTATCCCGACATCGACTGGCAAGCCAATGCGCGCACCTTTGTCGAGAACCTGGGGCTGACCTGGAACCCTTACACTACACAGATCGAACCACACGACTACATGGCGGAATTGTTTGATGCCATCAGCCGGTTCAATACGATCCTGATCGACCTCGATCGCGACATCTGGGGTTACATCTCGCTGGGCTATTTCAAACAGCGCGTAGTCGCCGGAGAAGTGGGTTCATCCACGATGCCGCACAAGGTCAACCCGATCGATTTTGAAAACTCCGAAGGCAACCTGGGACTGGCCAACGCCATGTTCGGCCATCTGGCCAGCAAACTGCCGGTTTCTCGCTGGCAGCGCGACCTGACCGACTCCACTGTCTTGCGCAACATGGGCGTGGGCTTTGCCTACAGCGCCATCGCCTACGAAGCTACGCTGAAAGGTTTGGGAAAACTGGAGCTGAATCAACAACGTCTCAGCGAAGATCTGGACAATAGCTGGGAAGTATTGGCAGAGCCGATACAGACTGTCATGCGCCGTTACGGCATTGCCGAACCGTATGAAAAACTGAAAGCCCTGACACGCGGCCAGACCATGACGCGTACGGTGCTGCAGAAATTTATCGACAGTCTCGATATCCCTGACGATGCGAAACAGGCCATGCGCGACCTGACGCCTGCCACCTATATCGGCAACGCAGCAGAACAGGCGCAGGACATCTAGCACAGGATACGGACAAGGCAACGCACGATGAAAATGATTCCCGCTTTCTATCTCGATAACGAACACATGCAAGCGGTGGCGCAGCAGTACGCCGAATCCTTCAAACACGCAAAGCCGTTCCGGCATACCTACATCGACAACTTTCTGCCGGATGATATTGCCAATATGCTGGCGGATGAATTTCCCGGCCCGAAAGATATTCCGTGGGAACGCGGTGGCGATCGCGAAACCATCCAGACTTCACAAAAACTCGGGCATTCGCGGGAAGAGAATTTTCCACCGCTGATCCGGCACATGATGCACGAGTTCAACTCGTCGACCTTCATCCGCTTCATGACCACACTGACGGGCCAGGCTGGCCTGATTGTGGATCCGCACTATCGCGGCTGTGGGCTGCATTCCACCGGACGTGGCGGCAAACTGATGATCCACGCCGACAAGTCGCGTCACCCGAACAAGAAAGTCGACCAGATTTTCAACATGATCTATTTCCTCAATCGCGACTGGCAAGAAGAATGGGGTGGCCACCTGGAATTGTGGGACACGTCGCTGACAAAATGCGAAGTGAGGATTGCGCCTGTTTTCAATCGCGCGGCGTTTTTCCTCACCGGCACCAACACCTACCACGGGCATCCCTATCCGCTGCAATGCCCCGAAGATCGCCGACGCAATTCACTGGCGGTGTATTACTACGTGATTGAAAGACCGAAATCGGAAAATTATGCCGGCTGGCGCAATTTCGTCGACTGGATGCCCACGACCGAAGATGAAAAAGCACGCCCGCAACGCGAGACCCAACCCCAAGTCTTTCGTTTTGAAGGCAAGGATCTCAAACTGCCACCCGACGACAAGCCCAAATCCTGACCCGCGACGCATGGGCAACATCTTGCAGAAACCACAGTCGGCACAACAAAAAAACGTACAGCAACTGTTGCACGCCCTGCCATGGCTGGCAGTAGCAGCTATCGCCGGAGTTGCCTGCACCCTGCTCTACCTGTCACTGAATCATCCCATCAACGCCGATCTCGCCATGCTGCATTACAGCGGCTGGCTGATGAATGAAAAAGATTTCGTGTTGTATCGGGATATTTTTGAAATCAATTTTCCCGCACCGTTTCTACTGCACCAACTGCTAGGAAAACTGGTGGGCTACGACGCCGCCGCCTTGCGCGCAGTAGATTTGTTCGCTTTCGGTTTGCTCGGCTTTGTCAGCTGGAAAATCCTGCAACCGGTATCACGTGCCAGCGCCATGGCTGCGCCCTGCCTGTTTGCTGTGTTCTACTGGGTTAATGGCGGCGAGTTTATCCTTGAAAGGGAATTTATCGGCCTCATCGCTGCATCCAGCGCTTTCCTGATTGCGACATCCTGTGAGAAAAATCTGCTGGCAGGCAGTGTGCTGACAGGCATTACCAGCGGGATCGCCATCAGCATCAAACCCAATTTTCTTGTAATGTTGCCCGCGCTTTTTATTATTCTCTGGCACAGAAAACATCTCGCAGATCGCACGACAATAGCAGACAGCACCTGGAAATTACTCACCGCGCTGCTGTTTACCAGCGGAATTGTCAGCATCGCGCCATTTTTCTGGATTTACTACAAAGGCGGACTGGAAGCCTTCATCCACATCTACAAGACGTTTTTGCCAATCTACACGCGCTGCCGCTACGACCTCTGGCATTACGACAGCGATGCAGAACGCACCGCAATGCTGGTCAGCAATTTCCTCAAGTTCGCCAGACTGTCCCTGTCATTTGCATTACCTGGCCTGGTCTGGGCATGGTTGTGTAACGAGGCAAATGCACAAGCCAGACAACGCATCCTGCATCTGGCCCTGATGGTGTTTGCTTTTATCTGGTATGAACTGATTGCCGGCAAATTCTGGTTGTCACACTTGCTGCCGACCATTTACTGGTCTGTGCTCGGGTTTTCATTGCTGCTCAGTCCGGTTGCCGCTTCTGCACAAATCTGGAAAAAACTGGCGAGCATTGCAGGAGTCTGTCTGTTCACAGGCTTTGCTTACCTGTTCTCGCAGTTATCACTGTCGCAGATGCAAGCCGCCCATGACACCGCGCAGAATTCGGTGTCCCGCAGCCAGAAAATTGCGGATTACCTGAAGCAAAACCTTCAACCGGGCGATACCGTACAAACGCTGGATATGGCGGGTGATGGACAAGCAGCCCTGCTGGCTGCACGCGCGACCTCGGCCAGCCGCCACCTGATTGATGTCCCGCTATACATGGAGCCGGAATCCGCCGACACAAAAGCCTTGCGACAGGAACTGGTCGACACCCTGCAACAAAAACCGGCGGCTTATATCGTTTATATCCAGAATTTCCTGCACCCGGGCGGCGGCAATCGCCTGCGTGAGTACAAGGCACTCAATGAAATAATAGAAAAAGACTACGACATCGGACTGGATGGCGGCGACAACTTTACCGTCTATCGCCGCCGACCTCATGCTTTGGGCAAGGTCACACCGCGCTGACCCTGGTACTTGCCTCCACGATCCTTGTAAGACACTTCACACATTTCATCGGATTCAAAAAACAGCATCTGCGCCACACCTTCATTGGCATAGATTTTTGCCGGCAAATTGGTGGTGTTGGAAAACTCCAGCGTGACATGCCCTTCCCATTCCGGCTCCAGCGGCGTCACGTTGACGATAATCCCGCAGCGTGCATACGTGGATTTACCCAGGCAAATCGTCAGCACACTGCGCGGGATGCGGAAATATTCCACCGTGCGTGCGAGTGCAAAAGAATTGGGCGGGATGATGCAGACATCACTTTTTACATCGACAAAACTTTTTTCGTCGAAATATTTCGGATCGACTGTCGCAGAATGGACGTTGGTAAAAATCTTGAACTCATCAGCACAACGCACATCGTAACCGTAACTGGATGTGCCATAGGAAATGACCTTGCGACCCGGCTCCGGTTCGCGTACTTGTCCGGCCTCGAAAGGCTCGATCATGCCATGCTCCAGAGCCATGCGCCTGATCCATTTATCTGCCTTGATTGCCATTCAGTACACTCCGTAAAAAATAAAATGCCGACGAGGAAGCCGGCATTTTAACAGCTGCCAACTGCAATATGCACTTGGCAAATCTTGTGGGCGCGCCCGTAAAATCCCGTTTACTGGGGGACTTTCCTGGCGTTATGTTTCTTGCGCGCGATCTTGCGGCTATCGCGGTTTGCCTCATGTTGCAAATGCGCTCGCTCGCCCTTGGTAACAACACCGTCAGCCTTGGCAGCTGCTTCATCTGTGTTCAGTTTGACTTCACGCTTCTCCAGGTTGGTCGCTTCTTTACCGGTGAGCTGACCCGATGCTTCACCTTGCTCGATACGCTGTGACTGCACAGCTTCCCGCTTGTCGATACCCGGCGTCGATGTAGCATCTGCCATAACCGGCACTGCCATCGCAGCTGAGATAACAAGTAATCCGATGGATTTGGCAGCGAATGACTTTGTAGACGATACATGGGTAGGCATAGCTCCTCCTTTGGAGACCAGGACCAGACGCCCGTGGGCACGAGCACAGGGAAAACCCGAAAGTACAGGAGTGGGACAGGCGCATTACACACGAGTTCCACACCGGACGAAAGACAGCAGCGCCGATGCATAACGGATAAAATCACACAAACTCCTGACTTTCCTTATCGAGGCACACGCATGACACCCGATTCCTCCCCACGCATTCCTGCCACCTCGATTGGCTGGATCGGGCTTGGCACCATGGGTGGCCCCATGGCCGGCCATCTGGTACGCGCCGGACACACCGTGCAGGCTTATAACCGCAATCCGCAACGGGCTGCAAAGTGGCTGCAGGATTATCCTGCTGCAAAGACAGTCGCCTCCTGTGCCGACGCTGCACGCGGTGCCACGTTTGTGTTCAGCTGTGTCGGCGGTGACAACGATGTACGGGAAGTGGCGCTCGCGGCGTTTGCCGTGATGAAAACAGGCAGCGTGTTTGTCGATCACAGCACCACATCCGCAACCGTGGCACGCGAACTGGCGCAGGCCGCTGAAAAGCATGGCGTGTATTTTATCGATGCACCCGTTTCAGGCGGACAAGCCGGCGCTGAAAAAGGCCAACTGGCTGTGATGGCTGGCGGCACAGTGGAAGCCTTTGCACGTGCCGAACCGGTCATGGCCGCGTACAGCAAACGCTCGAAGCGCATCGGCGATGTCGGCAGCGGACAGCTCACCAAAATGGTGAACCAGATCTGCTTTATCGGTGTGGTGGAAGGGCTCGCCGAAGGACTGTTTTTCGCCGAACAGGCCGGACTGGATACCACCGCTGTGCTGGATGTGATTTCACAGGGCGCCGCCGGTTCATGGCAGATGGATAACCGGGCACACACCATGTTGCAGGGTCGTTACGATTTCGGTTTTGCGGTTGATCTGGTGCGCAAGGATCTCGGCATCCTGCTCGAACAAGCCAGGAACATGCATTGCGAATTACCCGCCACAGAAATGATCAACCGGTTTTATGCTGAACTACAGGCGATGGGACACGGACGCAGTGACACATCATCGCTGATGGAGCGCTTGCGGCTGCAGCGTCAGTCACAACGTTAATTCGACCCGATCATTTCCAACCCGTGAATTCATTTACGGATGAACCACGGTACATACCATTCAACGGATACACCGTGTTCGGCGGATCTTGCGTGATGGTTAATCCGTTGCACGTTACCGCACTGGCAGAACAACTGTAGATATTCGGTTGCAACCAGCCATCCGGGATGCCGTCGTGATCCGCATCGAACGCTGCCGCTGCATTGGTCGGGAATGCATCGACAGAATCAGCGTAGCCATCGCCGTCGGTATCGCCGGCGTGGATGCGCGCAAAATGATTGCTGCTGATACCGTTGTACGTTGTGAACGCACCGCCAATTAACAACTCACCGTTTGCTTGCAGGTTGGTGGTGTAGATCGCCGCATCCGCGCCGCCGGCTGCTGGAACAAATGCTGTGTCGAGTGTGCCGTCGCTGTTCAAACGGGCGAGGCGATTTCGTGTGACGGCATTGATCGACGTGAAATTACCGCCCAGTACCAGTTTGTTATCGGCTTGCTCAATCAGCGAATTCACGACGCCATTCACAGGCAGTGTGAAACCGGTATCGAGCGAACCGTTTGCATTGATACGCGCAAAATTATTGCGCGTGGTGGCGTTGTAACTCGTGAACAATCCGCCGATAAAAATCTTGCCATCGGCTTGCAGCGCAATCGCGTTGATCGAGCTGTCTGCACCGTAACCGCCGCTGTTGAACGTGGTATCTACACCGCCGTTAGTGTTCAACCGCACCAGCGAATGCTGTGTGGCGTTGTGGAACTTCGTGAAGTCACCACCAATTAATAACTTACCATCAGCTTGCAGCGCCACCGCACGAATCGCGGCATCTGCACCCAGATCTGTGGTGAAACTGCTGTCGA